>NC_007796.1:2577991-2900240 GCF_000013445.1 Methanospirillum hungatei JF-1
TCGGGTGGCTTGGGACTGTAATTCTCTTCACTATGCCTTTTGCTCTCTTCCAGATGGCTGCACCATGGTATGTATACCTGATAGCCGGCCCGTTTCTCCTCAAAATCTGCTTTGCCTGGAGAGCACTTGAAGAGCATGCCAGGGCGGTTGCACAGGCAGCATCCAAGCAGGAACGGGCACACCAGGCCTCTCTTTTGGTATCCAGGGATACGTCAGTACTGACCGAGGAGCAGATCCTCTCTGCCGCCTATGAGTCAGTTGCAGAAAATCTCAATGACAGCATCATCGCTCCCCTCTTCTGGTTTCTCATCCTTGGCCTGCCAGGTGCTGCGATGTACCGGGCGATCAATACCATGGATGCCATGCTGGGGTATACTGATGAGCGAAAAGACCTGGGATGGTGTGCAGCCAGAATGGATGATATCTTCTCCTTCATTCCTGCACGAATATGCGGCCTTCTGCTTTTCATCATGTATGCTATGAAGGGAAGAATCAAACCAGCTTACGCAATCTTCATTCGTGACCGGAAAAAGAGACCAGGATTTAACGGAGGCATCCCTATGTCCCTGATAGCCGGAGGGGAGGGGATACTCTTTGAAAAACCCGGGATGTACCGGATAGGAGAGGAGATTAAGACCCTTCGGGAGGCTGGTCCCTCGATAATCCGGACGGTTCGTCTTTCAACCCTCCTTTTTTGTTTGTTTACCGGTATCGCACTAGTATTATTGGACGGTGTGCCCAACATATACGGAATATGATACTTGAAGACCTCCGGTTCGGCACCGAACTTATTAAACGGGGATTTGCGTCCATGCAAAAAGGGGGCGTAATAATGGATGTGGTATCTGCCGAACAGGCCGGTATTGCAGAAGACGCAGGAGCAGTTGCGGTTATGGCACTTGAGCGTGTTCCTGCCGATATCAGAGCAGCGGGCGGTGTTGCCCGGATGGCAGACCCAAAAAAGATAATCGAGATCATGGACGCGGTCTCCATCCCGGTCATGGCAAAAGCTCGGATTGGTCATTTCGTTGAAGCACAGGTGCTTGAGGCACTGGGTGTTGACATGATCGACGAATCAGAGGTCCTGACCCCTGCTGACGAAGAATACCATATCGATAAGACAAAATTCACCGTCCCCTTTGTCTGTGGTGCACGAAATCTTGGTGAGGCACTGCGCAGGATAAACGAAGGAGCAGCCATGATCCGTACCAAGGGAGAAGCAGGTACAGGAAATGTTGTGGAAGCGGTGCGGCATAACCGGACCATCCTCTCAGAGATCAGAAAACTCAAAGGGATGGAAGAGATTGAACTCGTGAAACGGGCACGGGAACTTGAAGCCCCTGTTGATCTTTTAATTGAAACCGCAAAGCGTCAGCGTATTCCGGTTGTTAACTTCTCTGCAGGAGGCATAGCAACACCCGCAGACGCAGCACTCATGATGCAGCTTGGAAGTGACGGAGTATTTGTCGGTTCAGGAATCTTCAAATCTGAACAGCCTGAACTCATGGCAAAAGCTATCGTTGAGGCAGTAAACCACTACAATGAACCTGCTGTGATAGCTGAGGTCTCCAAAGGGCTGGGCAATGCAATGCGTGGTCTTGACATCCATGCCCTCCCACCTGAAGAGGTGCTCTCAAATCGTGGCTGGTAATGCTGCGGTTGGTGTCCTGGCACTCCAGGGAGATGTTTCCGAACACATCTCGGCATTTGAGTCGGCAATACAGAACCTGGGACTGAACATCCCGGTTGTTCCCGTTCGAAAAGCGGAGCAGATTTTGGATCTGATGGCGCTTGCAATACCAGGTGGTGAATCCACAACCATCATGCGGCTCATAGAAAAGAACGGAATGAGAAACATCATTCAGAATTTTAAGGGAGGTATCTTTGCAACCTGTGCTGGCATGGTTGTGTCTGCACGGGACCTTATCAACGAAACCAGGTTTACCCCTCTTGACCTCCTCGATATCACCGTCAACAGAAATGCATTCGGAAGGCAGCGCGAATCTTTTGAAGCGGACCTTCAGATATCAGGATTTGATACCCCGTTTCATGCAATATTCATCAGGGCACCGGTGATCACCAGAGCAGGGCCGGATGTTACCATCCTTGCAGAGATTCCACAGGGGATCGTGGCGGCAAAAAAAGGGAAGAAACTCATCCTCTCCTTTCACCCGGAGATCAGCCATGACCTCCGGATGCATGAGTACTTCCTGAAAGATATGCTCGGCTAAAAAGAATTACTTCGCTTTTCCCTGATTTTTCACCGCTTCCATGGCGGCCTTTACCTTCTCCTCATCGCCAAGATAATAGGATCTGACCGGTTTGAGGTTGTCATCCAGTTCATACACCAATGGTATACCGGTCGGGATATTCAGATCAGGGATGTCAGTATCTGATATATTGTCAAGATGTTTGACCAGGGCCCGCAGGCTGTTCCCGTGAGCCGTTATCAAAACCCGCTTTCCTGATCTGATAACCGGAGCGATCTCGTCATTCCAGTACGGGATGAACCGTGCTACCGTATCCTTCAGACACTCGGTCATCGGCAGATCGCTTCTCTTTATCTCCTGGTACCGGCGGTGATAGGATGGATTATCGAGGTTATCCGGAGTATAGGCCGGTGGAGGGATGTCATAGCTTCTTCTCCAGATATGAACCTGCTGTTCACCATACTTCTCCACCGTCTCGATCTTATTCAGCCCGGTCAGAGCCCCATAATGACGCTCATTCAGGCGCCATGTCCGGATCACCGGAATCCACATAAGGTCCATCTCTTCCTGAATAAGCCAGAGTGTCCGGATGGCACGTTTCAGAACTGACGTATACGCAAGGTCAAACTCAAAACCCTGCTCCCTGAGCGCTTTGCCTGCAGCCCGTGCCTCATCAATGCCCTGGGGGGAGAGATCAATATCACGCCAGCCGGTAAACCGGTTCTCCCGGTTCCAGAGACTTTCTCCATGACGAATCAGAACCAGTGTATACATAATAAATCATCTGTACGTTGGTGATACAATCGGTTAATTCATCTGGAAAGGTTTTATGGGAACGCTCTCCAATCATCAGTTATGACCATTCGTACCGGATGGCTACTGATGATACTGTTCCTTGCCGTTATGCTCCCGGCCCATGCTGCAGTGAATATTACATCAGAGGGATTGATCGTGAGTGAAACCGGATATGCGGGTGGTTCGCTTACGGTGATTGAAGTGGTAAAAAATGCAGGAGATGATGAGACTGGGCCGGTGACCATCTCCTATTATCTGGTAAATGAAAGTGAGGGGAATGCAAAGCGGGTTCCGATTGGATCCGCAGATCTTGAGTCGATAACTTCAGGAGGGGATTATTCAAGCGTAAAGACTTTCCTTTTGCCCCTTGACCTTGCCGATGGTGCATATAACTTTGTCAGGGAGGTCATGGGAAAAGATACCACACAAGTTCAGCAAAAAACGATACATATCGCGGATCCACTCCCCGATGGCAGTGATGCAGACCTGGTGGGATCCGGCCTCATCATCCCCTCTCGTGCCGGACCCGGGGATCAGATTCGGGTTATTGCCGCGGTGGAAAACAGAGGAGGAACTGATGCTGGTATGTTCTATGTTGATATGTACCTGACGAACCGGTCGGTTCAGGCAACTGAGCCACTGCTTCTCGGCACGTGGGAGGTGGGATCAGTACCGGCAACCGGACAGGCGAGCACCACCCGGACTTTTACCATCCCCCGTGATATTGTAGCAGGAACGTACGGCGTACTCATGGATGTGGATCCGGGCAATCTTGTTCCGGAGCGTGATGAAGCGAACAATGACTGGTACCGTGACGGGATGATCCGGATCATCGCCGGAGGGCCGCAGACCATCGCTCCTCCTGTTCTTATGAACACCACTACATCTATTGTCATGATCAGTCAGGACCAGAACTCTTCTGACCAGTCCTGATATCATCCTTTTTTCAACATCCTCTCTATGCACCAGCGTATATTTTATACTGAACCAGGTGATACATTATAGTGGTAAATTGAGTCAGCAGTGGATACCTTCCGTCAGCAATTTATTCTTCGCTCCTTTTTTCTTCGTGTTTAGATAGGGGGCCGGCTCTTTCCGGTCCCCGGTATTGATATTCACTGACAGTTTACCGGAGGTTCGATAAACATGTTCTCAGTATTTGGTATTACAGACCCTGCTATCTGGATGGGGTACGCAATCGCGATAGGCCTGGCCATAGCCTGTGTTATCTACGGAGCTCTGAACTGGAACAAAGGAGGACGCGATCATGGCAGTTGACCCGGCGGTTACGATCATCCTTGTTCTGGTGTATGTTGCAATCACCTTGGTGCTTGGATACCTTGGATACAAAAAAACCATTCATGCAGAAGATTATCTGCTGGCCGGACGGGACAGTCATCCGGTGATCATCGCCCTCTCATATGGTGCGACGTTCATCTCAACATCAGCAATCGTGGGGTTTGGCGGGGTTGCAGCAAACCTTGGTATGGGACTTATCTGGCTGACGGTTTTTAATATAGGGGTAGGGATTCTTCTGGCATTCGTGCTCTTTGGAAAGAAGACACGGGAGAAGGGAGCAGAAACCGGGGCGATTACATTCCCTGACCTTATGGGCAAGATCTTCAATACCCCAAAACTCCAGTTCATCAGTGGTATTATCATCCTGCTGGGGATGCCGCTGTATACCGCTGCGGTTCTGATAGGAGGTGCACGGTTTCTTGAGACGACCTTAAGCATCTCCTACACCACCGCCCTGATTGGATTTGCAGTCATCGTTGCTCTCTATGTCATCTATGGCGGGCTTATTGCAGTTATGTACACCGATGCGTTCCAGGGAGCGATCATGCTCATTGGGATGACAATTCTTCTGGTGCTGACCTACATATATGTCGGTGGCGTGACTGCAGGCCATAAGGCACTCGCTGCCATGTCTGACCTGGTTCCCGAGACACTTGCCGGGCAGGGAATGACGGGGTGGGCATCAATGCCTGAACTAGGCTCACCCATCTGGTTCACCCTGATAACAACGCTTGTCCTTGGTGTTGGTATCGGTGTCCTGGCCCAGCCCCAGCTCGTCGTCAGGTTCATGACCGCACGGGAGAACAGGGCATTAAACCGGGCAGTACTGGTCGGGGGTCCATTCATCCTGATGATGACCGGAGTGGCATTTACGGTTGGTGCATTGACAAATGTCTATTTTTACCAGCACATGGGAAAGATTGCCATTGATGCAGCAGGGGGGAACGTAGACTCGGTCATTCCCCTGTATATCAATACCGCCATGCCAGACCTGTTTGTGATAATCTTTATGCTGACCCTGCTTTCAGCGGCAATGTCCACCCTATCGTCACTCTATCACACCATGGGGACCGCTCTTGTCTGTGACCTCTGGGGCAGAGGACAGAAATGTGCCATGTCACTTCGGGCAAACCAGATTGGATGTATTGTGATGATGATCCTGAGTGTTGTTCTGGCTCTTGCCATGCCGGCGAGCATTATTGCCCGGGCAACTGCGATGTTCATGGGCCTGTGTGCCTCGGCATTTCTCCCGGCATTTGCAGTAGGGGTGTATTCCAAACGACCTTCACGGGCGGGGGCGATGGCCAGTATGATATCAGGAGCGTTCATCTGGTTCTTTTACACGGTTTTTATCCATACCGCCGAAGCAAAGGCCCTTGGGATCTCCCAGTTCCTGACCGGATCAGTAACGATACTGGGTGCACCCTGGACCGTTATCGATCCCCTGGTTATTGCACTCCCAATATCACTCATCGTCATGGTTTCATTTCAGGTTCGTGAACGTAGCGTGGGAGTGAAAAGCCAGGTATAAGGAGGGCAATAATTCCGGTTTTAAATAAAACCAAAATTTTTTTCCCTTCCAGAAAACGATGATATTCAGAGAGAAAGAATGCTCATTTTACAAATCAGGAAAAAGATTTCATCTTCGAAAAATAATACTCCGTCACCGGTACTCAGGAGGTTATAAGATGAACTTCAGACCAGGGCTTTCCCTGCTTATTATCCTGTCATTTCTTATGATTCCCGTGTTTGGGGAAGACCTTACGAAAATATACGGGAGCATCCCAAAGAACGGAATAAACCAGGTCACTCTTGACAACTCAGCAAATGATAAGGAAGCAGTTGTTGTGTTTAAAGAGATGAACTGGCCGATACCATTTGCAGTATACCTGGCTCCTCACCAGACCGGAGTATTGAAACTGCCCTCTGAGTCATACCAGGTGTATTATACACTCGGTCGAGGCTGGAATGTTGCTGAAAAGCGGTTCCATAGCGAACCGGAATACTACATGATGACGGGTGTATTTAACCCCGCCGAAACTGGTCTCATCCATGAAGAAAAACTTCGCCCGGCAAGGGTTGTTGATGATACCTGGGATCCTGATGCATATGTCCCAAGCACATATGGAGAGAAGATAGATTATGCTGAATGGAAATGGGCTGAGAGCACCATCCCGCTCTATCAAAATACAGGTTCTCCCGATACACGGGTACCTGTCGATGAGAGTGATTTCCCTCTTTCCTAATTTTTTTATATGTATTCCCCCTTCCCTGACGAATACGTGCTGAAGATTATGCAGATACCTTTCTCGTCATAGCTGAAAATGGGGTACTAAAAAGAGACGAGGCTCATCATCTGGGTGAAATGGCTCGGTTTAGAAATCGTCTGGTCCACCAGTACTGGAGAATAGATATTGCGGATTATGCTAAAAAAATCCTCGACCTTTTAAAACCCTAAAGATAATTAATTTCTTTTTCAGATAATTATCCGAACCAAGAAGGAAAAAAATTAGATATAGGGGTTGCGGAGACCCTTGTTAACACCGAATGTTGCACGGTGTTCGAGCTCCTTCTGGTTCTTGGTGATCTTTTCGGTTGCAAGCTTAGTGACGAGTTCAAGACCTGGCTTGACGCTCTCAATCGGCTTGGTCTCAAAGATACCAGCGGCGACTGCCTTGTTCCAGATATTTTCTCCATTGTTGTTCCGGATAAACACAGTGGACCATCCGTCAGGAGATCCGACTGAACCGGTGGAGATATCAGCAAGGTTTGCCACGTAGTCAAGACAGACATGGCAGCCTGGCTGTTCGTACTTGTGAGTGAGTTTGAGCGGGATCTGGGAGACTGCACCACGGTTGGTGTATGCCCAGTATTTCCCCTTCCCGATATCGGTCTTCTTGAGTGAGTGCAGATCAACATTGCAGTGGTCCTGCACGATCTGAGTCATGCTCTGGTATGAGAAGTTCTCCATACAGAAAATACCCATTGCAAGAGCAATCTTGTCACATACATCACGAAGTCCGACCGGGTAGAGTTGTGCTTTTCGAAGTGCCTGGATCTGACAGGGAGTTCCGACAATACCGACCTTGTCAAGACCATACTTGCGTACAGACTCTTTCAGGACAGACATGTTTGGACAGACATTGTATCTGGTTCCCCGTGAAGACAGGATCTCCTCTGGAGTGGTTGCCACAATCGGCTTTGGCTGCCATGGCTTCTCTCCCTGGCCTGCAACGATTGCACCATCAATGATACCCTCTTCAAGAGCGTAGAGGAACATTGAGGTGACAATCCCGCCATCCTGGGAGCAGCGCAGAACTTCTGCACTGGTGCTGCGGGCAGCGACTGCGGATTTATATTTGCCAAGATAATCCATGATTAGTTCCCTCCCGGGTTCATGGCACCATCAATAATACCAAGGATGTTTTCGTACTGGTTCACAACATCAAAGCTGAAGAATGCACGTGGGCAGGCTGCATAGCAGGCTCCACACTTGATACACATATCACGCTGGATGTTAGGCTTGCCTTCTTCCATGGTGATGGCGAAGACCGGACAGGACGTGGCACAGGTACCACAGCCCATACACAGACCCTGGTTAATAACCTTGGTCATGATGTCACAGCCACATGCCTCACTTGAAGTTGCCTTGCTTCCCTCACTGGCAAGTGCCATGAGCGGTGCAAGGTATGCTTTTGCAAGTGCCTGCTGCTCGGGAGTTCCCTTCAGGAGCAGGTATGCCATGACACAGACATTTCTGATCTGCTGCGGGCATGGAGCACAGCCGGGGATATACACATCCACATCGATGACATCACCGATTGGGACAAATCCCTCATGCTGTGGCTGGTTCCACTGTCCACCACGGCAGAACCGGGTGATATTTCCATATGCAGCACAGCCACCGAGAGCAACAACAACTGCTGCTTTCTCACGGGTTTCTTTAATCTCTTCTACTGACAGTTCATCCTGCAGACAGACTGACCCCTCAACCAGTGCAACATCCATCTTTGGAATGTGACGTGCATCGGCAAGAGTTAAACAATATACGAGGTCAGCGTAATTGTCAAGGATGGTGAATAACCCCTCGTAGTTGTCGGCGAGGGAGACAAGACATCCTGTACACCCACTCATGTGTACATGTCCGACTGTTATTTTGTTAGCCACAGGCCTTTCCTCCTTCTTTGGTTCTTCTTTCGCAATCGGTTTAGATACTGGAGCCGTAGGTTCCTGCGATTTCGGAGCAGGTCCCTTCTTCTCCTTTTTCCCGAAGATCAATGATAGTAGTCCCATGATTTACCCCAATCATTTTCAGCACGAGCTGTACTGTCCTTGGGATCGCTTCTGTTACCTCTTCGGAGAGTCCTATCTCAAATTCTGGTTCAGAAACCCGCTTCGGCTGACACCCGATGATATCAATCTTCACCCGGTTTTTCAGCTGGTGAATGGGTTCGGTTAAATCCCAGGAATGAGCATCCCGGTATTTTCCCGGTGGCAGATCATCAGGGCTGATGATTGCAATCTCTCCAGGTTTTCCTCCGAAATCAGCAATATCTATGATGAAAAGGTGTTTGACCGGTTCATCCGATTGCGCAAGAAGGGTAAAGAGGAAATGCGGACCACCAAGGCCGGCATCTATTACCTTTACATTCTCGGGCAGGTCGAGTTTCTGGAGTTCCTCGACTACGGCCGGTCCAAACCCATCATCCGCAAAGAGCGGGTTTCCGCACCCGCAGATTACGATCTCCTGGAACAGCATGCGCAGGGCACTCTCACTGGACAAGCTTCTGGGCGACAATCTTCTTGCTCTCGTCAACTACCAGCATGTGGGTAGCGCAGGACACACAGGGGTCATATGCACGCATGATGACCTCGGCAAGCTGCCATGGTGCTCCCTCGAGAGCCCGACTGCAGGTCGGGAAGTTCCATGTGGTCGGAACAAGAAGGGTGTACTCCTGAACTTTTCCATCCTTGACGCGGGCAAGGTGAACATCACAACCACGTGGTGCTTCGTTGGCGTTCCATCCAAGGCTGCCGTCACCCTGTGGGATCTCGTCTGCAAGTACTGAACCATTGCAGTCAAGTGCATCACAGGCTTCGATCATGGTGTACAGACAGTCCGGGTACTCCATCTGCCGTGCAATCTGCAGACCCATTGCACCCTTGCGGTCATAATTCTTGAACTGGACCAGACGGGCACGGGGACCGACTTCGACCGGCTGACCGTCATAGAGCGGGACTGAAGTACAGGCCTGCATCTGTGGCCAGGTCTTGGTTCCGACCTTGGTGGTTCCACCGACCGGGTAGTCTGCATCTTCAAGGCTTACTTCGAGTTCTCCCTGGTACCAGTTATATGGTGAGACATCGGTCCACCGGTCTGGATCCCACTTCGGTTCAAAGTCAAGACTTGAACTGTCGAAGACAGGGTCTACTGCCATGTAACCCTGGTCATGCCATCCGAACTTCTCCGGAATCTCGACTTCGGTCTTTCCGACAGTAACGGTGCCACGGTTCTCCCAGTTTTTGAAGACTGCAATCATGAAGTCCATCTGGGCGATGGCAAGGGGAAGGGCCTCCTTGGCAAGATCATAGATCTTCTGTTTTGCCTGTGGGGAGATGTTGTAATACATACCACCGACCCGGGGGTTTCCTGGGTGAATGGCTTCTCCACCGACAATCTCACCTACTGTCTGCCCGATCTCACGAAGCCGCTGGATCCGCTTTGCAACGGTTCTGACTGGCTCTTCCGGAGTGAACGGGTTGATCTTGGTGTCTGTTCCTGGAATGTACATATCCGGCAGACTCAGAATATTGTGAAGTGCATGGCTGTGCAGCCTGTTTGCACACTGAAGGATTGTTCTGAGCAGATATGCATCCTGTGGGATTTCACAACCGATCGATGCTTCCATAGCGCCGACGCCTGCGAGAGTGTGGGCGATTGGACAGATACCACAAACACGGGATGAGATCTTGGGTGCCTGGTGCATGGTCTTCCCTACACACAGTTTCTCAATACCTCTTACCGGAGTGATACTCAGCCAATCTCCACGCTCAATTATTCCCGCATCGTTGACTTTAAGGACAAGCTTGGAGTGTCCTTCATGTCGTGTGGTTGGGGAAACTTCTACTACTTTGGACAAGAGAATCGCCTTTGATATTTGTTTGTTCGCAATGCTGTACAACTCATATCAAGAGCCCTCAGGAGATCTGAGGGTATGACCGTACCATTGTACGACAAATGGCATTTGGCTATAAGATATATCTAATTTGCCATTTGAAAGGAAATCATGTCACGATTGTGGGCTGATATCCAGAAAGGATTAATACGAACATACATTTTTTCACAATCAGTATGATACAGAGCTGCCTGAGTTCGTTCTCCACCCCAGCAATTAGACTATAAATATCTTATAATTTAGAGGGTTTTAGAGCAAATAAAGACTTTATTGAATCCAAATACAGGCACTCATTCTCTTTGAAAAAAAACATTTTTGTGTTACTCAATCAATCGGTAAATTTTCCGAGTGCCTTTTGTAATGGTTTCGGTTTTTTAAAAAAAGACTGAAATTAGTCGCTTTTAAACAAAACTGATGAAGAATACTGCTTCGCGCTCATACATACCCCTGATTAAACCTATAGCAATCGATATATTCCGGAAAAAAGACACGTACATGAGTCATTGGACATGCCTCACGGAACCTGTCTTTTTCGATCCACTGCCTGCCAGTCCATACTCTGTGACATCAGGCACTACCAGGAAGATGCCGAAAGTATCTTCAGAAGGAAGGAGCGGTTTGACCAGGACAGGAGGGATTTTTATGCACGTACCATGGTCCTTTTTGCTTTGACAAACCGTCTTATGGATCTGGCACGTGAAGTCAGCCTTATCCGGGGATATATCAGCTCCGAAGAGCAGGTGAAAAACAAGGTTTTCTTTAAACGACTCCATGATCACGGGGTGATCTCATGGGAGATGCGTCAGCAGATGATAGACCTTGTCAATTTCCGTAATCAGGTCTCGCATCACTTTTATGAAGTAACAAGAGATGACATTGAAAAAGTCTGGCAGACGATGCCAGTCTGTTCTGAGTTCGTCAGCATCATGGAGCAGGAGCTAGCCTCTCATGATCGTGTAAAAAAGGGCATGGTAATTATTGCCGGAACTGCACTTATCCTGCTGGTTCTCGTGCTCCTCTGGTATTTTAGCTGACATCAAGATTTTCACCATTGATCTCATCCGCAAGCTCGGCAATAGTTGCCTGCCGTTCTGCAAACGCATCATGCTGGTGAATACTCTCTTCATTATCCTGTGCAATGGTAACCACGGAATCACCGGGAAGATCGCCAAACTCTGCATGGACCCGGCGTGCCATCTCTCTGACACAGTCCTCGACAAACCGCGGGTTCTTATGAGCCGAAAGAACCACATGACCCTCATCACCACGCTTTAAGAGTTCAAATATCGGCGTAGACATAGACTGCTTGAGAATCATAATGATCTTCTCTAGTTTTACATGACTCTCATCATCGGTCTCGATAGAGAGGAACCCTCTCCCCCGCTGATTATGCGTAGCCATGGGAACTTCTTTGAAGAATGATTCTATCTTATCCTTAGCAATATCCAGGTTTTCCATAACCTCCCGTGCCCGTTCCTGCATAATATTCTGGGCACACGGACACGCAGTCATACCCGTAACCTCAGCACCGATGCTCTTCCTGACGATAGGGTCTTTAAATGTCCTCTGTGCAATCGCACTGGCAAACACCTTGACTACCTCCTGGCAGAGTGTTCCGGTGACCGGAGTTTCTCCGGCGACCATGAACTCAGACCGCATCTGCACTTCGGTCCGGTCTGCATACTCATGCTTATCTAAAAGCCGCCGTGCAACACGGGAGCAGAGCTGCTCAATCTCTTTTACTTCTCCTTCTATCGCAGATTGTAAAACCTCGTCGATAACCTCAAAATTTCTGGAAAGGTTTGCTCCTTTGAGACTTCCGGGGAGATCTACAAAGATATCAAAGTTGGAGATGAAGATAACCGGACGTTTCCCTGGTCTGGTAACTTCGACCAGTTTTTTTACATTCTTTACACCTACCCTGGTCAGGTTAATCCTGACATCAGGAAGAGTGGACTGCACATCAGGCAGTTCACGGGAAAAACCCCTTTCAGATGTTTTTAGCAGAGACATTGCGCCCTCGGAGAAAAATATTGAGTGGTTCCCATAAGTGGGATCCGAATTATACTAAAACTTTTCAGTTGGGATTCTGATTTTCTCGTACGCTATACCCACAGCCGCAGGTGCACCATACCATCTCATCCATAAAAACAAGGGATATTTAATTGCGGTTGTGAAAGAAATTATGAATGCATGGTCGAATCATACGAGACCCTTCTGAATAAGGCATACGAGGAGGTGACAGAACCGTCAGAGGATGGAGAACGCTGGTCATACCCTGAACCCAAATCAATAATTGAGGGGAAAACCACCATCCTTGAGAACTTCTCAGACATTGTCAGTGCTCTTCGGCGCGATTCTGATCACCTGATGAAATACCTGCTTGGGGAACTTGGTACAGCAGGAAAGATCGACGGGTCACGTGCAATTTTCAATGGAAAATTTGAAGATTCACTCTTCTCCCCGATGATCCGCAGCTATGTCGATGATTATGTCATATGTTCCGAATGTGGGAAACCTGATACCAGGCTCTATAAAGATGACCGTATTCTCATGCTCAAATGTGAGGCATGTGGAAGTCACCGCCCGGTCAGGAAGAGGAAGTCCAAGGTTGAATCCGGATCCTCCGGTCTTGAACAGGGCAATATCATCGAGGTCAACATCGAATCCACGTCCCGGCGTGGGGACGGAGTGGCTAAAGTCGGGAAATATATCGTGTACGTTGCCGGGGGTCGTCCGGGCCAGAAGGTAAAAGTAAGAATAGCAAAGATATCAGGGTCTATTATCTTTACAGAAAAACCCTGAATCTACTTTTTTGCTGATTGTTCAAGCGAGGATAAAAGTTCCTCGCACTGGCCGGACAGGCGCCTGCATGCATCCAGGACTGGTTTTACCGGGTCGGCCTTATTGTGAGTAGTAACGGTCAGGACCGGGTCTGAAAACTGAAATTCAATGACATAATTTGCAACATCAACCGTAGGATCAGTAAGAATCTCGGTCTTTAATGCGTTCATGAATGTATGTCCCTGGCCGGCAAGAGAAATCCTGACCTTATCCTCACCGAGTTCGAGAACCGTAATATTCATTTGTACTTTGTTAGAGTTCAGATCAGATAAAGGTAGAGCGCATAAACAGATTAAAGGGTGAATACCTCTCCGTCATGACCCTGTCCAGGTGCATCAAACGGAATGATATGACTCATATGCACAATACGGAAATCCTTCACCTTCAGTTCTTTCGCAAGCCGTATTGCCTCTTCGTAGTTCAGATGCTTTTCAACCTTCTTATATGAGTCGGTAAAGAGACCGTCAATGAAGAGCATATCCACGCCCCGTAGCAGATCCCTGGACTTTGGCGGGATAAGTTCATTGGTATCGGACGTATAGCCGATTCTGGTCCTGCCATCTGATATTATGACCCCTGTGGTGTAGATATTCGGGTGCTCAACCCTGACCAGCGTAACCTCAAGCCCGCAGGTGATAAAAGGTGTGTACACCTCAACCGGCCGCTCTTCCCTGATAAGAAAGTGAAAGACAGGGCTGCATGACGCAAGGACCTCAGGAGCACCATATACCGGGGGGATACGTTGGACCCGGTAAAAATCACCAAAACCCATGAAATGATCATAATGCCCATGGGTCCAGATGACCGCATCAATCTTCGGTGATCCGGCCTGTAAGAGCTGCCGCCTCAAGTCAGGTGTTGTATCGATGATGAGGTGACGGTCTTCATTCGTTATCAGAAGAGATGTCCGAAGCCGCTCGATTCCTGCCTCTCGTGCATAGGTACAGTTTTTACAATGACACCCGACATGCGGTGTCCCTACGGCATCCCCGGAGCCCAGGATTCGGATTTCCATCAGATCCAGTTCCTGGCTTTATGCTCATCTCTGGTTTTTATCAGGAGTTCCCCCTTGATGATGTCATCACGGGTGAGCTCTGTACGGCCGTCGGTAAGCGCAGAGAGGATCGCCTCACGGACCAGCATCTTCAGGTCTGCACCTGAAAACCCTTCGGTCTGCTCTGCAACCTGTGCGATGTCAACATGGGTTTCTGATTCAGTAAGCAGGCGGCGAAGGATTAACTCACGGGTCGGAAGGTCTGGCAGATCAAAGGGGATGACTTCATCAAACCGCCGCCATGCTGCCTCATCAAGAAGCTGGGGGTGATTGGTTGCACCGATAAGGAGGACTCTGTTTCTAATCAGGCTGATCCTATCAATATTCTTCAGGAGCGCATTCACCGCCCGCTTCATAGCCCCGTGGTCATCCCCGACCCGACTCTTGGCAAGGAAATCAAATTCGTCGATGAAGAGAATACAGGGAGATAACAAGCGCGCCACATCAAAGATCCGGTCAATATTCTTTGATGTCTCTCCCAGATACTGGGATGTAACCATAGAGAGCCGGACTTCAAGAATCGGCATATGAAGCACTCGTGTCAGGGCAAAGGCTAGTGAGGTCTTCCCAGTACCCGGTGGTCCGATAAAGAGCAGTTTTCCAATCTCATAGACCCGCCGGCTTTTCAGGAACTCAAGGTGTTCAAGCGCAACCTTTAGTTTGACAATCCGGCTGAGCTGATCAACAGAGCAGATGATGTCGTCAATCGTCTGCTCCACCTCCTCCGGTGCACTGATAATGATAAGATCAAGACCTGATCTGAGCTTGTCATCCTCGGCAAGCATCCGGGAGATCCGCCGATCCAGATAGATCCTGCTGTCCTCAAACCGGGGGTTTCTGTCCCTGACCTCTTCATATGTGATACTGAATGAGGGATCCTGCTCCCGGGCAAACCAGGCAAGGGCAGGGTTTTTCTCTATCCGGGCCCGCCCGCCATTCTTCAAAAACCAGGTCAGACCGGCAGGAAGTGAGGTTATCCGAAGCCGGTGTCCGAACTCTTCGTATAACGTGAGAGGATGCTTATCCAGCCTGAGGTGCGCATCAGGAATACCAAGCACTCGCTGCAGGGCACTCTCGGCAACGACAACCGGAGTGCGTTCACCGTCCATAGAATGGATCCCATAGACTTCACGGGCAACCGGAGTCAGATCGTTGACGCTCAGGTTAGAATACTGATTATAAACCTCAGCAGTCAGGAGCAGTTCTATCAGGTCCAGGATCTCCTCATCACGGGTCATTTCGATAATCCTTATACTACGTTTTCATCACAGAAGAATCGCTATCATGCAGTGGTAACGATACAAGCATCGCCGGTTACGATCATGGTGTGTTCAGCCTGCGACACATAAGAGCCGGGAACATCAGACAGAACCGGATATGATCTGATGATGCCATCATGTATCAGACGGGAGAGGGCAAGATCTGCTGATTTCACATGAACATGCCTTCTGGCAAATGGCATCCCATTCCGGCTCTCAATTTCCTGTAAGATCTTGCGGGCAGCAGGGAGCCTGACCGGACGACGTATCTGCTGGGAAAAGATCTCTTCTCTCCTGCCATCATGCACAAAACCGGTACCGGTGGATGCAAAGGGTTCGATTGCAAGGACCATTCCTTCTTCAAGTACCGCACCACCAGATCCCGGAATATTGGGAACATTCGGGCCTTTATGCAGGCAGTATTGATCTAATCCATGACCGGTAAGGTTTGCAACCGGCAAAAATCCGCGGCTCTTAATCTCATGTGCAACTATGGTACCAAGGGTTCCGATCGCAACACCTGGCCGTACCGCTGCGATGGCAGCATCACGCGCAGCAATTGAGGCCTCACACAGGAGCGGCTGATCCCCGAGATCTACCGTACAGGCCGTGTCAGCGATATATCCATCAAGATGGACACCGAGATCCAGTTTTACCATATCCCCCTTTGCAAAGGTCCGGGTATCATCAGGCGAAGGAGTGTCATGAGCTGCCGCCTCATTGAGGGAGATGTTTACCGGAAAGGCAATACCAAAACCCTCATCCAGAATGGAGTTCTCAACAAATTCTGCTACTTCAAGGAGCGAGGCACCAACCCGTATCCGCTCTGCTCCTTCACACAGGATTTTCTTTGCAGCTGCTCCTGCCTGCATATACCGGTCAAATATCTCTTCTTTCACAAGACCATCTCCAGAGGATAATTCGTAATTCTTGAAAAACCGGTCTTTTCCACAACTCCCAGGTTTTCTATCCGGACACCACCCGTGTCACGGTAATAGAGACCAGGTTCAAGCGTGATGACATGCCCTGCCCGCAAATCTCCACCAGTCCCGGAAAGGGACGGCTGCTCATGGATCTCCAGGCCGACACCATGACCAAGACTGTGAATGAATCCTTCGGTATCAGACTGATATCCAAGTTCTGCAAAAAAGTCACGCACTGCCTGGTAACATGCTGCTCCACTCGCCCCTTCCTGTACCATATTCTCACTCATGAGCAGGGCATCCCGAACCGTTTCATAGAGTTCAGTCACCTTTCCGGACGGTTCTCCTCTGCTGACTGTCCGGGTCATATCTGCGTGGTACCCAGTTTTGTTATCACAGGGAAAGACATCGATCACAATCGGTTCATGTGCTTTGAGTACTCCGCTTCCTGTGCAATGGGGCATCGCCGTCTCCAGGCCACATGCCACAATGGTATCCTGTGCGGTGCAGTCATAGGCAAGCATAATCTTGTTCATTTCATACCTGACCAGGTCAGATGTGAGTGGAGCATCCTCATACCAGAGCATTCCTGACTTGACATCTGCATGCCGTATCATGCTGACTGCTCTATCCATCGCAGCCTCTGCAGCCCGTTGTGCATTGGTGATCCATCCAATCTCTTCAGGAGTCTTTATGGCGCGATGAGCGGAAAGTCCTGATGAGGAATCTACAATGACCGTATTATAGGGCTCAAGAGCACGGGTAAGGGCGGTTGGAAAATCCGGAGGGACAAGGTACGGACCCTCGGAAAGACGGCGGATCATCTCTGCCTGGATCTTCCAGGGATCTTTCTCATACTCAAAAATCTCAAGATACCCTGCCTGTTGTCGGGTAAGGATTTCTGCAGGAGATTCTCTCTGGGCCCGGTCGGCTTCCATGAGAGGAACAATCATAAGAGGGGGATTATCAGGTCTTTTTAGTATTGTGACCGGATCATGGGTTACAAACCGGGTCATGTGCCGCATTGCTGCATTCTCCGATGATGCATACAGACAATATACGGCTGCGCCGGCATTCCGGATCAGGTCATCCAGGCTGTCCATCTCATACAGGTTTTGAGTCAGACCACAAGTACTTTTACGCGAAACGTGATGTATTTATAATGGATGATGCTTCGAAAGAGCAGTTCAGATGGCGATTCTGGCACCTTACCGTCATACTGAACGGAGTGATCCTGTTTTTTGCACTGGTACCGATTGCATTGTTTCTCTTTCCAGAGGCATACAAAGTCCCTGGAGCAGTGATCAGCCTTATACTGGCAGTAATTCTCACTGTAATCTTCACACGCAATTATCACAAAACAAAAGCCTGGCTGAGTGAGCATGCATAAAAGGGGCAGAAGAACCGATGCTTGAGAAGATCCAGGAAGATATCAGCCTTGCATCACGTCATATCGAGGTTCTCAGGGCTGTTGCAGATCATCAGCCCATCGGAATCATCAAATTATCCGAACTTCTAAACGTCCCTCAGCACCGGATCCGGTATTCCCTCAGAGTTCTTGAGAGCAGCGGGTACATTCGCGCCTCAAGTGCCGGAGCTATAGTGACCCCAAAAGCAGAAGAGATGTTCATGCATCTGAATGAAGATATTGACGAGATAATCCGGATTGTCAGCATGATGAAGCAGCCCTGATCACCTTTGTCCGGCCACCTCAACATTTATTAATAATTACATCACACGTATTAGAGCACATCTGAGCCGCCATAACTCAGTTGGTAGAGTGACTGGCTGTTAACCAGTTTGTCACAGGTTCGAGTCCTGTTGGCGGCGTCTCATTTTTTGGGCCTGTAGCTTAGCGGTGAGAGCGCCCGGCTCATAACCGGGCGGTCATGCGTTCGAATCGCATCAGGCCCATGACCTGTATTTTTTAAGTAGAGATGATTATGTTACTTCAATGAAGTGTTCCTGTTGTGGTGAGAACCATATCATCTGTCCTGGAGATATCACTTCACGCCCCTCACAATTTTTTGCACCCTGTCCCCAGTGTAATCCGACGCCACGGCCAAAAGACAAACCAGTCTCTTCTGGGGAGGATATTCCAGGACCCTGTCAGTGTAACCGCCGGTTTATCGATGATGTGATGGCAGATATCTACCAGATCCTGCAGAAAGAAGGAATATTCCATGGCAGTGAACCCCTCTCATCCATTGGAACCCCTCTTATCTCCCCCGGCCTCTTCCTCCGCCGTCCCCCGGTACTCCCTCCCCGGTCTCTTCTGATTATCTCTGATCTCATACCAGTACCAGTGGCTGAAATCGCATACCGGAACGTGCCCGAGCTGCTGGGTATCGTCTATCATGCCCATGAGATACCCGGTCCCGGTGATGTGACCTATGGACAGGAACCAACAATCCATGAAGGGATCCTGGTGTGTGGATGTGACGTCAGGGCAGATATCTTTCTTTCCGGAAAAGGTCCCGTGGTTGTGATCAAAAAACAGGCTGAGATGCATATTGAATTTCCGAAAGGTATCGACCCAAAGATCTTCAGTGTTGAGGAGCAGGTCAGACGACTGCATCCGGATGTCTTCATTGATGCCTGCGCAGGACCAGGAACACTCGGCCTTACCGCAGCACTCTTTGGTGTGCCGAATATCGTGATGTGTGATGTCTGGCATGCATCAGTCTGGAGTGCAATCCAGACGATCAGAGTAAACCAGAAAAAACTCGGAATTACAACGATAACCCTCTACGATGATGTGAAGAAGAGACCGCCAGTCTGGACAGGAGAACCTGCCCTCATCTGTTCTGCCACCGGAAACGGAATCAATATCCAGCTCTACCATGGGACATACGAACTCCTGGGAGCGGATCTGCCTTCTGGAAAACGGCTGACCGCATTCGATCCCTTTGATAAAGAGTCTTTCAGGAGAAATGATCTATTTCTGACAGCATGGAAAGAAAAGATAGGAGGGGAAGTTTTTATTCCGTAGCTGCAGCATAATTATGGGGACTAGCCCGGGTGGATCGGCGTCACTTGTGACCTGAAATCGTCGGAATGCAGGGGGCGAAGTTTGAGGAAGGTTGGTACATACGGCCTGTATCTGTCGTGTTTCCGACGTAGAAACCCTGTCCTGTGAGGTCGGTGGCCAGGTATCACACCTTCGGAGGAAGGAACGACCTGTTGTCGCGGGGACCGGTTCAGGCCCGGAAGGGAGCAGACTTACCGTGAACATTCGGCGCCCATGGGGTTGCGGGGCGGAGAAGGAGACCCTTGGAAAAGGCTGCAATGACCGATCGACCGATAACGTGTCCCTATTATTCTGATTTATTCTGATTCTTATGGCAAAAGTTGCGATTGTCGGAGCAACCGGAAAGGTAGGCCAGTATGCAGCACTCTCGATATCCCGTATTCCGTATGTCAACGAGGTCCAGCTGTATGGAAGACCGGGTTCGGAATCGGTGCTTGACGGAGTGGCCAGGGATCTCATCGATTCATTTGCTGCAACCGGAACAGACAGTCATGTCAGCTGGAGCTGCAATATTGAGGATCTAAAGGGATCTGATATCATCGTCCTGACCGCCGGCGTTGCACGAAAGCCGGACCAGAGCAGACTGGATCTCGCTGTAGAGAATGCGAAGATAGTCGCGGATTTTTCTCAGAAGATAGGAAGAATTGCCCCTGACTCATTTCTCATGATGGTCACCAATCCGGTTGACATTATGACCCATGTTGCATTGAAATACTCAGGAAAAAAACCAAACGAAGTATTCGGGCTTGGAACACATCTCGACTCAATGCGTCTGAAATCAGCAATCGCATCATTCTTTCAGGTACATGTCAGTGAAGTGCATACCCGTATCATCGGGGAGCATGGTGACAGTATGGTACCACTCTGGTCTGCAACAACCATCGGAGGAATACAGATATCGAATCTGCCCAGTTTTGCACAGGTGCCTATTGATGACATCATGCAGCAGGTCAAATCCTCTGGTCAGAAGATCATTGCATCAAAAGGTGCGACGGTCTGGGGCCCCGGAGAAGCAATTGCCACACTTATCCGTACCATTCTTGGAAATGAAAACCGGATACTTACGGTATCAGCCTACATAAAAGCTGAAGTCCATAATATCGGAGATGTATGTATCGGAGTGCCGGCCCGGATAAACCGGAGCGGAGTGTACCCTGTGCCAATCCGCATTGAACCCCTGGAAGTAAGGAACTTTCAGAATTCGGTAGAAAAGATTCGTGGCATAACCCGTGAAATTTTCTCAGTTCTTGAGAACGGGGAGTAAATATCCCCAGTATCCGGAGAATGAAAAAGCCTTGTGCAGATTTACACAAGGGTTGATTCTACAATTTCTGCCCGTTCAACACCATCGATAGCATTGAGGGTCGCTTCAATGGTCTCTGTCTGACCTTCAGCATCAGGAACAACCAGCGCGACTTTTATTGCGACAAGTCCAAAGCCGATGGGCTCTTCCCTGATATCCTGAACGCGGGGGAATTTCTCTTTTATAGTCGCAACGATCGTTTCCCGGTTTACTTCTGGTGATTCCGGCATCACCTTGATGATGAGCGCTACGTCTCCCATAATCTCAGGGTCCCCGAAGGCCGCAGGTCGGGCAGATGTACTCAACGCTCTGTTCTCTGCACCGGTAACACCGGCGTATGGTGGCCCCGCATGCCGGGCAGCCGAACTCTACAGAGCCCTCTTCTGCCATTGGGCCATTACATGATGTGCAGGTTGTTCTACTCATATTCAGACTTCCAAAAAGCTGCTTATCTGGTTTATTCATCAACACCTTAAATGGTACCGCCAAAGTATGTCCCCGGCACCTCTTCACCCCTGAGAAATCCTGCAAGTCTCGCATGATCAGATCCCCGGAGTATGAATCCCCTGACCTGCTCCTTCGTAACATAGGGAATAAATGCAGGATCGAGATCACCGGTAACCATTCCAGGCATGAGTGCGGTGGCCGGACCGTCAGATGTCCGGATATGATCGAGCGATTTTAAAATGACAAGAGGCACTGAGAGCAGACCGGCATAGAAGGCACTGATAGTATCTGATGTGATATCCCACGAATGAGGAAGCGGATCAGCATCCATCATATGGTGATAAGGAAGAAGAATTGCAGGGGAACCACTCATAAGCGGAGTCCAGGTTACCGGCAATCCATACGTGGACAGGAGCCATCCATACTGATCCATGGCTGCGATGGCCATAAAATGCGCTGCCGTATCTGAAATCTCCTTTTCCCTGACAACATCAGCAAAAATCCCCCCACCCGGAATGACCAGAATATCTCTTCCACTCTCTCTGATAACCCTGACAATCATCGGAGCATGCTCAATCAGACTGCCCCCAATCTTGAGCACCAATGCCTGATCCCGGCTGATCACAATGCAGTACGTTCATGTAATGATGACCAATAAACCCTGATCCCCATGTACCCCCTTCCTGTTATCCTCCTCATATGCGTACTGATGACCCCAGTATCTGCCGGGCCGTATTTCCTTGAGATTTATCCGGATACCTGGATGAATGGGGATGAGGATGAATACATAACCATTGGATGGGATCACCCTCCCGGTTCCTGCACCATTTCAGATGGGGAGGGAACCATCACATTTTCACCCTCGAACTCCGGATCTTCCTCCTGCACGATCGCGCGTAATGGTGAACAATACAACCATGTATGGGGGAGGTATCCTTCCTATGAGATAATTGACAGCACCCCTGCTGTTCCACAGGCAACGGTGCAGGGCCGGTTCCAACTGTCCAATAAAAAGGACGAACTGACTCTTACATGCGAGGGATGCACCTACGACACCGTGACATGGCCTGGGACGTTCAAACCAAGAAACGGTCAGATACATTTCAGGTCGGCTGGCGGAATCTGGGATCCCAGGGTGCTCATGGCCGGTGGAAGCAGACTTGAACCCCGGACCTTTGAGAACATTTCAGGCACGGGATTTGTTTCTCCTGACTGCTCAAGAGAGATCCTGGAAGAGATCATCAGCAATGCAAAGAGATCCGTTCTTCTCAATGTCTACGAATTCACAGACCCTGGTCTTGCACAGATCCTCTGTGATACCAGCAGGCGGGGGGTAGCGGTATCGGTGCTCCTCGAAGGCGGGCCGGTCGGAGGCATTCCATCAGAGGAGTTCCCCGTCATCTCCGATCTGATTCAGGCAGGAGCCGATGTCAGAGTCATGGAAGGGACCGGAGAAGATCATGCCCCGTACCGGTATGACCATGCCAAATATCTCGTGGCAGATGACAGCCGGGTATTTCTGACAACAGAAAACTTCAAGGAGCATTCCTTCCCTCATGCCGGTTTTGCCGGGAACCGCGGCTGGGGAGTCGTGCTTGACTCAGCCGATCTCGCATCCTGTTTTACCGAAGTTTTCCAGGATGACTTTGACGGACCAGGAGTGGCTGTCGCAGAAGGCAGGGCCGGCACCGCCGAACAACCGGTGACACCCCCATACAATCCAGTATTTGCTCCCCTGTCTTTTTCTGGAGCAGTGGTAACCCCGGTCTTCTCACCAGACACCAGCATCCTGATCGCAGATCTTATCAATGAAAGCAGGAGCAGAGTATGGATAGAGCAGGCATACATCACCGAATACCCAAAGAACGGGACAAATCCGTTTCTCGCAGCAGCAGTAGATGCAGCGAGACGGGGCGTTGATGTCAGGATCCTGCTTGACGGATACTATTACAATATCGAAGGGGATGAGGACAATGATGAGATGGTAACCGCCCTGCAAACCCTTGCCGCACGTGAGAATATCTCCCTTCAGGCTCAGGTCCTCTATCCTGAGAAGACTGGTCTTTTAAAAGTCCATGCCAAGGGGGTGATTGCTGATGATTCGGTACTGGTATCGAGCATGAACTGGAATGAGAACTCAGCCTGCTTTAACCGGGAGGCGGGAGTCATCATCCACAGCAGGGATGCCGCATCATACTTTGCCTCCGTCTTTCTGCTGGACTGGGCAGGAAAAAAAGAGAGGCAGCCGGCCAGGAGTCTTCCCGGAAGTGATACCGGATTTATCCAGATGATTACCCTGGCAGGAGTGGTGATCTTTTTACTCCTCCTCTACCGCCGGTATCACCGGTGATCAGAGATGTTCTTTGAGGAACACAAAGACCAGGTAATACAGTGCAACCATCAGCATCAGGACCCCGGCTATCCGATTGATGAGCAGGTGATGTGTGGTGAAGAACCTGATACAGATCCTGCTTCTCTCCAGAGACAATGCTGAAAGGAACAGGAGCGGACTTGCCATCCCAATCCCGAAGAGGACAAAATTGACAAAATTTGCGATGAAATCTGCAGTCGTCGTGGATATCGCAAAGAGCAGGATGATAGAGCCTGGATTGCAGGGAAGAGCAACCAGCCCGAAGAATGCCCCAAACAGGATGGCAGTAATATAGGGGGTTTTTCCAACCGGCGTAGATACCATAGGAAAAAACCGGCTGATGTCAAATCCGGCAATCATGGCAATACTCATGATCGCAAGGATGCCGTAAATGGCAGGGCCGAGTATCTCAATAACATCTCCGGTGGACATCTTCAGGATAGCCACAAAAAGAAGGCCAAATGAGAACATCGCAAGCAGCACCCCCGCCGTCACGGCAAGGCCCAGAGTGAGAGTCCGACCCCCGCCGGTCTTTGTCCGCCCTGCAAGGAATGCCAGGTACCCCGGGTAGAGCGGCAGGACACACATGGCTCCAAGCGGCGTATAAAGACCTGCCAGGAAGGAGATGGCCCAGGTTTCAGGTGTGATATCCATATTATGAGCAGAGTTCGTCCAGTGCCCGCTTCAGGACATCAGCACGAAAAACCCCGTCTTCAAGATAAGTGGCCGTCTTGTCACAGATGATGATAGTCTGGGGGATTGACTGAATAAATCCCGGCCCATAGGCTTTGATCAGGCTTCTGGTCACATCAGTCGGGGCCGCGGTAAATATCCCCTTGAAGTTGTTTGACTCCTGGTGTCGCCTCACTTTTTCGGCATTATCATTAGGATCCACATCAAGTGCCACCACCACGTATTTATCCGGATATGCAGTCAGTAATTTCGTAGATTCTAAAAGCTGCATGGAACAGCCCGGACACCAGACGGCAAAACTGTGGATGATAACCGGCTTTCCCTGCTCGGCAAGATCCTTTATGGTGAACCGCTCCCCTGTTGCAACATCGGTCATGGATGTCGTAATCCAGGCAAGTTCAGGAGATGCTGTTTCAGAATATGCAATTTCAGGTGATTCCTCACTTGCCAGACATCCTGTACACAACAGGGTCATAACAAGGAGACCAAAGACGACCGGGAGTATAGTCCGGTGATAACTCATGCAACATCATCTGAGACTCTTTGTTCATATACTTCAAGGAAAATAGGGGAGTTACCTGACCGGCATCAGGAACTGAATGAGGAGGGCACATAAGTAGGTTACGATTCCAAAGAGAATCTGCGGGACGGTATACCGTTTGAACACAGTTTTCACATCATCCCCGGTTGTCCGGTGTAAGAGCCAGAAATAGGGATCGGTCACGAAACAGATGAGACCCGCACCACCGATGATCATGAGGAACAGGGCAAGCGGGTTTAACATGGATGGAATAACCGTCGTCGCAAGGACCTGGGCAGTCAGGTACGATGTAACAATTCTGGACCCCTGGGCAGTCTGGATCAGAGCAGCGAGGACGAACGGGAAGAGGAATATTGGCAAAGATGTTGCGAGCAGAATAGAGGCATCAGCCGGAAAGCTGCTCTGCTGGATGATATACCCAAGAGCCCCTGCTCCACAGATGTCAAAGATGACGACTCCGCCATGCTTTGCTCCAAGAACCCAGCCACTCCACCGGACCTCCTGTTTTGCAGTAATTACCGCGGTGGCCATTCCGGCGAGCATGATAAACTGGAGAAGACCTGCATGAGTAAGCCCGAGGAGGAGATACCCGACGGGGATGGCAAGAAAGATCACCAGAAACGGTGCCCATGCCCGAAGATGAAAGGAACCCTCTTCGCGCTTGTATCCTATCTGCTCATGGGTGATGTCAGCAAAATCACACTGTCTTCTGACATACCAGATCATGGAACCGACAAAGAGCAGAGAGAGGGGGATTGCGACCAGGTTATAGATGAGAGGGGAGTAATCCGGTGCAAATGCATCAAAGAGGGTGTAGGTGACCGGCGTCGGGTATACATACGCAACCCCGAGGACAGACCCAATGGCGACAAGATAGATAAGAAGTGACCGCTTTCGTTCATCTGACGTGAAGAACTCGATGACCGGTGTGAGAATAATAAACGCAGTTATGGGACAGGTGGAAGGAACTGCAATAAGATATCCTGCGATTCCGGAGAGGGTGGGCGGCCGCTTTAAGAGGGTCCGAAGGTCAGAGACGATCTGCTGGATAAGTCCCTGCTCGGCAAGATATTTTGCGATAACCGATCCGGCAAGGATAGGGATACCAAGACTGTTAAAAATACTGGCACATCCCAGCGCAACCTGCTGAAAGACTGTATCCGGAGATGACCCGATCATCAGACCAAAGGCAATTGCTCCGCCGACCAGAGTGAAAAATGGTGGCAGTTTAAATTTGAACCCGATGACAGATATTGCCACCATCACGATAAGGAAAATCAGGATGGTACTCATTCCTTATTCTATCTGCAGGTGATCATATCAAAGGCTCTTGGTCCCATGACCCCATGTCTCATAGGTGAGGACATAAAACCTGTAGGAGATGTTTGTCCTTCACCATCAGGAGAAGACTGCCATTGGAATTCTCATCCTCGTTACTTTGGTCTGCCTTGCCGGGACTCTCATGCTGGACGAGATGGGAAAAGAACAATTTTCAACCGAATATGAGACCGGAATGACAGATGGAACCTTGGTCAGATGGGAAGGAGTTGTTGGGGAGGTATATCACGCGAAGGGAGGCAGCGTTATCATGGACGTCTCCGGAGTCAGTATCTTCATCCCGTCATCCGCAGGAGATGTACCTGAAATCACACCAGGAACGTCCATCCGGATCATCGGTACCGTTCAGCACTGGAACGGAAAAGAGGAGATATCAGTCAAAGATGGCAAAGATATCAGGATTCTTTCATGATGTCAAGAGAAAAGTCTGCATTGATGACCGTGTGGGTGAGCATCCCAAGACTTATCCGATCGATGTTCAGGGCTGCATATGACGCCAGGGTATCTTCGGTAATCCCTCCTGATACTTCGATAAGTACCTTCTCCCTTAGGCCGTTCTCTGAAAGGAGTGAAATGACCTGTGAAACCTGTTCAGGAGTCATGTTGTCAAGGAGGATGATATCCGCCCCTGCCTGTGCAATCCTAAGAGCCTCATCAATCGTATCTGCTTCTGCTTCAACCCGGTGATAAGCCGAAAAGGCTTTTGCCCGCCTGACCGCCTCATCCACAACGGTCAGGACCCGGTGATTGTCTTTTATCAAAACGGCATCGGAAAGGGAGAACCGGTGGGGATCTGCCCCTCCAATCATGGCGGCCTTTTTATCCATAAGGCGCAGTCCTGGAGCAGTTTTTCTCGTTGCGGCAATACGGCACCCGGGATTTATTGCAGATACCAGATCCTGCATCTTCCTGGCCCTGGTTGCGATGCCACTCATCCTCCCGAGGATATTAAGCAATGTTCGCTCCAGAAGAAGGATGGTATGAGCCTGGCCGGTCAGGGTGACGATCACATCCCCTGCTTGGCGATATAATCCGTCTGAACATGCAGAAGAGGCAGCCAGACCATACCATTCAGAAAGCCGTATAACTTCAGTAAGACCGGCAAGTACAAGGGATTCCCGTGCGGATATAACCGCAGAGCAGATCTGCGGATCTATTACCACCTCTGAAGTGATATCACCAAACGGACAGTCTTCTTCGACATATTCGATGAGTCTGGTGAGGGGTATATCTGGGAGTGTATTCATGGCACATTGATCATGTATTCAAGTGACCGCCGGGCTCCTTCCATAACCTCTGAAGGCACGGTCACTTCACCGGAGAGATCGCGAAGACATCTGACCAGTTCATGGAGTGTGGTCTTTTTCATATCAGCACAGATCGCATCCTCCCTGCCGATGAATGACTGGTCAGGGCAGAGTTCGCTGAGCCGATCCAGCATCCCTCTTTCAGTGCAGATATACCACGAAGACCTGGTTCTTGCAATCTCAGCCATCCTGCCGGTTGAGGCGATATAATCAGCAAGAACACGAATTTCAACCGGGCATTCCGGGTGTGCCATCACCGCAATACCGGCTGCCTTTACCTCCCGCAGATCTTCAGGATCAAACCGCATATGCACATAACAATGACCCCCGTCTGGAATAGGAATAATCTCCTTCTCCGGAAGAACCGACTGTACATATGAGGCGAGGTTGGTATCCGGACCGAAAATAATCTGTTTATGGGGGAAAGACCTGACTACCCTGACTGCATTTCCGGAGGTGCATACCGAATCTGCAACGGCTTTGCATGCTGCAGTACTGTTTATATAGACGACCACGGCTGCTTCAGGGTACTGCTCTTTTGCCTTTCGTATTATCTCCGGCGTGAGAAAATCTGCGAGCGGACATCCGGCATCAGGGTCAGGCATCAAAACCTTTTTATCAGGGTTCAGGATATGGGCAGTTTCTGCCATGAACCTGACACCACAGAGGACAAGAATGGGTTCATTAGCTTTTCTCGCTGCCTGCGCCAGTTCAAGACTGTCGCCAATAATATCTGCGACTGCATGAATCTCGGGGAGCTGATAATTATGGGCCAGAATGAGTGCCTTTTTTTCTGATTTCAAACGAAGGATATCGGCTATGAGATTACGGTTGGTCACGATCCGATCACCAGGGGACTATCAAGGTTTTTCAATAATGAGAGCACCGAAAGGGCTGCAAGATAACTTGTTGCCGGGTTATCCGGACTTGGATGGTTGACAACCCTGATACTTGCCTCACCGAATTCGCCGGAGACAAAGATATCATGAATATTTCGATCAACTTCCGGATCTGCCCAGAGCTCCACATCCACATCATGATGTACAGCCAGCGCCAGTGCTACTGATACGTTGATATTTTTTGGAAACTGCTTAATACATTCATTCGCCTTCCCACGAAATGCAAGGGTTCGATGACTGACCTGCATCCCAAGACTTGCAGGGCTTTTTGTGGTTCTGAGAAGGACTGAATCTATCCTGCTGATACCCCCCACCTTCAGGTTATCCAGTCCCATGATAGCACCACTCGGGATATGGATCTTTTTTCCCTGGGACCGTGCCACATCAAGAAGGATTTTTCTAAAATTCGTATCTGACAGAGCACCAACAGAGAGGATGAGAACATGTTTCCCGTTCTCAAGGATCTTCGGGGCATATTCCCTGACCGCAAGGACCGATGCAGCCTCCACGCAGATATCAAAATCCTGTGATATAAACTCCTGAAAATCCGCGTATGCAGGAGCACCACACATGCGGGCAAGTTCCTCTGCATGGTCCGGTAGGCGGTCAAAAAGCGCCTCAACCGTAAATCCATCCTGATGGGTTGCAATAATTCTGCCTACATTACCGCATCCGAGGAGCCCGATTCTGACCATTGCCTACATATATGCACAATATCTTTTAAGCCGTTTGGTTCCTGAATGGTGAGAGCTGTACCCATGAACATATCAGATCAGGCACCTGAAAAGAAGAGAAATGACTTGTTTCTTCCGGAAAAAGAATGGGTCAAGGCGCTCTCAGGTCGCCCGATATGTATCAGAACCTTTGGTTGTGCATACAATGTCGGAGATTCTGATCTCCTGGCATCGGTTCTCACAGCCTCCGGTTCGGTGATAGTATCAGATCCCGAACTAGCGGAGGTGATGATCATCAACACATGCATTGTCATCGCCTCAACCGAGCGGAAGATGCTAAAGGAGATCTCATCATATCCGGACCATGAGGTATATGTGACCGGGTGTCTTCCACTGGCACTGCCCGAAAGTCTTCAGGAGCATACTACCGTGAAACTGATACATCCTGATTCTATTCACCGGGCAGCAGCCACTGTCTCCTATGATCAGAAAGGGCCGGTATCAGTGGTCCAGATTGGACCTGGTTGTGTTGGATCATGCCGGTATTGTATTACCCGCTGTGCCCGGGGATCAATCAGGAGTAATTCCCCTCATCAGATTTATTCACATATTGCCAGCTGTGTCAGGGGGGGAGCCGTTGAGATCCGCCTTGCCGGACAGGACCTTTCTGCATACGGACATGACACCGGTCAGTGGTCACTTGCCACGCTTCTTGAGGGCATCCCTGCTCTGCCAGATATCACCCGAATCCGTCTTGGGATGATGAACCCTGCTACCCTGAAACCGATAGCACAGAGAGTCGCACGGACCATGAATAACGGGCCGTTCTTTTCATTTCTTCATCTGCCCATCCAGTCAGGATCTGACCATGTGCTGGATCTGATGGGACGCGGATACACGGTGGCTGATGTTCAGAATATCATCGATATCTTCAGAGCAGAGATGTCTGACATAACCATAGCTACCGATATCATCACCGGGTTCCCAGGTGAGACGGACGATGACCATGAAGAGACTGTGCGTCTGATCCGTCGGATCGCTCCGGGGATGGTGAATGTGACACGATATTCATGGCGTCCCGGTACTGGAATGAGCCGGGATCATGAACTCCCTGACCGGATACGAAAGGAGCGCTCGCGTGCGATCATCCGTGAATCATATACCATGTTCCAGAAGGCCAATGAGAAGATGAAAGGGGCGGTGATGAGAGTAATCCCGACTGAACAACTCAAACCAGGTTCAGTCATGGCTCGTTCCGAAAGGTATGAAGGGGTGGTAATCAGGGAAGAGTGTCAGCTGGGCATACCCTGTATGGTGACCATCACCGGTTCTACCCCCCATTATCTCATCGGCGAAGTGATCAGGGACTGATCAGATTTTTCTTTGCCTTTCCGGATGACCTGTATACTCATCATGGAAGAGATCATTGAACTTGGTTTTAACCGGCTGGTTGAGGTAATAAACCTGCATGATTCATCAATAGATGCCTATTCGGAAGAGATCCGGACCCTTGATGCAGAACTCCTCGGCAAAATGGCTGCACAGGTTACCGGAGTGATTGCAAAAACCGGTATCGAACTTCTTGAAAAGGGAAAGAAAGACAACCACGGTGAGATCTATGATCCCCGACATTATCCGAAAAAGATGATAATTCTGGGAAAGAGTGCTGACCCTATGCCATACCGGCCAGATAACATGTCCAGAGCCGTTCAGGACCAGTTCTGTCTTCTCGGAGAGGATGGGAAATTCTATGAGATCATGTACAGTGCTGATGATCTGATCATCGACTCATATCTTGCAGAGATTACGCCACGTCAGGTTATTGATCTGTACGGATATGAAGCCATGTTCATGCTGTACAAAGCAATGCAACAATATATGTATAACCAGGAAGAACTGCTCTCTGCTCTGGAAACGACATTGAACTTTATCCGATCATAAGATCGGCTATTTTTCTTTCCAACCAAACAGCGGGAACATTGGTTTGAACGGATCCTGTTCTGGCTCAAACTTGCCCAGGCTGAAGGCCTTGCTTTTCCGGGGGCTGTCCTGAACCTGATATGTTACTTCGACAATGAGGGACTGAACCATCTTCGGAAGGGTCAGTCGTGTCGGAGTGTCAGGTTCAAGACGGTCTATATGCCAGGGTTCATCTATACCTGCCGCTGTTATCTCGACCTTCTCTGCAGCGCTCGTTCCAGCGTTTTCCAGGATGATCTCCCGGTGATTTGGAGAGAGATCAGCCAGAATCAGTGGGCGGGCATTTTTTGCTGCATCAAGAGATATCATGGCACTGAGCAGCAGGGTTCCGGTTATAATAATTGCAATACCGGCCAGAATCTGCTGGTTCATAAAATACAAAAGAAGCGTAAGCCCTGTTCCTACAAATGCGATAAGAAGGATATGATAATTCTTTGAATTGAATGGTAGAGACAACATAAAACAGAAATGGGCCCGATGCGATTCGAACGCATGACCTCCCGGTTATCAGCCGGGTGCACCACCTGGCTATGCTACGGGCCCGAGGCTCTTATCAGGTGGATCCCGCTCGTTAATAATACTTGTGATAACTCCAAAACGGCCGGATGATATGAACAGAATATGACTCATATCAGAACAGGCAATATACATAGAGAATCAGATCCGGGTTTTTATATGGTTGTTCAATATCTCCTGGGAAATGAGGCGATTGCACATGGATGCCTTGAAGCAGCCGTCGATGTCGCCTGTGGATATCCGGGTACTCCCTCTTCTGAGGTGATTGATACCCTGCGGATGGACCCTGACCGCGCCTGTAAGGTCGAATGGTCAGTAAATGAGAAAGTAGCGTTCGAAGAGGCACTTGCTGTTTCATGGTGTGGCCTTCGGGCTATCTGTACGATGAAACATGTCGGCCTCAATGTCGCTGCCGATCCCTTGATGACCTCGGCGTATACGGGGACAAAAGGCGGATTTGTCATCATGAGCGCTGACGATCCCTATGCCCATTCGTCACAGAATGAACAGGACAGCAGGTGTTATGCCAAATTTGCACGGATACCCTGCCTGGACCCCTCTACATTGCAGGAGGCTCATGACATGGTTCGGGATGCTTTCGCCCTCTCTGAAGAGTTCTCACTCCCGGTCATGTTCCGCCCGACGACCCGGATTTGTCATTCGAAAAGTGATGTAAATCTGGGTGATGTCGTGGTTTCTGAACGGACCGCATCATTTGAAAAAAATGCCAGGCAGTATGTGGTCATTCCCGCGCATACCAGGATCCTTCACCAGAAGCTGAACAAGAAACAGCACGCACTCAAGAAAAGGCTCGTAGAACTCGGGTACAACCGGTATGAGGTGAAAGGGAAGAAAGCAGTCATCTGTGGCGGAGTCGGGGCATCCTATGTCAGGGAGGTTATCGGTCCGGATGTGTCTGTCGCGATAATCGGTGCATATCCAATTGATGAGGATTGGCTCAGGGAGTTTATCAGTCATCATAAGGAGGTGATGGTGATCGAAGAACTCTCACCGGTCATCGAAGAGGTCGCACGACAGGTCAGTGGAACCATTCCGGTGTTTGGGAAGATGACCGGTCATGTACCGTACGAAGGTGAGCTTGCTCCTGACCGGGTTGCAGGGTACCTGAAGGCTGCGGGTTTTGCCGTATCGGTCACCTATCAACCGGCAGCAACCCCAGCCGCCCTTCCGGTACGACCGCCCATTCTGTGTGCCGGATGTATGCACCGGACCGCCATGTATGCCATGAAAAAGGTCTTTCGGGATGCGATATTCCCAAGTGACATCGGCTGTTACACCCTTGGTATCCAGCTGGGAACAGTCGACACGACCATCTGTATGGGTGCTTCAATAACGGTAGCATCAGGGATGTCTCTTGCCGGAGAGAAACGGGATATTGTCTGTACGATTGGTGACTCAACCTTCCTCCATACCGGAATACAGGGTCTTATCAATGCTATATACAATGGCGCAAACATAACGGTGGTCATCCTTGATAACCGGATCACCGCAATGACCGGGCATCAGCCAAATCCGACAACCGGGCTGACTGCTTGCGGCGTTGCAACCCCGGCAGTCTCAATTGAAGCGATCTGTCGGGCAAGTGGTGCAACATTTGTCGAGACGGTCAGTCCAAATGACCTGGTCACCTTCATCGATGTCCTGAAGGCTGCAAAAGCCCTTCCCGGCGTAAAGGTTATCATCGCACGCCAGCCCTGTGTAATATCTGAAAAACGTTCCCGGGTTGTTCGTGGCCGCTACACCGTTTACCAGGATCGGTGCATCGGATGTAAAGCCTGTATCAAGTTCGGATGCCCGGCAATAGAACTGAAAGGTGGTCTTGCATCCATCACTGATCTCTGTTCAGGCTGCGGAGTATGTGTGCAGATATGCCCGGTTGGTGCCATCGGCAGGGAGGTGAAGGAATGAGTTTTGATGTGATGATTGTCGGAATCGGCGGTCAGGGGACAATTCTAACCTCCAACATTCTGGGGAAAGCCTGTGTTATAGAGGGCATTCCGGTCAGGGGAGCCGAGACCCATGGCATGGCCCAGCGGGGAGGATCAGTCGAGAGCCAGATCCGTATCGGACAGGAGTTTGGGCCACTGATTGCTCCCGGCAGTGCAGATATGCTCCTCTCCTTTGATCTCATGGAAGCGGTCAGGGCAGCCCACTGGTTAAAGCCGGAGGGTACTATTTACACCAGTAGGGAGTTTGTAATCCCGACCTCAGTCTTTATGCAGGACTTTCCAGCACCAACCGAACAGATGCTGAGAGAGATGCTTGGTGACCGGCCGGCAAAAATAATTGATTCACGGGCATTAGCAGAGGAAGCAGGAAATATTCTGACACAAAATATCGTGATGCTTGGAGCCGCTTCACCCATGCTCCCCTTGAAGAAAGAGTCTTTGCAGGAGGCGATCAGAAGAACGGTCCCGCCAAAGACAATCGACCTGAACCTCAAAGCGTTCGAGATGGGGATAGACGCAGGGAAAAACTAAATCACTTTTTTATTGACAGAATCATTGGAGCCATAACTCTGTCATTGACTGATATGCACCAGAATTAATATTTTATTTATAAATATGATATGTTGTGGTGCAATAAGAGAGGATACCATTGCACCAGAGACCCAAACCTTAATCAGGAGGGATGAACCATGTGTATGATCATGTCTCAAAACGTAACCGGGACAGGGAACGTCGTACCCTCAGGTACGGCAGGTCGCTTTCTCCAGCGATAAGCAGAGCAGACGAAGAATTACTGTTTTCGACACGACACTCCGTGACGGGGAACAGACGCCGGGTGTGTCATTTACGCCTTCAGATAAGATCGAGATTGCCCATCAGTTATCTGATATCGGGGTCTACGTCATCGAGGCGGGTTTTCCGGCATCATCAGCCGATGAGTTCTCGACGGTAAAGGCCATAGCAGCAGAAGGGCTGAATTCCATAGTGTGCGGACTGGCACGTTCTGTACAGTCGGATGTAGATCGGTGCATCGATGCCGGTGTTGATATGGTGCATGTCTTTATTCCGACCTCAGAGGTGCAGCGGGTTCATACTATCCGCAAGAGCCATGAGGAAGTGGTTGCCATCACAGGAGATATCGTCAGGTACGCCCGTGATCATGCAGACAAGGTGCTGTTTTCTGCTATGGATGCAACACGCACCGGCATTCCGGAGCTGATAGAGGTATATACCGCTGCGGTTGAGGCAGGAGCGACTGCCATCAATGTGCCTGATACCGTGGGCGTTGCAACACCGACATCTATGAAGGAGATGATTCGTGCATTACGTCCGAAGATTCCGGTGACTATCGATGTCCACTGTCACAATGACTTTGGCATGGCAACCGCTAACACGATATCAGCCGTAGAGGCTGGTGCAGACCAGGTTCAGGTGACGGTGAACGGGATCGGAGAGCGGGCAGGAAATGCGGATTTAGCCTGTACCACGATGGTGATAGAGTCCATCTTCGGATATGACACCGGCATAACCACCGAGCGGCTGGTCGAGACATCGCGGATGATCTCACGGTTCTCAGGTATCATGGTCCCGCCGACCTATCCGGTAACAGGAGAGTTTGCCTTCTCGCATGAGAGTGGAATTCACTCACAAGGGGTGATTGAGAACGCCAGTACCTTTGAGCCTGGCATCATGACACCCGAGATGGTCGGGCACCGCCGGCGACTGAAACTGGGGAAACATGTTGGCAGGCATGCTGTCCGCGAGATGTTAAGCCAGGTTCACATACAACCAGATGATACCCAGATGGATGAGATCATCAGTCGGATCAAGCATATCTCCTCAAAGGGGAAGAAGGTCACCGAGCATGATCTGTATGAGATTGCTGAAACCGTGACCGGAACCTCTGCTGGTGGGAAGTATATCGAGCTGGTGGACATTGCCATCATGACCGGCAACCACATGATCCCGACAGCAACGGTGCGGGCACGGGTGAATGGGGTTGAGGAAGTATGTGCACGAACCGGTAATGGGGCAGTGGATGCTGCAATCAGGGCATTAATCGGGACGGTTCCAAAACCAGCCACATTAAAGGAGTTTAATATCTCTGCAATATCTGAAGGGAGTGATGCAATCGGCCATGTCACGCTGGTGGTTGAAGATGAGAAAGGCAGGCTGTTTGATGCCGCCGCATCAGGTGATGACGTGGTCTTAGCGTCTACGGAGGCGATGATAAACGCATTAAATATGGTGTACCGGAATGGCAGGAACAATCACTGAAAAGATATTCTCCGCCCGGTGTGGGAAGGAGGTAACAGCAGGCGAGGTAGTCATGGCACCTATCAGCGGGGCAATGATCCATGATATCACCGGCCCGCTTGCTATTGAGAAATTTTATGAGATGGGTGGCGAAAAGGTCTTTGATCCGGCAAAGATCATCATGCTTTTTGACCACCAGGTGCCGGCTGACTCGCTGAATGCTGCAGAGAACCAGAAGAACATGCGTATCTTTGCAAAAGAGCAGGGCATTTATAATTATGACATCAAAGAAGGGGTCTGTCACCAGGTAACCCTGGAGAAAGGCCGGGTCTCTCCGGGCGATATCGTCATCGGCAGTGATTCGCACACCTGTATGTATGGAGCAGTCGGGGCATTTGCAACCGGTGTCGGATCTACCGATATGGGATTTGCCCTCCGGTACGGGTGCCTTTACTTCCGTGTCCCGGAGAGCATTAGGGCTCATGTAACCGGCAGATTCCAGGAAAGGGTCGGGGCAAAGGATCTCATCCTCAATATCATCAAGGATATCACCGTGGATGGGGCGACCTATAAGACGGTTGAGTTCACTGGCGATACCATCGAATCACTGAACATGGCCGGCCGGATGACCTGCTGTAATATGGCAATTGAGATGGGTGGAAAGGCAGGTATTGTTCCTCCTGACCAGGTAACAAAAGAATACCTCTCAGGCCGGGGCACCTGGAGAGAAGAGAACCTCGCAAGTGATCCAGATGCCGTGTACGCCTCATGGCGTGACTATGATGTCTCTGACCTTGTACCACAGGTGGCAGTCCCTCATAATGTTGACCAGGTCGTTGACGTGACCGAGATTGCCGGAACCCATGTTGACCAGGTCTTCATCGGTTCTTGTACGAACGGGAGATTTGAGGATCTGAAAGAGGCTGCTCTCGTTCTTGGGGATAGGAAGTTCTCGGATGATGTCAGGGTCCTTGTAATCCCCGCATCAAAGACTGAGTACCTGAAGGCTCTGCGGGCAGGACTTATCGAGCAGTTTGTCCAGGCCGGAGCACTGGTCGAGGCACCCTGCTGTGGCCCCTGTATGGGAGGCTCCTTTGGTCTTATTGCGTCAGGTGAAGTCTCCTTCTCAACATCCAACCGGAACTTCCGCGGGCGACAGGGATCGACAGAAGGAAAGGTCTACCTGGGATCTGCAGCAACCGCTGCGGCAACTGCCATCCGGGGAGAAATTACCGATCCACGAGAGGTGCGATGATGAAGATCTGGAAATTTGGCGATAACATCGATACCGACGCCATCATCCCCGGACGGTTCCTGACCATCAATGATCCTGCAGAACTCGCAACCCATGCCTTCGAGGGCATCAGGGATGAGTTTTCAAAGGAGGTAAAAAAAGGAGATATCATCGTCGCCGGCAGGAACTTCGGGTGTGGTTCCTCACGGGAGCATGCACCCCTGGCCCTGACCGGTGCCGGGATTCAGATGGTTGTAGCCCAATCCTTTGCACGGATTTTTTACCGGAACAGCATCAACGTAGGGCTTTTACCGGTCATCTGCCCCCGTGCATCTGAGATCAGTGAGACCGATCAGGTTGTGCCTCATCTTGATGAGGGATATCTCGATGTATCAGGGAAGAAACTGCCCACTGAGCCGGTTCCCGAGTTCCTCAGACGGATAATCGACGCAGGAGGGTTGGTTGCTTATGCAAAAACAATACGGAGTGAAGACCTGTGCATAAAGTAGCGGTAATCGGCGGAGATGGGATCGGTCCTGAGATCATCGAGTCTGGAAAGACTGTCCTTGAAGCTGCAGGAGAAAAGTTCGGGTTTGATATCGAATGGACAGAATTTGATATCGGAGCAGAACGGTACCTTGCAACCGGCGAACTCCTGACCGAAGAAGACCTGAAGGAACTGGAGAAGTATAAGGCCATCTACTTTGGGGCCATTGGCGATGACCGGGTAAAGCCGGGTATCCTGGAGAAAGGAATCCTTCTTAATCTCCGGTTTTACTTTGACCAGTACATCAACCTCAGACCTATCCGGATGCTTGCCGGGGTTGAGACACCACTCGCACACAAGAGGCCGGAAGACATCAACTTTGTTGTCGTCAGGGAGAATACCGAGGACTTTTATGTCGGGATCGGATCCCGGCTGAAGGGCCGTGAAAAGAAGACCCTGGAAGTGAAAAGGGATATCTATTCGGTGAAATTCGGACTTGATGTTGAGACCGATGCTGATGAACTGGCATACCAGATAGGAGTTATCACCCGTGAAGGTGCAAGCCGGGTCATCTTCTATGCCTTTGATATGGCACAGGGCAGAAAAAAGAAGGTCACTTCGGTGGACAAAGCAAATGTTCTGTCTGATGTGTATGGGCTCTGGCGGGATGTATTCCTCGAGACCGCAGAGAAGTACCCGGGGACAGCCCACGAGTTTACCTTTGTTGATGCCATCACCATGTGGTTTGTCAAAAACCCGGAGTGGTTCGATGTGGTCGTGACACCGAACATGTTCGGAGACATCATCACCGATCTTGGTGCCATGATCCAGGGGGGCCTTGGGCTTGCACCGGGCGGGAACATCAACCCGGACGGAACCAGCATGTTTGAACCTATCCATGGCTCTGCACCCAAATACAAGGGTCAGAATGTGGCAAATCCTCTCGCAACCATCTGGGCAGGCTCCATGCTTCTTGAACACCTGGGTGAGAAGGAAGCAGCAGATAAGGTCCTCCAGGGCATTGAAGCCTCTATCCGGGAAAAAATGGTAACGAAGGATATGGGCGGCTCAGCCAGCACGAGTGGTGTTGGTGATTGGATCGCATCATGGATACAGACCTCATAACCCATTCACACTCTTTTAATCAGGTCATCCAGCTCCATTAGATAAGGCATTATTCCGGTAAAACCGGCTCACACGCTGGCATATCTCGATATTTCCGGGCAAAAGCACCTATTGTTGCGGGAACCTCACACAACAAATTGCGCGTTTTTCCTCACCATACCACGTGCATTTTCCCTAAAATAGGTTCCTGACCATTATCGTTGTAAGGGAGCACTGACATGCCGGAGCAAACCGACGCCGGCATCTTGCGAAGTCTACTTGACCTGACAGAAGAAGAATGGGACAATGGGTGAAAATGGGATTGGCAAAGAGAGATGCCATGATGTGCGGACTTACCCTCAATACTTCCTGATCACCAGGGCGCCATCAGTCGTCCGGCAGATGCTGCCTAAAGAGAGATGGCTGTCAGAAGAGCGGGCGAAGGATCTTCTGCATTGAAGGTGACATGAACCCGTACAGCGACCCGGCTATCACAGGCAGCCATGCAAGGATCTTATCCCGTGGGATCCCTGTTGCAGCGCAGTACTTCTGCAGGTACATCTCGCTCAAATCTTTCTTGTCGATCAGGAGGTAGTCCATGTAACTACGAGCAACATCCGCTGCCGGGTCTCCAACGGCGACTTCCGCCCAGTCGATGATCTTGTAGCCCTTGCCGTCAAAGAGAATGTTGCCCCCGTGGAAGTCCCCGTGGAGAATCGCAAAGCCATCCGGAAACTGTTCGAGCATAGCGAGGAGTTTCTTCCGCTCGGCATCATCAAGCTGTGGGGCTCCATAGATGTTACCTGCAAGCACGAGTTTGATCGGGCGGAAATTGGCGGAAGACACTTTGTGCATCGCCACCTGGAGCTCAACGACTTTATCAAGGCACTCGCTGGTCTTCTCCGGTAATCGCAGCATCATGTCTGCGAGGGACTCACCTTGTACCTGCTCCATGATGAGTGTTGTCCGGCCCAGAAACGTCTCGACACCATACACCTTTGGAACTGGAATGCCCTGTTCCTCAACCGTGACCAGGGTGAAAGCTTCCTGGAAGACCTGCCGGCGTGGCTGCCCCTCCCGGTACACCTTGGCCACCCTGCCGTCGCGGGCATATATGATCGCGGACAGCCCGCTGCCGATCTGTTCTCCATAGCGTTTCTGGAACTCGCTGTCGTTTTCCATTGATGGTGAAGGGTGTGAGCTGTCGGTCATAGGGGTTACTCATCCTGTCAGAAAAGACCTGAGAATATTCTTGATATATGTTCCAGACATTCCTAAAGGCTTCGATCCGGAGCTCAAATACCGCATGCAAGAGTGCGGTTATCCTGCCATACAGGAAATAAAAACGGAATAAAAAACTCTCCAATTTCCCTTGCAGGAAAGGAAAAATATCCCCCTCATGCGTGCGATGGCAGCATTTCGAGGGTATATGCAAGGAGGAAGAGGAGCAGGCCGTTGAAAAAGAGGACCACTGCCGTCAACATGCCCGGGATAAGGCCCGGGAACAGCATGGAGGTTCCAAAGAGGATACCGATAATGTTGAGTGCGGTCTGGGTGACCAGCAGGTTCCGGACCGGTGCCGGCAATACGACCGGCTGCGGGTGCTCTTCTCTCATGGCCATTACCATGGGCACGATTCGGCTTGTAAGGAGGACGAGGCTGCCGATCAGGTTGAGGAGCCCGAGCAGGACACGAAGGAGATCGGTAAGGATTCCCGGTACGATACAGGAATATACGCCCATCGCCACGAAGAGCAGGCCAATGGCAACCAGGAACATCGAGCGCCGGAACTGTCCGAGAGGAGTCTCGCCCATGGCAAGGATCTGGATGGCCATGATGACGATCAGCAGCCCGAGTTGCCCGTCTGGTGAGAATGGGAGCATTCCGAGGCTTACCGGCACGAGCAGCACCGCAAGCAGCGCAAGGAGCACGCCGAGGAAGATAAGGAGGGCGAGGGTGAGGGAGAGTGGTGCACTCTGGAAAAGAACAGTTCTACCTCCGACCTGGCCAGCCTGTGGTTTCTTCGGGTACTGTCTGGTTACTGCTTCGATGCACCACGCAAGCCAGAAGAGGGCTGCACCATTGATAAGAAGGAGGACGGCTGTGATTGTATTGGTTGTGAGGGCAGGGATGAGCGTTACAAGGCCGAGCAGGAACGCCATCAGGTAAACGATAGCACAGGCTGCGGTAAGCTGCCGGAGGATACCCGGGACGCGAAGCCAGAGTGCCGCTTTGTCTTTGTGCAGGAAGAGCTGGATGAGGAGGGATGCCCCGCCAAGCAGGAGGAGGGCGCCGACCAGTATCCGGACGATATCTGAGAGGAAACCGGGGATGAAGCAGGCGAGCATCCCGATGATTCCGGCGGCGATTCCGATCAGGATGACCAGCCACGTTCGCTGGACATCACCAATCGGTGTCTTCCCCATTGTGATCACCTGCAGCGCAATGATTACGAGGAAGAGACCATAGGTGCTGTCCGGGTCATAGGGAAGTGTACCGGTAGAGATTGGGAAAAGGAGCAGCCCGAATAGGCCCATGAAGATGCCAAGCACGAGCAGGATCACGGATTCGAACGTGAAATCGAAATCTTTGGCAAGGGGTTGAGCTGTATCGGGTGTCATGGTAATTCAGTCTCCATTTTATGTCCTTCCGTTACGGAGGCCGACCCGGGCGCAATACCCGGTCTATGGAAGAGATCTCTTCCAGTTATCCTATTTGTGAGTTATTGAAATGGATGAATATTGCCAAGCAGGGCTTTTACCACAGACTAGGGGAGAGGTGGTGGACCAGGGTGACCCCACCGGCCCGCAGCCTCTCCAGACTACGGTACAGAAATATCCCTTGGATACGCTGGAGTTGCGGAAAGATAAATTTTTAAAAATTTTTCATGGTTGCAATGCAAATTTGATATATTTTAATCAGATATTAATCGGCAAATAGGAAATTTTCAAAAAAGATAAATATAAAAAACTAGCATAGGACGCATACATGCGTATCAGCAACAGAGATGATGGGCTGACTCACCGGATGCCGGCCCATTTCCGGCATTGGACGCCATCAGGCTTGGGGATGTGCCCCTATGATGACTGTACAACCATTGAATTAAGTTACGTGACTGATGAAACCAGGCTTCGTCAGTATATACCAGAGGAGTTTACAATCACCAGGCCAGTCCTTCTCATTATGTATGAAAAATGCAACGGCGTCCAGTGGATGGGTGGCTCGCAATACTCGCTCATTGCGGTCTCGGTACAGGTGCAGTATACCGCAGGATCGGAGCCGATTGACGGGGTCTATCATCTCGTGCTCTGGGAAAACAAGGCCGAGCCCATCCTCGGCGGGCGCGAGGAGGCGGGTATGCCCAAGGTCTTTGCTGATATCCCAGAATATCGCAGGATAGGAGATAATCTCTCGGTAAACGCGAGCCACGAAGGGCGGACGTTCTTTGAGATGGAGCTTTCCATAGGGCGAGCATACTCCGCGGACGAACTGGCAACGCTTAACACCAATAACGGCAGGGCAGTCCAGTTCGGATGGCGCTATATCCCGAAGATAGGTCCGTATGCCGGCCCTGCTCTCTCAGAGGCAACGTATTACCCGGTGGACAACACTTATACATCCGCCTCGGTCTGCACCGGCTCTGTAACATGGACCGTTCCTTCGTTACCGCAGCACCCGACCCAGCACGACATCATCGCCGCTCTTGCGGCCCTGCCCGTGCGAGAGTACCTGCCTGGCTCGCTGCGGAAAGGGACAAGCACCATGCGTATGGATCTTGCACGATCGCTGCCGTGAGGTGATGATTGATTGATCGACTCATTCGAGGGTAAGGTTGCCATTGTGACCGGTGGTACATCCGGCATCGGCTATGCGGTATCAGAAGAGTTGTTGAAACGCGGTGCAACGGTCTGGGTGATCGGGAGCAGGCAGGAGAGCGTGGACAAGGCACAAGCGTCGCTTTCTGCGTTTCATCAAGCACGGTTTGCGGCAGTGGACGTCCGGGACAATACCGCTGTACAGAAGATGGTTACCGACTGCGTCCGGGAGGACGGCCGGCTCGACTATCTCTTCAATAACGCTGGTATCAGCCAGAAGAACCCGTACGAGGCGAGCACCCTTGAGGACTGGAAGGAGATGATTGACATCAACCTCTGGGGAGTCATCTATGGGATCAATGCCGCCCTTCCCGTGATGAAAGCACAAAAGTCCGGCCATATCGTCAACACCTCGTCGGTTGCAGCTCTCTATGGCACGCCATACCAGGCGCTGTACGTGGCAACCAAGAGTGCGGTGCTCGGCCTTACCGACTGCCTGTATTACGAGTACCTGCCGGAGAACATCCTCTTTTCAGTCGTCTGCCCAGGCGATGTTGCAACGCCCATCTTCAAAGGCCGGGTACCTGAGGGCGCAATAACGGCTGAAGAAGCTGCCCGGATTATCCTTGACGGCGTGGAGAAGAAGGAACGGATGATCGTCTTCCCTGAATCTATGAGGGATCTGGTGGAGAAATGCAAGGACCCGGTCTTCCGTGACTTGGCACATAAAAAGACCGAGGAGGACAGCCGTGCTTTCTTTGCGTCGCCGGAATACCAGGAGTTTCTGGCGCGACAGAAGAAACGGGGGTAACAGCCTTCTTGAGGAGGAGCGGGATTGCCCTGTGCATCCCCGTGGAATGAGGAGGTATGACAATGAGTGATGTATTTGAGGGAAAGGTAGCAATCGTGACCGGGGGCACATCCGGCATCGGTTATGCAGTATCAGAAGAGTTGCTGAAACGCGGTGCAACGGTCTGGGTGATCGGCAGCCGGCAGGAGAGCGTGGATAAAGCACGAAAATCCTTTGCCGCCTATAAAAATACGCGGTTCCTGGCAGTGGACGTGACTGTTGCCGACCAGGTGAAAGGAATGATTGATGCGTGTGTTGAAAAAGATGGCCGGCTCGATTATCTCTTCAACAATGCCGGTATCGGCATGACGCACCCGAGCCAGTACCTGACGCTTGAGATGTGGCAGCAGGCCATCGATCTCAACCTCTGGGGTGTCGTCTATGGCGTCCATTTTGCCCTGCCGGTCATGCTTGCACAAAAGAGCGGACATATCGTGAACACGTCATCCATTGCCGGAATTGTCCCGCTGCCTTCCCAGGCTGCGTACTGTGCGACCAAGCATGCTGTCACAGCCCTGACCGAGTCGTTGCGGTACGAGTTCTTCGAGGAGGGCATTGCATTTACGACCATCTGCCCGTCCAATGTCGCAACAGCGATCTTCGGCAAAGCTGACATACCCCAGGATGCGATCCCGGCTGAAGAGGCGGCGCGGATCATCCTTGAAGGGGTAGAGAAGAAGGAAGGGATCGTCATCTTCCCGGCGTATGTAAAGAAAATGTACGAGCGCGCCCTGACTGACCAGGCGTTTAAGGAGAAGTTCTTACTCGAATATGCCCGGCGCCGCAATGACGGGTGGAGACGGGGAGTCCCCTATCTCGGCGCCCCGATGGACCTGATGGAAATGTAATGACGGGGAGAATTTTTTCCCCATTCCTGTCAATTCCCCAGGGATCCTGCCGGACGAAGTAAACGTGTAACGGATCTGGCAATTACGTTCTGGTACGTGACGGTTTTTGAGACTGGTAGCCGTCCATCCACGACAAGTGTCGATTCGGAGATGGACGAGGAGAGTAATCGCTTCGTCACCGACCTCCTCCTCTGCTGATGGAGACTGCCGTCCGGAAAAATGACCCTTGTTATTGAATACCCAACCCTTTTACCTTTCTGCATGCTCATCCACCCGGGTTCGCCCCCTGATTCTACCAATTTTAAAGAGATCATGGATGAGTTGAGGAGGAGACTCATCCGGAATGGAGATTTCCTGATTTTTGACAAGCGCTATTTCTCCTCGAAGAATGACCAGATAAGGGTTCCCTAAATACAGGATCGTGCTGCCCATATTCCCGCGAAATAACTATAAAACCGGGAAAGCGTTCAGTAAAATGTGCCATCCGCTCACTGTGTATTCCCGACACGATGGAAAGAGGGTGAAGGCGGAATATGAGAATCTAGTCTCCACGTTGAAACGTGAGTTGAACAGGTGGATTGACTATCTTGATATTCGTTTATTCATCCGACACTCGGTAGCAACGAGTGTTACGAAATTAATTTTTAGTACAAACATTTAAATCTGAGAACGTTGTATACTCTTCTTGAATACTGTCCATCGTTGCTGATTCAAATGCAACCATCGCTCACTTGGGCATAGTATCAGGGATAATAGACAAACTTGGAATTTGTGAATACATTGATCGGCTCATTCCCAAAAAGCGTAGCCATATTGTCACTCATGGCGAGGCAGTGAAAGCATTACTTCTCAATTGCCTGGGTTTTATTGAACGGCGCCTTTACCTGATGCCAGAATATTTTGATGATATTGCAACCGAACGTTTAATTGGCGAGGGAATTGAAGCAAAGCACTTGAATCATTACTTATTTGGCGTAACTTTGATGCAATAGCCGCTGTAGGACCCACAAAGTTGTTCACCGGTATAATCCTTGATAATCTTCTCCATGGTGTTCTTCGACTTCATTATGATACACCAACAATCAGTGTAACAGGAGAGTATGATCAAGAACTAAATACTCGTCTGATTAAGCTGGTTCGAGGGCATTCAAAAGATCACCGCAATGATTTGAAACAGTTAGTCCTATGTTTAGTAACTGATCAACGTGGGATTCCTGTTTTTATTCCATTCTGAAGAGAGACATAAGGCCAGCATCAAACATGATAATAAAAATCGAAGAGAAACTGGCGAAAACAGTTTATCTGATTAATTGCAACTCATTGAGTACAACAAATAACAAAATATCATTAAAAATCCGGTATGTCCGATTTACCACTTTGACAGGCACTATCCGGCCTACTCATCCTCACAGACCAAAAACAAATACCGGAATCTGGGACAGAACTGGGGAAGATATGACCGATATTAACTACATCAGCATGCATAAAACCCATGAATCTAACAATGAACATCTCTTATCTGCATCACCCACCAACCACACACCCATCCTGTCCAAAGACCATGTCACATAAAGGAGATCTCATGACCACTATTCAGATACCCAATGAAAAACCCTGGATAATAAAAGACCAGCGGATCTCATTCCAAGGACCAGGAAATCTGATAAGAGGAGCAGAAACCTGCATGTATATGTCACTGTCGGATTCTGTTATGCATCTATGCACATCTATGCACGAGCTATGCACACAAACGTGCATAACAAAGAAGGTCATGGTTCAGATGTTTTCTAAAAATATTGATGTATGTAAAATTTCAATGCTGCTATGCACTTTTCGGAAGGTGCAAGTACACCTCACTGGAACCATAACGAAGCCCTCTTGTACGATCATGAAAAATGTGCATAGACCCCTACTAAGTTATGTAATTTTAGCTATTTTAGAATTTATAGAGATTATTAAGGTTTTTTGCTATGCACACCAGCGTGCATAACCGGTGCATAGCTGTGCATAGCATGCATACACCCCTTACATACTGTGAAAGATACTAAAACCATATTGATACAGAATAGTCCCTACAGAGATCTATGTGAAATGCGGAAAACAGTATCTCCGAATGAACGAGTAAGTCGAGAAAGTATAGGCTTAAAATATGTTTCATGAAGAGGTTTTGGTGTTTGATTACTATCGACAATTGTCTGATATTTGTCGACCTACACTCCCATGTATCTGCTCCATGAAAGTGGCTACCATTCCTATTTCATGGCTCGTGATATCGAGCATTTGCCAATTCATAGATTTCAAGTAGAAATTGTTTGAACGGAACTTCCTCCTTATAAAGCGCAGTCCACAAAAGTTGCAAAACTTGTTCATATGCAAAAAAGAAGTATCGAATTTTCATATCTTTAGATTTTGAAGAGATTCTCGCTTCATCTTGAACCCTAAATCCTGTTTCTATTCTCCATCGTCGTTTGTATGATGGAATAATCGTATCAAGGTTTATTTCCTCCTGATTGGTAGCAAATGCCCAATCAAAAGATTTTTGGGACTTTTTATCAAATATTTGCTTTAAAAGGGCAAGGGTTGTCTCCCCCTTGATGACTGTCATATCTTTGTTTAATTTAAAGCAGTAGGTTATTTTCTTTTTTTCTGATTCTTTTAACGATTCAAGTTCTTTTTTGATTTTAGAGTCTTTTTTAACGAATATTAGGTATGGAAGTGATGCATGGGTAAGAGTTAACATGAGATCCTTACTGTAAAAACCCCGGTTATAGATGCTCAAAATCACTGAGTTAATCAATGGTTTAATTATCGTAAAACACCATGCAACCATTTGTGCCATGCAATGGCCTTGCACTACGGGAATCGAGATTAGGGGGATTTTTTCAGGTATATCACTATTTATTATTGAACAAGAAAGAAACTTGAATTTGCCTTTAACTGCATGTTCTCCAGTATGACCATGAATCCATAAAGTGTTTATTTCGCCATAAAAATCTTCATCCGTGTAGTCAAAAGCTAAAACCACATCTTTATCTTTTAAACCAAACCGAGAACCTACTGTTTGAACCGTATCACGATAGGCCCAAACAATGTCTGATGTTTTCACCTTTTTTATCGCTAAATGAATACTATCTGCTCTATTGCCAACAGTTTCAAGATATGAATTTGCTACCGCTGCTTTAAGCAAATCACGATTGTACTGAAATCCGGACAATCCTTTTGCAGGGTACTCAATATTTAGTGCACGATCAACAAAAATATCCAATGTTTTTAGAGTTCTAAATAACCTACTCTGATTCAGAGTCATTTTATAACCAAATAGACTGTTTTATCGAGATATTCTTTAGGACAATCTACTTTTGCCCCATTCCCAAATTTTGTGACTTTTCTGACCAAGTACCCCTGGATGCCTTCAATTGTCAATCTGGTAGATGGTTCAATGTCAATGGTTCGCATAGTATATACAAAGTATATACTTTAAGATATTTAAAGTTTCGTTGAATGTCGTTGACAAAAAAATCACTACAGAAGAAATAGTTCAGTTTCCAATGGATGTATCAGATTCTTTCGGAGATACTGGAAAGATAGTAACTATTATTTGGCATCTCCTAAAAAATAACGAGTACTATGATGATCCGTTGTTTCCAAGGAAGAAGGTTCAAACAATGAATAAGGTAATGGTACCCAAGGAAGTATCATTAGAGCAACTTTTAGAAATAATTGCAAAAGCGGACATCCTAATCAAAGCACCAGATCCTGATATTTTATGATTTATCAAATAATTATTTTAAGGAGGTATTTCTTAGAACCATACGGATTTTCATAGGAAATATTCTGGCATCAGGTAAAGGCGCCGTTCAATAAAACCCAGGCAATTGAGAAGTAATGCTTTCACTGCCTCGCCATGAGTGACAATATGACTACGCTTTTTGGGAATGAGCCGATCGATATATTCACAAATTCCAAGTTTGTCTATTATCCCTGATACTATGCCCAAGTGAGCGATGGTTACATTTGAATCAGCAACGATGGACATTATTCAAGAAGAGTATACAACGTTCTCAGATTTAAATGTTTGTACTAAAAATTAATTTCGTAACACTCGTTGCTGCCGAGTGTCGGATGTAAATTTTATACTCTCTTATTTGTCTCGTTTAACTCCAACAACATAAAAGTCATTGAGATTATCGAAATCAGCGGGAGTATAAAAATTTGTATTTTGATGGGGGGAACTTTCAATTCTGCAATAATAAAAAAAAGATTACATCTTTTTTCCTACGACTGTATAATTTATAGTCAGAAACTTTGGAATAGCTATTAATCTATCTAAACCTCTTCCTAATATATTGAATATAGGAATAGTGATCTCCCGAAAAATCGGAACACGCATTGCATAAAAGCATAAAAATTGAAAAAGACAGAGAATGGCCCCCCCGTTTTCCAAAATCTCAATTTGAAAGCGGGGTGAAAAAAGCTTTAAAAGGCCGGATTCAGTCCATCGCCAATGATCTCCATGATTAAACCAAATTCCATGCGTTGATAAGATTACAATACCCCTTGGAGCGAGAACTCGATATATTTCAGATACTAAATTAATGGGATCATCAACATGCTCTAGTGTTTGAGTGGAGATTACAAGGTTAAATGAATTATTTCGAAATGGCAGGAATTCACCGATGCCATATAAGTCTCCCGCAGAAGTATCAATTCCAATATATTCTATTGCCCAATCTTTAAAAAGAGGGAGATACGGTTTTTCACCACACCCAAGATCAAGAATACGATATTTCTCGTCTGGCATGAGTGTATTTTGAATTGCATATAAAAGTGTTTTTTTTAGGGCAGAAAGCGTAAGATAACTATGCATTCTGATAGAAGGTTGCAAACGGTTAAATTCCATATGTAATTATTTCCATGTGATATTTCAAAAAATATTTTATTATTCGATCTTATTAGTTAATATGAAATTTGATAATGATGTTTTTGATTATATTTCTGGATCTCAATTTTCAAATGGTGCATCAATTAAAATAGCCAAATCGAATGAGATAATATATAATAGGTTTCAATTGATTGAATCACTCTGTGCAAATAAAAATATTATTCATCTTGGATGTGTTGACCATTTACCTTTAATTAGCAAAAAAATTGAAAAAAATACCTGGTTACATGCAAGATTATGTAAAGTCACAAAAAGATGTCTTGGTATCGATATTAATATTGAAGGTATCAATTATCTTAAAGACAAATTGGGTTATAATGATGTAATTTTTGGAGATATTGCCTATGAAAATATTGGTGAAATCCATAATAATTTTTGGAATTTTTTAGTTATGGGAGAGATTCTTGAACACGTTGATAACCCTTGTTTTTTTCTCCAACAAATACGTGAAAAATATAAAAATAACATAGAAAAATTAATAATAACAGTTCCAAATGCTTTTTCATGGCAAAATTTTATAAACGTTTTTTATCATCGTGAACTCATAAATACTGATCACCGATATTGGTTCTCTCCATATACACTCGCAAAAATTCTTTTTAAGGCTGGAATACAAGTAGAAGAATTTTATTTTTGTGACTCGTTTGATAGAGATTATAGAATGAAATTCATCATTAGTCACCCAAGTATAATATTTCAAAAATTTTTATTCAAAATGTACCCTGCTACTCGATTAACATTATTAATGGTTGCAAAATTATGATTGAAAAAATGAATAGAAATCTGATATTAATAACTGATACCTACCCATTTGGAGCTGTTGCCGAATCATTCCTTGATAAAGAAATACCTTATTTAAGCAGCTTTTTTAATTCTATTATAATTGTTCCGCGCAATTTTCCCGCTGAAATTGAAAAAGTTGAAAGAAAAATGCCTGATAATGTAGTGATTGATACATCTTTATTGAAATATTTCACTAATAAAAAAATAAAACGTATTTTATTCATTAAAATTATTGTGGGATCCATTTTGTTTTATAAGGAAATTTTAAAAAGGCCCAAAATATTTTTTGATATTCGTGCATTGAAAAAAACCATTTATTATCTTCTGTCAGCTTATCTTGTTAAAAATTGGGTCCTAAACTTCCTTAAACAAAATAACTCCAATTTATCTCAAACTTTATTTTATACCTATTGGTTGGGTTCGTCTACGATGGGTGTCAATTTAGTAAAAAAAGATAATAATTTGATAAAAGTAATATCCAGAGCACATCGATATGATATATATGAAGATCTATATATTCCGAAATATTTACCATTTAGAAATGAAAGCATGAGTATTAACAGGATTTTTTGCATATCAAATCATGGAATGAAATATATTATCAATCATTATCCATTCTTGAAATCAATATGTAGTATTTCGTATTTAGGTGTAGAAAAACCGGATTTTATTTCCCAACCATCATTCGATAGTATATTTCGAATTGTCAGCTGCTCTTATATTGTTCCAGTAAAACGTATTCATCTTATCATATTGGCCTTAAAAGAATTTGCAAAAAAACGACCTGAATTAAAAATTAAATGGACACATATTGGTTATGGCCGTCTTTTTGATCAAATTAAAAAAGAAGCAACCTCTTTATTAAGTAATAATATAATTGCCAATTTTACGGGGTATCTTTCCGATAATCTTTTTTATAACTTTTATAAAACTAACCCGATAGACGTTTTCATCAATGTCAGTGCATCAGAAGGGATCCCGGTCTCCATCATGGAAGCCCAAAGCTTTGGTATTCCTGTTATTGCAACGGCCGTTGGCGGAACACCTGAAATCGTTACAGAAGATGTTGGCATTCTTTTAAGTGAAAATCCATCCCCGGAGGAAATTGCAAACGCAATCGAATTTTTCATTGATAATCCGGAAATTACTAAACGTATGCGATTAAAGAGTATTGAGAATTGGGAAAAAAACTTTAATGCAGTGAAAAATTTCACAGAATTCGCAAAGACTCTAAAAATGATATAACTGATTATATTTCAAAATGTCTTTTAAGTGCTGTTAAAATATTTCGGAATCGTGTATCTGTGATAAATAATTGACTATAATATATAATGCAACTTACCAAAGCGATTATAGAAATAATAAGTGGAGGGATTTTCATTATTTTGAATATTAATAATGGAATAAGAAATAAAAATGAGAAAACAACGACTTTTATTATCATATTTAGCGAAGAAGAAATTTTTAATCCAGCATAATGTAAGAAAATTAAGCAACCAAAACCATATACTAAAACACCTGAAAATGAAAATAAGGCTATAGCAATATAGATATTCCCCAAAAAGCCTCCTATTAAAAGGGAACTGATTCTTGTGCTTAAATTCAATATTGTTAAAAAAAAACCCATTCTCAGATTTTCAGTAACAGAAAGAATTGTACTTAAAGGCGAAGAGATGAACCAAAATATTGCCCATATCCCGAGTAATTGGGCATATATACCGGCCTCTCCCCAGGTATCACCGAATATCACTGTAAATAAATCCCACCCGGTTATTGTGAGGAGAAGCATTGGAAACACACCAATTTTCAATAATACATCGAAAACTTCAGCCATGAGTATTGATAGGGTACCTTTGTGAAAATCTTCTGCTGCTCTCTGAAAAAATACCTGGGCAATTGCTCCCCCAATCAGACTCATCGGAGTCTGTAGCACTCTCATACCTAGTGCATAAAATCCCACGATTACCGGAGAGAAAAAGGCAGACAGGAGGAGCACGGGTAATTGCCAGGAGATGGTATTCAATAACGCAGATGTACTATCGAGTAATGGGAATTTTTTATACCTCTTTAAACCATAAATCATGCCTTTCCACGAGATTTTCTCCTTGATATAAGCCCCATCATCCCGCCAGATCTGTCCCCCAAGGATTCCCGTCGAAATAGCCGAACCTGCAAGACTTGCACCGATCAAACTCCCGCCGGTGGCATACCCGGCAAATCCCGCACCAAGCTGTGCCCCGGTCGAGGTTATTACGCTAGTGACCCGTGCGATAGAGAGCCTTCCGTAATGTCGTGTCCGGGAATTCCAGTAATTCAGCGCGAGGAACAGTCCACTGATAAAAATAAACGGGGGGATGAGCCACAGGTAAGGTGCGAGATCCCGGGCATTCAGAAGGGCAAATAAAGCATCCCCTCCCAGTAAAAGGCCGATAGCGGTGAGGCCTGTAATAATTGTCACCATTATGATACAAAGCCCGAGGAGGTTTACTGCATCTTCATCATCCTTGGGGAGCATGATTGCAAGCTCGTATCGCATACAGGCGATAACACCGATGATCCCCGTGATGGATGTGAAAAGTGCCAATAGACCAAAAGATTCAGGACCGTAGAGGCGGGTGAGGAGAGGAGATGCGATAATTCCAATCAGCTGGGCAAAGGCGGTCCCGGTCACCAACGTAAACACATCTTTTGCAAAGGGAGATGACTTCCTGGGGCGGTCCTGCGACATGAAATTGATGTAATTATTGAAAATACCGGGGTAATATAATATCGACTAATGGGGGACCGCCATTTTTTATTTGTGGAATTTTGGGTGAAATGAAGGTGATAGATATATTAACAGATGGAATAACACTACATTTCTCAATACTGGACTAGCATAATTTCCCCCCCCCCTTCAGCCGGGAATATCCCTGATTACGACAAAGACCTACCTCCATCTCACCACGGGATAGACCGGAGATGACCGCGTGCATGGCCCGAGTCGGGCGGTCGCGAATACCTCGGAAGCCACGTCCCTGTTCCACAGGGAGATCGGCGAACTGCGAAAAATCCCCCGGACGATCTTGGCTCATCAAACCTCTGGGTCCTCACCAACCAGAAGCTCTGGCGCCGAGACTAGGTGTTTCCCGGCGGGATCGCAGAAGCGGAGGTGCCTGATGTGGTCTGAGTGCGAAGACGGAATCAAGACGGAGCGGAAAGTCTACCTCCTCATGCCGGGTCCCCGGGAAATCATCCACTGACAGTAGAAAAACCATGCAGCCGCCCACCCGGTCCGACTCGAAGACGGGACGCTCTGGTTCTGTGGGATGGTCGAAGACGACCCCGCCGGCACAGGGGAAGGACCGTGATGCCTTTTGTCTGCATCTCGTACACCCACGACCCTTTCCTCCTCAGCTGCCAGGTATGCAACGATCTCCAGGTTTGGATGATTTGATACTCTTACCACATTTTCTGCAATACATTTTCGTGAATTATTTTCGGCATTCACAAGCCCAACCGTGATTACCGTCATTGCTGTGTTTGACTGAACAAGTGTCGTATCAGTGCATCTGAATGATCTCATGGAAACGAGCCCTGATGTCCCATTGCAGGGTGTACGAGACCTCTTCTGGGCAATATGCAGAATATCACCTGAAAACTCTTATATTCAAGATAAAAAGATTAAACCGGAGAAAAGAGAAAAAATCAGGCAATTGTACATAATACCATATGATCACCGCAAAGATACCACGGGCAAGCAGACTGCCTTTTGTGAGAACTTCTGGTTCCATGGGGTATGTATCGGAGATTTTTGTAGTAACGTCCATCGGAAAAAGTTTCAGAGCCTGAATTCGGCAAGATCTTCTTTTAACCTTACCGACCGGCCCCTGACTTCGGATCTCTCTGCCATGACATTCCCAAGTGACACACATATCTAGAGCGATTGACGCAAGGCCGGAGATCTTATGCTCATTTTCCTGTCCGATGCCACAGATAACATTAATTCCGCCACTTTTGGCAAGCATTCCGACCAGATCCTGAATACTTCTCTTACACATCCGGTAAGCATCCCGTACCCAGAGCATGTCCACAAGACAGATGAGCTCATCACTCGTTTTACCCTCCTCATTAACATAAGGAATAGCAAGGAACGCAACTTCACGAACCTAGGACGGGGACCGGCAAATGGCATCACCTGACCATTTATTCTGGTTTTTGAAGACCTTAGTGGTATCAAATTTATAACTAGGATAAAAGAACAGTACTTTTCTAATCAGACAACTATTCACACATATGGGCTTTGATGCTTCCAAATGTGATTTCTCCCGGTGCAAAGGTGAATGCCTGACAAAGTGCCCCTATGTCTCGTATGATGAGAAAGAGGCAAAAAACCAGATCAATTCCCTAATCAAAGGTGATATGACACCTATCCTCAAAGAGTGCATCACCTGTGCCGCATGTAATGAGTACTGCCCGCTCGGTGCAAACCCCTGGGACCTGATCCTCTGGCGGCAGGAACAGACCCAGGTACTGGGAATCCCAATAGATGCAAAACCTGCATCAGACTGGCTGGTAAAACCAAAGATGGTCAGAACTGGAAAACCCGGCGGGGCACTCATATCACTCTGTGGTATTTATGAGGTTGTTCCCCAGCAGGAATTCCTTACCGGCATGATGTTTGATAAAGCCACCCTCATCGGTGGAGGGGAGTATTGTTGCGGGTTTACCGAGACCCATCTCGGACGCGGTTCCAGACCATATGAATTCCTCCCGACCCTGGTCAGAAACCTTGCCGATGCTGCGAAAGAATACGGGGTATCAGAGATCGTATTCACCCACGATGCCTGTTATAACGTGCTGACAACCATAGCGATGCAGCAGCGTATCGAGGTTCCATTCAGGCCAATTCATATCCTTGAGTACATCAGAAACTGGCTGCTTGATCACACGGACAAAATTCGCCCTCTCAACATGAAGATAGCCTATCAGGGAGGATGTACAACCCGGTATGCGGCAAAGGGAGGTGAGACCTGGAAAGACTGGCTTATAGAGATCCTAAAACTCGTCGGTGTTACCTGTGTTGAGGACAAGAGAAAATATACCGGGAATAACCGGCTGTGCTGTTGCTGCAGTATCTTTCATACCCAGCATGACCGGGCGATGAAATTTCAGCAGATGAACATACAGGACGCCATTGATGCCGGTGCTGAAGGGTACTGCTTCATCTGCCCGGCTTGTGTCTCGGTTATGCGGATGACCTGCAAAGAGATGAACCTGACACCCTATTACATCACCCAGCTTGTAAAGATGGCACTCCACGAGGATTTGGGAAAAGCCGGCACTGCAGCATTCGGATACCCCGTGAAGTAGTGAAAATAATACGGGTACCTTTTATTTTCCAAATGTATAGTATCATGAGATATGGAGGATTTTCATGGTCATATTTACCAGGGAGATGAAGGATGCCCTGCGTGTTCCGGGAAAAGGTGGAAGCCTTATCTATATGGCAACGAGCAGTCTTGACGGAAAACCAAATATCGCAGCAATGAGGTTTGTGGCAACCCATGGTGATGACAAGATCCTGATTTCAGATATGTTCCTGCTCAAGACCAAGATGAACCTGAAGGAGAACCCGGAATGCTGCATCGCTATCTGCCATCCGCTTGATTCAGGAAGAGACTGGGTCTTTAAAGGGAAGGCAATTGACATCGAATACGGCTTTCCTCCGGATTTTGACTGGTACGGGGTAACAGCAAAAGAGATACTTGACAAGTGGGGAGACTGGGCCAGCCTTGAACCACCCAAAGAGGTTCCACCTGACATCGTATTTCCAAAACCGGCCCAGCGTGGCGTTGTCGTTCTCCATGTAGAGGAGATTTATTCAATAGAGAAAGGAAAAACCGGAGAACGCATCCAGTGAGGTGAAAAGTATGTCATTAGTTCTGACTGAGCGGATGAAAGGATGGATTGAACTGATGGGATGCCACCTGTGTGTTGCAACGCCGGAGGGCGTGCCTTGGGTGACCGTATCACGGTTTGCAAAAGTCACAAAACCCGACCAGATCTCCTTTGCCATGGAGAAGGGTGAGATCGGTGTCATCGAGGCTGCCCTTTCAAAGAATCCCTGGGTGGCAATTGGTGTATCAAGACAGGGAGGTATCCGAGCCCCTTACCAGTTCAAAGGGAGAGGAAAAGTCATCAGATCTGGAGAGGAGTTTGACACTATCAGGGGAATGGCAACAGGGATTGATACCGACGCGGTCCTGATTATTGACCTGACCGAACTCTACTGTACAAAGCCCGGAGCAGAAGCCGGACAACGGCTTGATATAATGTCTCCTGATGCAGTCGATGCATGGGAGAAGGCCCGGTGGACCGATATTCCAGGCAAATAGACAGATTTAAAAACATCTTTTTTCAACATTTCCCCGAAATGGGAGAAGAAGACACCGGGAAAACCCCGAACAAATTCCCCTGGTTTGAACCCTTTGCCTGTGAAGGGTGTGGGGACTGTATTACCGTCTGCCCCACCGGATCACTTGAACTCCTCGATAACGAGAATCAGAAAGTTCCCAAGGCATGGGTAACGAACCCTGACACCTGCATCGGGTGCGGCAAATGTGCGAAAGCCTGTATTGTCGGTGCAGTCCAGATGACACGGTACGTGGATATGGCAAAGAAACGATATAAGGAAGAAGAGAGGCCGGTTTAGACACGCTCGTACGTTGCCTGAAAGGATTCAAGGAGAACTTCCTCGTTTAATCTGCCAAAATGATAGATTTTTCCGGTGGTACAGTCATTTACGGTCAGTTCTGCCGGTGAGAATCCAAGATATGAACCAATATTGACAATATCATAATTTGCATTTCTGAACAGTTCATAAAAGGGACGTCCGTACATCTCTGAATTGTCAGACGTTATCCTTGAGAAGTCATCTGAATAGAACCGTGTGGAGATAATGACCGATCCATAATAAATATTACAATCATTGGTCACTCCCATCGCCTGTTCAAACGTCCGTTTCACCGGAGCAACCGGGGACCTTCCTGCTGCATTGACAATATTGGAGAGATCATAGCCCATATCCTCAAGCTTGTGCATGGCCATGGTGACAATCCGCCCTGATATCTGAATTGAACCGACTATACTTCTGGTGGAGGCAACAAGGGCATAAAGACAGGATGGTTTTACCCCGCACTTGTCTGCTATATATTCACAGACTTCTGCATCCGGAAGCATCCCTGCCTCAAGTGTAATAATGGCGACGTCCGAGGTATCATAATACTGAATCGCCTGATATGTTCCTTTTGGCTTTAACGCAAGTGCACGGGCCGGTCCAGACCCCATCGCAAAGAAGCGGTTTCTTTTAATGACCCATCCTGCCTTCTGAGAACCAAGACAGGCGATGATCGGGTGCTTCACGGTCAGGTGGACAAAAGGAAAAATCTGTCCTGCAATCGGCTGATGGACGATGGTGGGTTCAATTAATCCCCCGGCGCAGACTTTCAGGAATTGCAGGCCGGCTTCATGGCACCCGTTTTCCATCACCCCGCAGTCAATCAAAGTAGCGCCGTTCTCAAGGCTATGAACTTTTATACCCAAAATCTCTGCGTTGCGTATCATATCAAGCACAACAGGAAGGGCATTGGTATTTACACTAATCATACGAATTAGGACACCAGTCTATCGGATTACTGGTTCCAGGAAGATAAAACCCCATCGGTTTTCTTATAGGATATATTCGATGGCGAAATCAGCATTAGACATACAATTTCGCAGTTATTGTTCAGATTCAAACCGATACATCGCTCTCGGCACAGAGATCTCAAACCGTGCCCCTTTTCCATACTCACCGGTCTCGGTGATGCTAATCCCGGTCATTGCCAGGACCTCTGAAATGAAGTAGAGACCAAATCCCGAGTTCTTCCCGTACCCAAGGATAAATATCCGATCTTTTTCCTCTGAAGGAATCCCCACCCCATTATCCTCCCATATGATCCTGATCCCCTGCTCATCGATTCCCATGTAACAGGATATCTCAGTCACATCACCCCCATGATTGACCGAGTTATGATAGAGGTTGGCAAAGACATGATCCAGCATGGGATCTGCATACAAGGCCAGATCCTGTGGGATCGCACACCTCACCGGGATATTGGAGGTATGAATGTGTTCGATAAGATGGGCAACATTCTGCCAGGTTGGAGAATGGACCCCAATCTGCTCATATTCTCGTGAAAAGTTTACCAGATTCTCAATCCTTTTCAGAAACCCGATAATGGTATCAAAAATCCGTTCTCTCTCAGCAGGATCTTCAAAATCATTCAGCAGAAGCATGTATCCCCGGATGGATGTTACCACATTCATTACATCATGACGGGTTATTGACTGAAGAAGCCGGAGTTTTCGGGATATTTCTGATATTTTCTTCTCATTAACTACGTTCTCTGTGATATCCAGGCAGAATCCAAGGACCTCCCCCCCTTCAAGCAGAATCGCATCTGCTTCGACATATACAATATTTTTGTTCTTTCCGATCAGGGTTACATTTTTATGAACATATCCCCTTTCGAAGAGAGTTTCAAAAACGATCCTGGTTTCTGGCACCTCTTCAGGCAATATCAGATCAAATACACTCATCTGAGTGATCTCTGCAGATGAGTACCCGGTCAGCTGCTCTCCTGCCGGGTTTGTGTAGGATATGCGGCCATACCGATCAAATATTACAACAAGATATGGAGCTTTTTCAAGGTATAATTTAAATTTCTCTTCACTTTTTAAGAGTGCTATCTCCGCTTCCTTTTCCCTGGTAATATCAGAAATAATCCCTATGATCTTCGATCGCGTATCAGGGGCAGGGTCAAAGAACCCCTGGATCTGAATCCAGATATACCTCCCGTTTTTATGCTTTATCCGATATGAGATATCAAACTCCTCTGATTCAGAAACTGCCCTGCTGAATGTATCAAAGACATTCTGGTAATCATCCGGATGAATGATATTCATCCAGAGTTCCTTTCCATTTCTGAGTTCCTCAGGAGCATACCCGATCACATGGCCGGCACTCTCATCCATGAGAAGGATATCATTATCAATATCATATTCATACGCAATCTGTCCGGTCCTGGCAGTTAACTTCTCATACCGCTGTTTCCAGGAAAGAGCCTCATTTCGCACCCTCTTCTTCTCAGTAACATCTTCACCAATACACATGTACCCAAGGAACCGCCCCTTCTCATCGCGCATGTCAGTATTGATGATATCAAGATCCCGGATCTCTCCTGACCTGAGGAGGATTTTCATCTCTTCATGCTGGGAGATGGATTCCTTTGAAACAGCCTCCTTATACAGGCGTTTTTTCATTTCACGAAGGTCGGGAGGTACCGCCATCTCAAAGAAGTCCTTGTGGAGAAATTCATCCCTGGTCCACCCGGTCAGAGAGAGCAAATAGTCATTGCAATATTGAACTATCCCGTTTTCATCCAGGTGAAAAGCCACCATATGGATTCGGTCAAGGGTCTTTCGAAACCGTCTTTCATTCTCCCGTGCCAGATTTTCTATCGCATTCTTCTCATACAGAGATCGTATCTTGTGAATCAGATCGGTGAACTGGCCGAGAAAATCCCCACCCTTTTGCAGATAGTAATCCACTCCATTATTGATCGCCTGAATGACCACCTCTTCCCTGCCCCTCCCGGTAAAGAGAATGAATGGAAGTCTTCCATATCTCTTCCTCACTTCCTTCAAAAGTGAAATTCCGTCCATCACCGGCATCAGATAATCAGAGACAATGACATCAAATAACTCATGCTCAAGGAGGTCAAGAGCGGCATGAGCGGTAGAACAGAACGTAACAGAAAGATCGGCTTCTCTCTTGAAAAATTTGGAGACTATGATGTGGTAATCAGTATCGTCATCAACATAGAGGATGGAGATAGTCATTAAATATAGAATGAATGGTTAATCTGATGGACCATAAAACTGATGATAAGACGAACGGGTTGCAGGTCTGGGACTTCTGGTGCTTGTCAGGATATATATCAGCTGGGCTTAGGCAGTCGAGATTGAGAGGCGATGACCCTGGCAGCCGGTATCGTGAAAAAAATTACCTGATAAAGGTAAACGCTGATTTCGGCTCTTTACAGATCGGACATCTCCAGGTCGACGGCAGGTCTTCGAAGGATGTTCCGGGAGGGATGTTCTGGGTTGGATCGCCCTTATCAGGATAATAATACCATCGGCAGGGGTCACACCGCCATATTCCTTCCTTTTTGGTTGTGGTCGATACAACACGCTTCATCATATATACATAGGATTTCAGAGGTAATGACCCTTCAGGGAGATTTTTAAGGTATCATAGAATATGTTCTTTCATGACTCGTCCGGACGCAATTACACGGGCACAGATGCCACCATCATCCAGAGAAAATCCGCTCACACCGGTAATAATCGGAATCATTGTTGTGATCATATTCTTGGCCCTGCTCCTTCTCTTCACCGTTGTGATACCTCTTACTGCTGAACACGGAGCTGAAAAGCGATCTGACAGGTTTGATTTCGCCGTGAATAATGCCGTGAACCAGGCGATGGAAAATGTACATGAAAACGGGACGATTTTTCAAAAAGAACCATCAGTTCCCATGAGCCCGGGTCTGCTTGCAATAGAAAAGCCATTTGAGGAGGAGCAGGAACTGCAAGCACAGAGTTGACCCAATTTATCCTTTCTTTTCGTCTCCGGATAACTGATACCAGAACAGAATATACTCTTCCTGCGTAATGTAGCCCTTCTCTTTGAGTTCATCAAGTTTCCATGCAAGAACGGGAGGTATCCCCTGACTTTTTCTCTTCAGTTCGACGTTTTTCTGTCGTTCCCGCTCTTCAATAAATCCGGTTGCCATAATGGCAGATGGAAGTGCAAGGACAAGAACCCCGGTCATGGTGACGAACCCGGCAATCAACTTTCCAAGCGGAGTGACTGGAATAATATCCCCATATCCGACGGTTGTAACCGTCATCACCGCCCACCAGAGGGCCGCGGGAATACTGGAGAATGCATCAGGCTGGGCTGGATACTCGACAACATACATGATGGTTGAAGAGAAGAGGATGATAAACACCAGGAAAAAGAGCATAATAGCAAATATCTCTTTTTTCCGCACTATTACCCGTCTGAGCTGGACAATAGATTCTGAGTACCGGGTAAACCGTCCCAGTTTGAATATTGATGACAGACGAAAGAGTCGGATGATCATGATGGCTTGGGGGAAAAAGAACGGAATAAATATGGGGAGAATGGATATCAGGTCAATAATCAGATATAAATGGAATGCATACCTGACCCGGTCGGTGATCATACGGACCGGATTGTGCGTATCGGTGCAGGCCCACATGCGAAGACCATACTCACAGACGAACACTGCCATACAGATATTCATGATGATTGTCAGAATATCGCCATGGTGCTCTGCAATCGGGCGAACCGTCGATAAAATAATGGCAATGGCATTTGCGAGGATTACCGTTGCGAGTATTCCGTGGATGACAACGGCAGTCCTGTCATGCCATGCTGGCGTATCCAAAATATAGTGAATACGGGTTTTTATCGAATTTACCTTCACATACACCCGGGGGTACTCCTGAATTATATCGGCTCTCCCCACGTTCCTTCGTTAAAAGTGGAGTTCCCGATCCACCGGGACGTATTTGCGACGAGATCAACGGCATTTTCCATATAAGTCAGGTTCTCCGGTGACGTAAAGTCTCCATGGTAATGGTACACCTTTTTTACATTAGTGCCATTTCTGACGGTCAGTGTGGCTGTTGGCATATCTGTGATGTTCAGATAGGCATATGAATCATTCAAATCCAGAAAACCACCTTCGATAAGCCGATCATACAAATCAATGACCAGAGCAGGATCAAGAGAGTCAGTCCGATTTCCGGCAGCCTCTACATACATCTCACCCATCCAGGTGATCGTTCCATTCCCAAAAAGCGAGACCGAATACACCGGACAGGTTCCAAAACACATGCCACGCTCAAGAGTGATTTCAATATCACGGACCGCCTCCTCTGATGAGAGGTTAGCCAGCCCGGAAGGGAAAAGCAAGCACACGAACAACACCCAGAAAAGCACCGCAATTCGTCTGTTCATACTGGTATTATGTCATACCTGGTAAAAAAGGTGGGGAACGGGTTATACTGAATAGGCTGTGGCAGGGATGTCGGCTGAAGGGATGGCCTCCGGGACAGGGCTGGTATATCCAGATATCTCTTCTAACAAGCGATATATCTCCTCGAGTTCATCTGGGTGAGAGACCCCTGCCTTCTCATACTGGGCAATGGCAGTCTCAAGTGCTGTTTTCGCATCACTGAACCGGTTCAGAGAGTACAGCACCCGCCCTTTCCCTGCATAGGATGCCCAGTTCGAACCTGCGCCTTTTGAATAGGATATTGCCTGAGTATATGCCTCTAGAGCCGAAAGGTATCTCTTCTGGCTCTCAAGGGCAAGACCAGACCCATACCAGGCATCAGATGAAGAAGGCTGGAGCTCTATGGCTTTTTTAAAGGCGTTATATGCCGCACGGTAGTTCCCTCCTTCAAGAGCTGCATACCCCTCAGCAACATAATCCTCAAAACCTTTCGGGACTTCAGTTGGAACAGGAGTATAACCATAATCGAGAACAGTGCTCATCAGGTTTGGATCAATCTGTGCAAGCAGCCAGTTCGGGGCTGAAAAAAGACTCCCATGCGACCATCCGTCGGTACCGGCGATCATACCGGACGGGACAACCCCATCAGCATAGGGATAACCGGAGGAGAATACCATGCATCCGGAGAGAGCGAGTACTGACAGAACCAGTACCATGATTGGAACTGCAGATCTCATACATGGATGATCTCATACGGGAAATAAATACATTCTCAGGAAAAGAGGGAGAACTCAGAGATCACCCTGCTTTTTCGAGTGCTTCCTGTGCGGCATCAGTCTCACCTAGCATCTCTAGTGCCTGGGCAAGGTCACGGTACATTGAAGCAAGTTCATCAGGCATATTTTCTCCGGACTGTTCATACTGGCTGATGGCAACGGTCAAAGCATCCTTCGCGTTCTCATACTGGTTCAGGGCAAGATAGGATCTTCCCTTTCCGGCATTCGGACCCCAGCTTGATGCAGGCTTTTTCGAGTATGATACCGCCTTCGTATAGGCATCTATTGCAGAGAGATACCGTTTCTGATTTTCAAGAGCAAGACCCCTGCCATACCATGCCTCGGTGGATGTCCCGTTTATTTCAAGAGCCTTTTCAAAGGACTTGAGAGCATCCTTATAATTTCCCCCTTCCAGGTACGCCCATCCTTCCTTGACAAGGTCCATTGCAGTCGGTTGAGTCGGGGTCGGCTCTACCAACTTGGTCCCGAAATAATCCATCTTGCTCATCTCCCGCGATTCATCGTCAAACTGTTCCAAAAGCCAGTTTGGTGCAGAGAAGAGACTACCATGTGACCATCCGTCATCTGCTGCCAGCACCCCTGCCGGAATAAGAAGCCCGGTAAGAATGAGGGAGATATACAACACCTTCCGAATCATTCCTCAAAGGTTATGAAAAAAAGAATAAAAACATGTCAGGTGGTTCAGATACTCATATCCTATGAATGATCACCGCGACCGTTCTTCTGTTCTTCTTCGAACCGTTTCATCTCCATCTCCCTGAGATCCTTTCGTTTGATCTTACCTGAAATGGTTTTTGGAAGTTCTTTTACAAATTCAATCTTTCGTGGATATTTATAGGGAGCCGTGATAGACTTGACGTACTCCTGAATCTCCCGTGCCAGTTTTTCAGAGGGTTCATAACCGGCTTTCAGAACGATGAACGCTTTCACAACAAATCCCCGGATGATATCAGGTGACCCGACAACCGCAGCCTCTTGCACGGCCTGGTGCTCAATAATTGCACTTTCAACCTCAAATGGCCCGATACGATACCCTGACGCTTTGATGACATCATCATCACGGCCTACAAACCAGAAGTACCCATCACCATCCCTGACCGCCCGGTCACCGGTATAGTAAAACCCGTCTCTGAATGCATTTGCGTTTGCTTCTTCATTCCCCCAGTATTCCATGAAGAACCCGACCGGACGGGGATCGGTTTTGATTGCGATGGATCCTTCTTCCCCTGGCTTGACCGGTTTTCCGTCCTCATCATGAAGTTCGATCACCCAGCCCGGAGAGGGTTTTCCCATCGACCCGTACTTCGGTTCCATGCATGGGAATGTCCCGACACACAAAACCGTCTCGGTCTGCCCATATCCTTCGTATATTTCAAGGCCGGTTGCATCTTTCCATGCCTTAATGACTTCAGGGTTGATGAGTTCCCCGGCACTTACACAATGCCTGAGCTCAGAAAAGTCATACTTGCGGAGATCAGCCATAATCAGCATCCGGTAGATGGTCGGCGGTGCACAAAAAGTGGTTATCCCGTACTTTTCAATAAGCGGGAGAAGTTCGGTTGCATTAAACTTGTTCCGGTAGTCATAAACAAAGATTGCAGCACCCTCAATCCACTGTCCGAACAGTTTCCCCCAAGCAGATTTTGCCCACCCGGTATCTGAAACGGTAAAGTGCAGATCATTATTACGCACATCATGCCAGAACCGGGCGGTGACGATATGACCAAGCGGATATGCCTGAGAATGCAGCACCATCTTTGGTTCACCGGTTGTGCCGGATGAGAAGAAAATAACCATCGGATCGGTCGCCTTTGTCTTTCTCATCCCCTTCAGGTTGATAATTCGTGAGGAAACCGGTGCAGGATAGGTCAGTTCACGCGGATATGAAAGCCATCCATCACGTGCACCATCCACAACCATCTTTGTCTCAAGTGTCGGGCAAATACTGGCAATCTCCTCAACCTTATGGGCGTTCTCCATATCGGTGATGACCATCTTTGCCTCTGACGTTTTGATCCGGTATGCCAGATCCTTCGGGGTCAGCATGGTAGGAGCCGGGATGTACACTGCACCGATCTTGATAAGGGCGATTACCATGAACCACCACTCAGGCACTCGGTGGAGCATGATAAGGACCCGGTCTCCCTTACCGATTTTGTACTTGATCATCATGTTGACGATCTCGTTAGACCTGCGTGAGATGTCGCGGAATGTAAAGAACTTCTCTTCTCCCTCCTGGTTGGTCCAGACCATTGCTAATTTGTTCCGGTCCTTTTTTGCCCACGCATCGACGACATCAAACCCGAAGTTAAAATACTCCGGAACCTCTATCCGGAAATTCCGGTAGGTTTCATCATAGTTCTGCATATTATGCCGGTGCGGTGCCGGGGAGTCATCAATGATCGGGCTTGAATTCCCACACGGATATATACCATACCCGGAGAGCTTTCGAAGCTGCCGGGTACATGCCTCATTGATCCAGTCAGAGCGGGAAACCTGCCTGACAACACATTCCTGATCAACCCGCCGGGTCAGATCATCATCCATGGTAATAGAGAACCGAACCATCTGTACTAATCTGGTGCACCAGATTGTAAAAGAGTTGTGAATGGGTGAACCAGTATTTATAGAAACTTTTGCACGTACTGGAGCTTCCGGATATCAGGTACCGGTTGTATTCCCTTCACGCACCATGGTGATGGCCTTCTTCGGGCATTCAGCTGCACAGATACCACAGCCTTTACAGAATACCAGATCAATCTCATATTCATCGTTAATGACCCCGTCAGGACAGTACATGGCACACATCCCGCATGCATTACATCTCTCCTTGTCCACAACCGGCCTGAAGACTCTCCAGGTTCCGGTATTGCCACAAGCACCCTCACGAGGCCGGGATATTGCAAGGCGCTCCCTCTTCTCCATTCAGACCAACTCCTCATACGCCATCAGGGCAGCTTTCAGGTTCCGTTCATCCGAGAACATCTCTTTGATTGCAGCAGCAGCAGACTCCCGTGAAAACAGACCCATCTTTGCAAGGGCACCAATAACCGGCGTGTTCAGGATGGGGCTTCCCGCAACAACCAGGTTTGTCTTCAGAGCAATTCCGGTCAGGTCCACATACCGAACCTGATACCCCTCTGCCTTCTTGGGAATATCAGGGGCATTAATAAGGACCTTTCCATCAGGTTTCAGCCCTTCAAACACATTGACCAGGTCAAGGATGGAAGGATCAAGAACCACGATTAAGTCAGGATTATGGATCTGCGAATACACCTTGATGGGCTTATCATCTATCCTGATAAATGAGACAATCGGAGCACCACGCCGCTCTGCACCATAAAAAGGGGCTGCGGTTGCAAACTTCCCATCCCTGAACGATGCTAGAGCCATCAGCTTTGCAGCGGTGACACCACCCTGACCACCACGAGAATGAAGCCGTATCTCATACATCAGGCATCAACTCCAAACCAGAACTCTTCCCCGATACGCCGATCTCTGACAAAGCCCGCAATATCATGATAGGTTACTTCCTGCCCGCCAAGACCTGCGATAACATTATAACACTCCTTTCCGGTCTTTGCACGGATAGAGGTCGCCAGAATTCCTCCAAACCCAAATGAATAGTTCCGGTCAATAACAACCAGTTCGCGGTCACCAAGGTTCAATTCAGGGAAGGGACGGATCCACCTGACCCGCATGGAACCTGCCTTTACCCCTTCATTCCGGAGAATATCCACAGCAACTTCTGCTTCTTTCCCCAGGGTTCCCATTGCCAGGATAAGAACATCTGCATCCTCGCACCGGTACTCCTCAGTCCAGGAGTACTTCCGCCCGAAGGTCTGTGCAAATGCCTCTTCAGTCTCTTTGATCACCTGAACAGAATCCCGCATTGAGCGCTCGATATCATACCTGATCCTGAAATAATCAGCAGATGAAGTCATACATCCGTACCCTGCAGGTGCATCAGTCTGTATTGCATGATCAAGGACCAGCGGCGGAATGAAATCCCCGACCTCACTCTCCTCAAGCTGCTGTGAGATGTGAGAAAGGGCGAATCCGTCTAGATTTATCATAACCGGCAGGTAGACCCTTCTATCCTCAGCAATCCGGAATGCCATAAGCGTTGCATCATATGCCTCCTGGACTGTTGAGACATATACCTGGAGCCATCCGGTATCCCGTGTCTGGAGAGCATCCGTATGTTCAGCCCAGACATTCCAGCCAGGCCCGAGTGCCCGGTTCACATTTGCCATGACGATCGGAAGTCTTGCACCGGCAGCCCAGTTGACCATCTCATGCATATATAAAAGCCCATGAGAACTGGTGGCAGTAAAGGTCCTGACCCCGGTGATGCTTGCACCAATACAGGCTGCCATCGCCGAGTGTTCACTCTCAACCGGAATATATTTCGATTTGAGACTGCCGTTTGTCACATAATTGGCAATCTGCTCAACAATCTCGGTCTGGGGGGTGATGGGGTATGCTGCCACAACTGCTGGGTTTGCCTGTCTGACAGCTGCGGCGACCGCATTATTCCCGGTGGATACCGTCAGCATGTTCCCTCCGCCTCTGCCTTCAAAAGACGCAGATTTCGTTCAATCTCTCCGCGAATCACCCTGATAGCATCTTCACTAATACTGGAGAAACGCCCCTGCATCTTCAGATAATCCTCCAGTGGTGCCGGCTTTATCATAGCAGCCTTTGTGGGCCCACTCAAAGTCAGGGAATCGTACTCCCGTTCGTACATGGCCCATATACCGGTCTTTACCGCCATCTTTCCGACTTCAATCGTCTGTGATGCATCATACCGCCAGCCTGGGGGACAGGGGGCAAGAATATGCATGAACTTGGGGCCCTTGATCGACAATGCCTTCTGCACTTTCTTCACCAGATCCTGAGGGTAGGCACTGCATGCGGTTGCCATATAGGGCAGATGATGTGCGGCAATTATCCGGTCAAGATCCTTTTTTACATGGGTTTTCCCGCCAGGAGTCGTTGTTGTTCGTGCTCCGAGAGGAGTTGAACCTGACCGCTGCATACCGGTGTTTCCGTATGCCTCGTTGTCATAACAGATATAGAGGAAGTTGGTACCACGCTCAAGTGCTCCGGACAAGGCCTGAATACCAATATCTACCGTCCCGCCATCACCTGCATACGCGATGACATTGGTGGTTCTCCCCATAGATTCAAACGCCGCAGCCATTCCTGATGCAACCGCCGCAGCCGCAGCAAACGCCACATTATACACCGGGATGTTAAACGATGTATTCGGCCAGACCCCCTGCAGAACACTGGTGCAGCAGGCAGGAACTACCAGAACAGTATCTGGTCCGGCCGCCTTGAGCACGTGTCTGAGAATGAGGGACGAGCTGCACCCTGCACAGGCAGACGTACATTTCCATATATATTCGCTCGCAGAAGTCCCTGACATGACAATCTGTACCCGTTTGTATGCAATGATAAATAATGATAGTTTAATTGACAGGGTCATCCCACGCCCTGAAAAACCACAGGTTAGGCACAAAAAAATCTGCGGCAATGCTCTGGCCTGGATGAATAAATAGTGCAGCAGAACCCCTCATTCTCACGAGGTCTCAAAAAGGGGCATGAATCAGGATACCGGCTCATCGATTCACGATCACGGAACCTGACCAGATCATCTCCCCCGATTTGTGCAAAAAACCGCTCCTTTGTCAGGGTGAAATGGCAGAAATGGTGTGACTCTCCAATACTCCGCTCGATAACCATATACCGCCTCATATGCAGGCAGCATCTCCCGCACTGATTACAAGGCTCAGCCATTTACCCCCTCATACTCAGCGTAGGCGTTAATCGCCTCAAGGAATAGCTGCCCGTACTGCATAAGCCTCCGTTCCCCGACCCCGTATATCGTCCGTAAATCCTCTGGACATCTCGGCCTTGCCTTAGCCATCTCACGCAATGTCCGGTTTGGAAAGATTCGGAAGGGGGGCATATCCAGTTCATCTGCAATGGTCTTTCTGACATCCCGTAAAATCTCATACAGGTTGTTCTCTGCCGGTGATCTCTGACCGTCATATGGCTCACCTGGTAACGCAGACTGAAATTCCGGCTCTCCAATCCTGACCGGTATCTTTCCTGCAAGGGCATCCTTTGTCCGTGGGTTCTTTCTCACCACCGGATACCGTGACCCGTACCTGGAGAGGTACCCGCAGGCGATAAGCTCCCTGATCCAGTACACCCACACCCCTCTCCGGTGGGGATGCCCGGACCCAAAACAGGCAAGCGTATCATGGCCCCGTGCGATGACCTTCTCGTCTGCTGTCCCGGAGATGATATCTGCGAGATAGGAGACACCATAATCATCTTTCAGTTCATCAATACAGGCTGCAATGACCGCAAGGGTATCCCTCCCGTCCATGGTCTTCCGCCCTGAATGGCATGAATCACAGTTCCCGCATGACGGCTTATCCCATGATTCACCAAAATATGTCAGGAGAACGGCACGCCTGCAGGCACGTGACTCACAATACCCGACCATCTCATGCAGCTTCCGGAGACTGACCTGCCGTTCGGTCCCTTCTGCCATCTGTTCAATCAGGTACTCAATCTTGCGAAAATCCCCTCGTGAATAGAGGAGCAGACATTCTGCAGGATCACCATCCCTCCCGGCCCGTCCTGTCTCCTGGTAATAATGCTCAAGGTTTTTCGGGAGGTCAAAATGCACCACGAACCTGACATCAGGCTTGTTAATCCCCATCCCAAATGCTACCGTCGCAACAATAATCCGAACCTCATCCCTGAGAAACCGGTCCTGGGTCTCATGTCTGACCGACTTTGGCAGATCGGCATGGTAGGGAAGGGCGGAGAACCCGTTTTTCTGCAGTACTCTGGCAAGATCAGTAACCTGCCGTTTTGAAAAGCAGTATACAATCCCGGATTCATTCTGATGACTCTTCAGGAACTGAACCAGTTGCTGCTCACCGTCTTCCTTCTTTACAATCCGGTAGATGAGGTTTTCACGATTGAATGAACCGACAAAAACCGCAGGGTTATGAAGGCTGAGCTCACTGATGATATCACTCCTGACCGATGGTGTAGCGGTTGCCGTCAGTGCAATAATCGGAACATCGGCAAAGGTTCTTCTGATAATTGAGAGCTTCCGGTATTCAGGCCTGAACTCATGCCCCCACTGGGAGATGCAGTGGGCTTCGTCAATGGCAAAAAGGCTGATCCTGGTGGATTTTAAAAACTCAATAAATGACGGCTGTACCAGACGTTCCGGAGAGATATACAGAAGCTTGAGTGAGCCATCAAGGATAGATCCTTCAATGCTCCGTTTATCCTTCACATCCTGGGTACTGTTCAGAAATGCGGCTGGAATCCCCGACTCTGCCAGACAGTCCACCTGATCTTTCATAAGAGCAATCAGGGGTGATATGACAATCCCGACCCCGTCCCTGATAAGAGCCGGTATCTGGTAACAGAGTGACTTTCCCCCGCCGGTTGCGATCACCGCAAGCACATCCCTCCCTTCAAGCACATGGGTGATGATCTCCTTCTGTCCTGGCCGATATGTTCGGTACCCAAACCACCTGTGCAGGACATCTTCCGGAAGAGGACCTTTCATTTGCATACAGGTTATATCGGATAAAAGAAAACTGCATCTTCTCAGGCCCCGGATGAGGAACTCATTTCAGAAAAAAATTCATAAAATGAGCGAAAGATTCATGAGTATACATCCTGAAATGATGACTTACTCAGAAGTGCCGGCATGAGTGAGGAGGTGCCGGGGATAAGAGGATAAAAAATGGGCACATTTCTTGTTGACTATCAGAATCAGGACACAGTTTCAGATACCGAACCCGTGATTACACAAAAATCAATACAGGCCGCCAGGACCGCGACGAAAGGGAGTGGAAACCTTCAGGTTGTAGAATTCATTCTGGGAAATGAACTCTTCGCCATAGACCTGTTTGACACGCGGGAAGTCATCAATACAACCGAAATTACCCCTCTTCCAAACACTCCCTCATTTATCAAGGGGATCATTGACTTACGGGGGATAATAACCACCATCATCGATCTCAAAGATATGATGCATATAACCAGGGAGGCGGACGGAAAGAAGAGGTCACGTATCATCGTCCTTGATGCCGGTGTATCAGAGAAGATGATCGGGGTGCTGGTTGATGATGTACTGGCAGTCTCGACCTATACTCAGGATGAAATCGACCAGGACACCCATGCCTCAAAAAGGAGTGACCGGGACATCCTGGGTATTATCAAGAAAAAAGTCCGAACTGCTGATCATGACAAAAATGAACTGATAATCTGGCTTGATATCAGGACCATGATCGACAAGGTCAAGCAGGATCTCTAACCCTCCCGGCCGGGTAAAAGAAGCGAGTAAACCGTCCCTAAAAGATGCAGTTCTTCTGACTGGCGGGCAATTCTTTTTACTTTCAGCCCCGGAGCCGGGATCTCATGCCAGTCAAGATCTGCCTGCACATCCCAGAGGATGAGACCTTCCGGTGGTGCAGGTTTTACCTTATTTTTACATTCCCCTTTAAGATACTGCGTGAGATCCCTGATGGCCATCTCCCCTTCAGATACCTGATATAAGGATCCGGCCATGCATCTGACCATGTGCCATAAAAAACTCTGTGCCGTGACTTCAAGCCGGCATCCGTTCTCATCAGATATTACTTCAATCCGGTCAATCGTCTTTACCGGGCTTTTCCCCGGCTCTATCCGTGCAAAGCAACGAAAATCATGTGTCCCCAAAAACAAACCGGCAGCATCTCTCATGGCGTTGATGTCTGACGGAGGCCTGCTGAAATAATACCGGTAGGTACGGATTATGACATCATACCTAGGGTAAAATGATTCTGGCGCATAAGCCCAGGCAGACACCCAGATATCAGGAGGTAATTGTCCGTTCAGAGCCCGAACCGCGAGATCAGGATTATGGGTTGAGAGCGCAAGAATCTGGCATTTTGCATGGACACCGCGATCGGTCCTGCCTGAAAGGGCAAGCCTTGATACCTGACGGCTGGTAATTATCCCTGCCCGTAAACAGGCAGCCTCTATCTCTCCTTCCACCGTCCGCTGATCCGGCTGGTATTGTGATCCAAAAAAAGAGGTCCCGATATACCCGATCCGAAAGGCCAGTCTTACCTGTGAAGTCTTCCCCGGATCTTCCGCCATGAGTTACGCAATGACTGTTTGGTATAAATCCTGACCGGTGTTTTTCTCCCGGCAGGTTTTGTCTTTCCTTCTTGTATGGCGTTCAATACAGACCCGATGTTCCTATCAGCATCGATCAGGGTCCGTCCATACCCGATAAACCGGGCATTATGGGCATCACTCCCGGCAACAGCGGGCTTTCCCATCGTCCTGGCAAGACGCATCGCCCGATGGTTTGCATGAGGGATGACATACCGGCTGTTATACACCTCAATAGCATCAGCGGCACCAAATGCCTCGGCACACTTCAGTGCGGCGCCATGCCGGTACCGGTGGAACGGGTGAGGAAGAATGGTAATCCCACCAGCCTGTCTCACTTCCTGTATGGTATCGAGAATCGGAAATCCGGGAAGGGGAGCTTTTTCAACACCGAGTGCGATCAGGTGTCCTTCCCTTGTTGAAACCTCCACACCGGGTATTATCAGGATATCGGCAGATATCTCACAGGCTATCCGGTACCCGTCCATCGTATCGTGATCTGTTATTGCTATAACATCCATCCCTGCCGTGACAGCAGCTGCAATCACCTGTGCGACCGTGCTCTCTCCGTCCTTTGAACAGGAAGTATGGATATGGAGATCGGCTTTGAGCATCCCTGACTACATTATTTTTTTATCTTCCCGGTATTAAGGAAAGGGTGATGAGGATCCTGCTGCCAACCGGAAAAGTTACGTATACCATCGTTCAGGAAGCTGCAAAAGGCTTTGACGCGGATGTGGTGGTGACCGGTGAACTCGCTTCATTTCTGACTCCTGGTCAGGTACGCTCCCTTCTCAGCTCAGATGCATCCTATGATCTCGTCCTGGTGTCCGGGATGTGTACGGCATCATTTGCAGATGTGGAACAGGAGACCGGCATTCCAATTTACCGGGGACCTCGTCATGCAGCTGATATCGGCCTTGTGCTCCCGCTGATTGGAAAGATTGAACTCTCCAGGGACATTCCTGCCGATGAATTCCTGTCAGGTGAACGGAGAAAAGAGGCATTAGCCAGGATATCACGAAAAGAAGCAGAGAGGGCGCCGACATTTGCTCTGAGGGGAGTAAAGATCGGCGGTGGGACCAGGATAAAAGTACTGGCAGAGATCATGGACGCCCATAGAACCCCCGATTTACGCACAAAGGTTCTGAAATTTTTTGAAGAGGGGGCAGATATCGTGGATCTCGGATTCGGGTTTGACGCAACACCGGACGATGTTCGCGCAGTATTCCGCCAGCTTGAGGGTATTGAAGGGCCGCTTGCCGTCGATACCCAGGACCCGGCACTTATCAAAGCCTCGCTCTTCCGGGCCGATCTCATCCTTTCCCTGCAGGAAGAGAACATCCCTCAGGTTGGAGAGAAGGTTGCAGAGGCAGGATGCGGAGCTGTTATCGTGCCCGGTGAGGCAGGACTCCTTGCTAACATCCGGCTGGCAGAAGCATCCGGGATCACCAGAGTCATTGCAGACCCGGTTCTCCAGCCCTGTGGTTCAGGACTGGTAGAGTCGCTTGCCGGGTTTACCGATCCAGAGTGCCCCCTCTTTTTTGGTGCAGGAAATGTCATCGAACTCTGTGATGCAGACTCGGTTGGTATGTGTGCCCTTCTTGCCGGTATGGCTTATGAAACCGGTGCATCAGTCATATTCTGCAGTGAGCACAGCGACAAGACAACCGGATGTATCGCAGAGATGCGGATCGCAACCGATATGATGGCTCTCATGGACGGACGGCCGTACCCGAAGGATCTTGGTATTGACCTGTTTCGGATAAAGGAAAAGAGAAGACGAAGGGAACCGCCACTTGAATATACAGAGATGATTCAGGCCAGTCCGATGCCACGGGAGATAACCTATGATCCCCGGGGGAATTACCGGATTGGTATCGAGGACGGATATATTGTTGCAGTCCGAAATGGAAAGGCAATAAAAGGTACCAAATGGCAGGATGTATTATTCACCATTCTTCAGACAGACGGAGTATCGCTCTTTGACCATGCCGGGTACCTCGGTGCCGAGCTGTTCAAGGCAGAACTTGCAATCAGGTTCCAAAGAAGTTTTGAACAGGACGGGCCGTTCTGAACACAATAGCCTTGTATCATCAGAACCGATGAATAGGAAGGATCATTGAGAGGCTACAGTGTAAATGGAATATTTCAATACCATAAGAAATTTTTTCCAAAGGATTTTACCCTATATCAGACGGAAAAGCCGCATTAAAACAGCGAATATCTTCGCAATCAAAAGGATCCAGCTGGATCTCCTCCTTGCAATGGGCCGGGGATCACATCCCCGTGAATTTGCTGCACTCCTGTCAGCAGAATCCGGAATTATTTCTGACATCTATCAGATACCAGGGTCTATCGGGGGAGAGGCAAGTGCCCAGGTTCCGTTTGAGATGGTCCCCTTGAACCTGAATATCGTCGGAAGCGCCCATAGCCACCCGAACGGGGTATTACGCCCATCAGATGCAGATATTCGCTTCTTCTCGGTCAGTGGCAGCCGTCATATCATCGTCGGAGACCCGTATGGCCCGGATGACTGGCGGTGTTTTTACCCGGACGGAACTCCTGTCACCCTTGAGGTGGTGCCATGATCCGGGTTGTTGCAACCGGAACCTTTGACATCCTCCATCCCGGACATCTCTGGTACCTTGAGGAATCAGCAAAACTTGGCGATGAACTCTATGTGATCGTTGCCCGTGATGCAAATATCCGCCATAAACCAAGGCCGGTCATACCAGAAGAGCAGCGATTGGTGATGGTAGCAGCCTTAAAACCGGTCACCCATGCCGTGTTAGGGGATCTTGAAGATATGTTCCGTCCAATCCGTGAGATTAAACCAGATATCATCACCCTTGGCTGTAATCAGCACTTTGACCCAGAAACTCTGCAAAAGGCACTGGAAAAACAGAACATCAGGGCACAGGTTGTCAGGATATCAGAACATTCCAGTTCTCCTTTTACCAGTTCCCGGGACATTGTTAGAAAGATTGCTGAGCTGACGCATCAAAGGAGCCAGACCCGGGAGACAAAAGAGCAAAGAGAGTGTGGTGCCGTATGATCCCCCTGCTCGCATACCGGGATAATTCATGTGATCCCAGAAAATGCACGATGAAAAAACTTGAGCGTGCCGGGATGGTCAGACTCTTCTCCCGTCTTTCAGCCATTCCACGGACCAGCCTTATCCTTGACCCGACGGCAGAACAGGCCCTCTCACCGGCCGACCGGGAAAAAACACGTACCATCACCGCTCTTGACTGTTCATGGGAGGTACTTGACACAGATCAGGTCCGTTCATGGAGATTTAAACGAGCCCTGCCATATCTGCTTGCTGCTAATCCGGTGAATTTCGGAAGGCCCTTTCGTCTCACCTCAATAGAGGCCATGGCTGCAGCACTGGTCATTCTGGGAGAGAAAAGTCAGGCAGAGGAGATTCTGGCAAAGGTCAGCTGGGGTATCAGATTTTTACAACTGAACGAGGAACCGTTGGCTGCATATGCAGGAGCACAGGATAGTCAGGAGATCATCGCTATTCAGGGAGAATTCCTCTGACAGAATTTATCTACTGTGAAAATACCATACAAATGAGGAACTGATGGGGATTCGAGACTGGATTGGGGGACAGGACGGGAGCCCGGCAACGCCATACTGTCAGAAAGGAGAGACACAACTTGTAAAGGAGAAGTATGAAGCGGCGGTTCAGACATTTAACCGGGGCATTGAACTGGACCGGAGCCATCCCGGATGCTGGGTCGGGATGGGAAAAGCATTTCTCGGTCTGGGCAGGTATGACCGTGCGGATGACTGCTTTATCCGTGCCCTGGATATCGATCCGGAAAATCCTGAAGCCCTGACCATGCGGGCATCTGTCCTCCGTCTCATCGCCCTTCAGAACCAGGATCCCATGCGGTGCCTGGAAGCAGTCGAGATATGCAACAAGACCCTGAAGATCCATCCTGAGTACGGGCCGGCCCTCCATGAGAAAGGGATGGCGCTCTGGACCCTGGGAAAACGCGACGAAGCAATGAGCCTGTTTGAGCAGGCGAAAAAGATACATGCATCATACCCGTACCCCTGGGATCTGAAAGGGCGGTACCTGTTCGAAAAGAGGCAGTACCATGAGGCAATCGAGGCATATGAAGAGGCATTAGAGAAAAAACCCCAGGACCCGGATCTCCTTTTTTCCATGGGCCGGGCTCTCATGAAGATCGGGGGGTATCATTCCGCCATCCAGTTCTTTAAGAAATGCCTCAAGATTCGTCCAGATTACACCGCTGCATGGCTGCTCCTTGGCAACTCCTACAAGGTCTTAAACCAGTTTGATGAGGCGATAGATGCCTACGAAGAAGCAATGGAACTGGATCCGGGCAGCACCAAATATCGCAAGTATATAGCAGATGTCTACCTCGTCATGGGAAAAGAGGCCCTGTATAAGGAAGGAAAACCTCAGGAGGCCATTGAATACTTTGATAAGACCATCCGGATGATCGCAAACCACATAACCGCCTGGTTCTCAAAGGGAGTGGCCTATAAAAAACTCGGGGCATACCGGAATGCAACGGCATGTTTTCTCAAAGTGGTGGAGATGGATCCCCAGAACGGGCATGCCTACTATGAGATGGCCCAGATCCTTGAGAAGACCGGGAATAATGAAGAAGCGATCCGGTGCTACCTTGAGACGATCCGGTGTGATCCATCCCATACCGATGCCATGTATAAGGTAGGAAACCTGCTCATGGAAGGCGGGGATTATAAAAATGCCATAGCCTATTTTGACCGGGTTCTTGATAAGATTCCCGAGTCTTCAGTAGCCTGGTTTGCAAAAGGAAAAGCACTCCAAAGACGGGGACAGCAAAAAGATGCTGACCGGTGTTTTGAACGGGCTTCAAAACTCGCCACACGGTAGATCAGATATCAAAACCAAGTTTATTCGGTGCAGGAACAACCTGAGGCCCGTTAAATTCCGGATTTCCATACAGATATTCAACGATCAGTTCGGCAAACCTTTTTGCATCTCCCGGGTCACGGGCGGTCACCAACCGGTCCAGGAAGACAAACGGCTTGTCCTCAAACTTCACGTCCATCTTCATCATCTCCCTGATAGGAGCTCCGGATATGACCGTTGCAGGACGCTTTTTTAATATCCCTGCCCGTGCCATAACCACCGGTGCTGTACTAATGGCCCCGATGACCTTGCGGTGAATCCGAAAGATCTTCACCAGTTCAAGAAGATCCGGGTTATTCCAGAAATGGGCCTGGGCTCCATGTCCCCCTAATATGGCAAGGGCGTCAAACTCATCCTCTCTGGTCAGGATGACCTCCTCAAAGCTTAAGGGTACATACACCCGGCCACCAAACGTACCCTTGGCCTGCCCTTTTTCCCGTGACACAAACTCGTATGGAATCTTGTTCTGATCAAAAACCGCCATGACCTGTGCCAGTTCCTTGTCATGGTACTGGGTTGGGGGGACTGCTATCAGGATTTTCATAGAAAAAAAGATCAGGTGCTGGATTCTGATGAACCGCCACTCAGGTAGTCAGCCATATCTGGTGTGATATATCCAAGTTCGCCCAGACCAAATGTTCCTTTCTCTACTTCACCAAACTTCGGGAAGTCAGGAAGCGTACTGTTGGTGTAATTCGGGATGATATCATCAAAGTATCCGATGGCTTTCTCAGCCTGATCATAATACTTCTTGGATTTCTCATAATTCTCCTCGCCATTTGAGACAGATGAGACATAGGTCCGGTCATTGATATATGACTCATAAAAGTCCCGGGCCTGTGAGATCAGGTAGAAGAATGCATCAATGTAATTCGCCTTTGTATAGAAGTCTTCTGCGACATTCATGCCAATGAGATCCATATACGTACTATCTGCCCATTCCAGTCCTTCACCAGTCAGGAACCGATGGCCCGGTGACTTTTCAGTCTTGTCATTTGTAGGATCATCATCAGGGAGCCGTGCCCGATCAACATAATCCTCAAACCAGCGGATAGTTGTGGTCTTGAACTTCTCGGTCTGGTCATCAGCAGATGGGTCAGGAGCCTTCTGGGTCATCGGAATGGCAATATCCAAACCTTCAAGGGTATCGCCCTGCTGCTCTGCTTTTTCTTCAGGCATTGGTTCCCCTGCCGGCGGGAGAGTGAACATGGTCATATTCGGATAGAGATCCTTGATCTTGTTCCAGAACTCGGCAGCGACCTGACGGTACTGATCTGCAACGGTATAATATTCAGATCCATCCGTTGTCTTTGAGACGGATTTTAAATATGCATGGTAATCAGTATAGGTCTCTCCCGCCTTGGAGGTATAGTAGAGATATGCCGCGATGTTATGTGCATTGGGGTAGAGATCCGGACTGACATTCTCCATGATCAGCCGATAATAGGCGTCAGTCACCTCACTCAACTTTGCCCCGGTCGGGACAGAAGAGTTCGATATCTTTCCGATGATCTTTTCAGCCTCGCTCTTGAATGCTTCGTCTTTATAGGGGTTCGCATCAGAAGGGGCCTTCATACTCAGGGGCATCAATTCAAATGTGGGTGCAAATCCGGCGCTACAGATGGATACACAGAGCACCAGTGCAGCGATGCCGGTCAATATAAGATATACGCTGCGTTTCATACCCTCAGTCATCATATAGGCAACTCAAAAAGGTTTCCTATTGTGATGGGAAGGACTGGTTGTGCTAGTTGCGCCTGACAACAGATATAGCCATACCAGTCTAACCATCAGAGATACAAGGTGGGCTCTGTGGCTGACGAAAAACAGGTTGAAGCAATAAAGGGAGGTGTCGCTTCATGGAATCAGTGGAAGGCAGAAAATCCAAGGAAAAGACCGGATCTCAGAGGTGCTCATCTGACAGGCCTCTCCCTAGATGGGATCAACCTGAACGGGGCACGATTATCTGAAACCGACTTTGAATTTTCCAGCTTAAGAAAAGCGAATTTTGCCGGGGCAGACCTCACCAGGGCAAACCTTTCCAATACTGACCTGACCGACGCGATATTCCTGAATGCAAATCTGCAGGGTGCCCGACTTACCGGGGCAACGGTCACCAGGGCAGATTTCCGGGGCGCAAATGTTGCCGGGGCAGATCTCAGGCAGATAAAGCGCGGGCTCTGATCAAGAGACGATAGAATACAGGGTGGTCCGTTCTGCAAGAACCCTGCCAAGGTCCGCACAGATATGCTCCATCTCTTTTGGATCCAGGTATTCACCCATCCCGCCTCCCGCTTCCCCGGTGACATCATCCAGGTACATCGTCCCGGCAAGGTCATCCGCACCGGCAAGCAAAGCCATCTGTGTCATTTTCACACCAAGTTTCGGCCATGACACCTGGATATGGTCAAAGTTATCCAGAAAGAGCCGGCAGACCGCGGTGGTCACCAGATCATCCCGTCCGGTCGGCCCGGACTGCACCAGGCCTTTCTCAAACAGGGGGGTCTTCTGATGGATATACGTAAGAAGGACCATCTCGGTAAATCCACCGGTCTCATCCTGAATCTTCCTGATTCGGTCCAGGTGTTCTGCACGATCCCGGGGAGTCTCCGTAGATCCATACATAATAGTTGCCGTTGACCGAAGACCACGGCCGTGTGCTTCCCGTGTTATCCGCTCCCACACATCGGTCTTAACTTTCGCCGGACATATCGTCTTTCTGACATCATCGACCAGGATCTCGGCAGCGGTCCCCTGAAGAGTGCCAAGACCCCCCTTCATAAGACGGTCAATAACATCTGATGTCGGAAGATTCTCCTTTCGTGCGACAAAATCCACCTCATCAGGGGAGAACGCATGAATATGCACCGATGGATAGACCTCATGGACCCATCTCATGAACTGCAAGTACGTCTCCAGAGTAAAATCAGGATGCACCCCGGAGAGAAAACAGATCTCAGAGACTTTCCGCTCTTTTGCCGCCCGTACCTGCTCCTTTACTTCACTCTCGCCAAACAGGTATGCCCCCGGGCTGTTTTTTGTCCGGCCAAACCCGCAGAATCCACAGAGGTTCTTACAGATATTGGTGATATGAATGTTCTGGTTTCTGACAAAGGTCACCCGGTTACCGTTTTTTTGCCTGCAGAGCTCATCTGCTGCACGAAAGAGATCAAACACCTCCGGGCCCGTGACTGAAAACAGGAATGTTGCCTCATCCGGAGTGAGACGATGACCAGCAAGGGTGTCAGATAAGAGGGTCTGCAGATGCATGGATCAGACCTTCCTGCCCGATTTCATCTCCTCCTCCCGCTTTGCCCGGTTTCGGAGATAGAGTTCATGAAGGACCATGATAACGACCACAATGATGATAACCGGAACAATATTGAGGGGAAGGTATCCGACCAGGGGAACCTGATACATGGCTTTCCCGATGATCCACTCCTTCTTAACCGGTTCGATGGGTCCTCCCAGGTTCCGGTAATTTGACCATCCGACCTGATCGATCACCGGGTTATTATCACCTTTGGTAATATATCCTGCATGAGGAGCGGTATACGTCCCTGTTCTCTGGCCAGCAGTAACGACGATCTCCTCACCCTCTTCTACCCAGAACATGGCACGGTGAATGATGGGATGGAGCTCGGTATTGCCATTCGGGCGGTAAATGATGACATCGCCGGGCATCCCGAACTTCTCATATCCAGAACTATTCCCCTCTTCCATGCTTTGCAGAGATCCGTACCGGTCCCCGGCGACCACCAGAACCAGATCCCCGACATTCATATGTGGGACCATGCTCTCTGACTCGATGGTCACGATCGCCGGCCAGGTTCCACAGATGATGAGCAGTACGGCAACCACTGCCCCGACGGTTACCAGAACTGATGCAATCTCCCTGACCGCTGACGGTATCTGCTCCTCGCTCTTCCAGAACCTGATAATTTTATCCTGTATTGATTTCTTGGCCTTTTGATCTGCCATGATGTCTGTATATGGTTTTTGAGCTGGCCTCTTAAGGGTTCACTTCACCGGTCAAAGTCATGCCATCAGGGCTCGCCCGTGTGTATGTATATTTCCCTCCATGCTGAAGGTACTAGTGCAGAATGCTTGACAGCTCCGTTATCGTGGAACGGTTTCTGGATACAAAACTTCAGGTCCATCCTGATGTGGTCAGATATATCTGTGAAAAGAAGGATGAGCGGCTGATTGACCAGATTATATCCGGCGTTCCTGATGACTGCCTGGTTGTCTCCTTAAAGCATATTCCCGGCATTATCCCGGCCCGTGACGGGATCCGGTTCCTCTCTGATGCAGAGATGGATATCATCTCCGGACGGATGGGGTCCGCACGGCCGGTAGCAAAAGTTGAAGATTATATCGCATATTTTGCTGACCGGTACAGCCGGCTCTCCGGTATGATCCGGGGGCGGTGCAACCCGGTTCCGATTGAAGCCCTCAAACGCAACACCCGGTATAAGCAGGAGGAGTTTTCGGTCTGCGGGATGGTCATGGATGTCAGGAGCACCGGAAACGGGCACCGGATGGTGGAACTGGAGGACCCGACCGGTTCGGTGAATGTGTTATTTCATAAGGACCGTCCAGACTTTGCAGAAGCGGAACGGATCATCCCTGATGAGGTCATCGGGGTCAGGGGGTCCCTCTCAAATGAGGGAAATCTCATCTTTGCAGATCAGATCTTCAGACCTGACATCCCGTTCTCTCATGCTCCCTATACCAGTGACCGAAAAGGTGCGGCAGTTCTCATTTCTGACATCCATGTGGGGAGCGATACATTCCTAGAGGATGCATGGAACCGGTTTGCAGACTGGCTCAGTGACAGTGAAGTCTCCTACCTGTTGGTCGCAGGAGATCTTGTAGATGGTATTGGTATATACCCTGACCAGGACAAGGAGCTGGTTATCACCAATATTTATGAGCAGTACGATGTTCTGGGAGAGATGTTAACCGATCTGCCCTCCCACATCAGGATTATTCTCTCTCCTGGGAACCATGATGTGGTCAGGGGTGCAGAGCCTCAGCCGGCCATCCCTGAAAAGTTCAGAAGTGCATACCCGTCTTCATGTACCTTTGTTGAAAATCCGGCTCTGGTGAACCTGCAGGGAGTTCGGTTTCTCATGTACCATGGCCGGTCATTTGATGATCTCATCGGCCTGATGCCGGGGGCAAGTTATGAAAAGGCACATGAGATCATCCCAGAGATGCTGAAGAGAAGGCATCTTGCCCCCTGTTATGGGCGACGGACCCCGATTGCCGCAGATACCGTTGACCGGCTCATCATCGATCCCATCCCTGAAGTGGTACATACCGGTCATGTCCATATCTATGGGATCAGCAGGTACCGGAATGTCCTTGGAATAAACTCAGGGACCTGGCAGAGTCAGACCGCATTCCAGAAGCAGATGAACATCCAGCCGACACCTGCAGTCGCAATCGCACTGGACCTGAAGACATTACAACCGCGACTGTTCGATTTTATGAATGGCTCTCCTGAACCACTCGTTTTATAATCGGGGGACGATAAGCCTCCTGTTCCTGCCGGATGTACCACGACAGCAGGATATCATCAATCTCCTGCTCCCAGGAGATGAGATCCGAATCGCCAGGCATTAATCGGAGTGCAGCCCGTATCGCCTTTCCCGCTTCAGCATACCGCTTCAGATCCATCAGAACACGGGCATACTCCTTCTGCCCCTCCCCAAAGGCAGGATCTATCCGGACTGCCCGTTGGTATACGTCCTGGGCATCGGCTGTTCTTCCGGATTTATATAGGATCATCCCCAGGTGTGCCAGAACCTCTGCATCATCGGGCATGAGGGCGTGTGCCTTTCTGCAGGCTTTTTCTGCATCAGCATACCTCCCCTCTGCAGCAAGAATAGTGCCCCAGGTATCAAGAAAGGGACCATACCCCGGAACCTGCATAATAACCGGTTCCATGATCCGTCGTGCATCAGCTGGTGATCCGGCCATACAGAGCACATATGCCCGGGCATTATCAAGTTTCAGATCATCGGGGTACTGGACCTGAAGGCTGACAATATGATTCAGGGCAGCATCAAGGTTCTGCATCCTGGTATAGAGAAAGGCAAGAAGAAGGCTGCTGTCATATCCTCTGACCTCCGGAGGTATACTTAAGAGGACAGATTCCGCTCTCTCATAATCTCCCCGGTTTATAAGACCCAGGGCCAGTTTCCGGTAGAGCAGGTCCTGGTGTTCCATCAGAGTACTGGCATTGATATCAGGAAAGGTCCCGTTCTCGAACTGATCAAGCACCAGGATCGGATCCCGGGCCAGGATCCCAGTAATATTCTCCTCCGCATTAAAAAGACCGGTTGCCGCGACTCCCGGTGTACTCCAGAGCAAGGCCAGAAGGATGATGAGAATATATAAAGGGCTCATGATCAGCGATGAAGGATCTATCAATTATACCGCGATTTTCTGACTGGATGGATGGCTCCTGGTTCGGATATATAAATGCCCCGGTGCCAATTCGTATCGTTATTTACGTATAATCATCGAATGATAACAGATCACCGTCTCAATTCACAGTTTCGACTGGACGTGATACGAATGGATATGTTATATATTGTACCGGTTTGTGCCCTTATCGGGCTTATCTTTGCTGGTCTCAGCTATGCCCGGATGAAGAAGGAATCTCCGGGTGATGAACTGATGCAGAAGATAGCCGCAGCCATTCATCTTGGTGCAATGACCTACCTCAAACGGCAGTATACTGCCATTGCGGTATTTGTCGTTGTATTGGCGGTTATTCTTACGCTTGTAATCAACCCCTTGACTGCTATCTGTTACGTAGTCGGTGCTGGTCTTTCTGCACTTGCAGGATTTATCGGTATGTACTCCGCAACAAAGGCAAATGTCAGGACGGCAAATGCAGCACGGCAGGGAATGGCATCGGCCTTTAAGGTCTCCTTCTCTGCAGGTATGGTCATGGGTCTGACCGTGGTCGGCCTTGGTATGCTCGGTCTTTCCCTGATGTTCTTTGTGCTGACCGGTATCACCGGAGCCGCGGATCTTGACACTATCAGTATCCTGTCCGGATTCTCCCTTGGTGCATCATCAATTGCTCTGTTTGCCCGTGTCGGTGGCGGTATCTTTACGAAGGCAGCCGATGTTGGTGCAGACCTTGTCGGTAAGGTTGAGGCAGGTATTCCTGAGGATGATCCCCGTAATCCGGCCGTTATCGCGGACAATGTTGGTGACAACGTCGGTGATATCGCCGGAATGGGTGCTGACCTCTATGAGTCATATGTTGGTGCAGTTATTGCAACGATGCTTATCGGGGCAACTGCCGGTATGGCAAGCCAGTTCCAGGGCGTTCCGACCATGAACCTGATCGCTCTTCCGATGATGATCGCCGCTCTTGGTATCATTGCATCCGTGATTGGGTCATTCTTTGTCCGGACCAACAAGAACGAGGCTCATGCAATTCACAAGGCATTCAACTCAGGAACCTTCGCAGGCCTTCTCCTGACCGTTGTTGCCGTATACGGCCTTGTTCAGGTCCTGGCTCCAGGGCAGCTTGGAATCCTCTATGCAACCGTTGCAGGTCTTGTCGGCGGGTTCCTCATCGGACTTGTGACTGAGTACTACACGTCCTATGATCACAAGCCGACCCGGTCCATAGTCAAGGCATCAGAGACCGGAGCAGCAACCGATATCATCGCCGGTATCGCTGTCGGTATGGAGTCTACCTTCATCCCGGTCATCATCGTCGCCGTTGCAATTCTGATTGCAAACTACTTTGGCGGAATTTATGGTGTGGCTCTTGCCGGTGTCGGTATGCTTGCAACCCTTGGTATCACCCTCTCAGTTGATGCATACGGACCGATTGCAGACAATGCCGGTGGTATTGCAGAGATGAGCCACCAGGGTCCCGGAGTTCGTGCCATCACCGATACCCTTGACTCTGTCGGAAACACAACCGCAGCAATCGGAAAGGGATTTGCAATCGGTGGTGCAGCTCTGACCGCCCTCGGTCTCTTTGCTGCATACACTCAGGCTGTCAAACTTGATATGGTCAACATGCTTGAACCGGTCGTCTTTGTCGGTATTCTTGTCGGTGCCATGCTCCCGTTCCTGTTCTCCTCCTTTGCCATGAAGGCCGTCGGAAGGGCAGCAGGGTTTATCGTGGAGGAAGTCCGCCGCCAGTTCAAGGAGATTCCAGGACTTATGGAAGGAAAGACTGATCCTGACTATGCATCCTGTATCACCATCTCTACAAACGCAGCACTTCGTGAGATGATCCTTCCGGGGATGATGGCAATTGCCGCACCAATTATCGTCGGTGTTGCTCTCGGTTCCCATGCTCTTGCAGGACTTCTTGTCGGTTCCATATCTGCCGGTTTCCTCGTTGCTATCATGATGGCAAACGCCGGGGGAGCCTGGGACAACACCAAGAAGTACATCGAACAGGGACACTCTGGAGGAAAAGGATCTTTTGCTCACAAGGCAGCGGTTACCGGTGACACCGTTGGTGACCCGTTCAAGGATACGGCAGGACCAGCTCTGAACATTCTGCTCAAATTAATGGCAATTGTTGCAGTGGTCTTTGCACCTATCTTCATGTAATCCTTTTTTTGAGATACTCGCATATAGAAGAAATTTTTAAAAAATTACGGGGTTCTGATGATTCCGGATACACAGCACTCATCCGGCTCTGCATCAGGAATACCGGACTTTAACCAGCATCGTGCTTTTTCACTTTGAAACCCGGGTTTCACATACGAATATGCCATGCACTTCTCATCTTCCCTGCAGGCGTTCGCACAAGCCTCGGGATCAGGTGAGGAAAGGTCAAACACGGTATAATCTTCTCCCGGCCGATTGGTGTCTGGTTCCATATCAGTCTTCGACGGAGTCAGGGCGATATCCTCCGGCCCGATAGGAACCATTTCGGGTATATTCATATCCATAGGGTCCAGGGTCTGAATTGCAGCAATAAAAGGCGTTGCAATCATCTGGATGACCGCAGGAGAGAATGCTGCCCGTGAACAACTGCATTTCGCTTTTCCAACAACCGGTGAATCATGAGGATCACTCTCCCCGTCACGGTCGAGATCCAGCTGGGTAATGTATGCTCCCTCAAAGCACCAATCCTGTTTCTGATGACTTTTTTCAGGACCGACATCCATCCAGTAGGTTGAGCCCCATAATCCGTTTCCGGATGGCTTTGAGCACTGAACCGCCCCGATGACCGGTGAATCAAGAGGATCGCATCCAGAACATGAGTCAAGATCTATCCCGGTGATATAGGACCCCTGCGGGCACCAGGAACCGCTCATACTATGACTAGAAAGGCCTTTCTGCTCAACCGGAACCCATTGACTCTCCGCCCATTTCTCCTGCTCTTTTCCCTCTATCCTGCAGCATCGTGCCTGGCCTATAAGAGGAGTATCAAAGTCGCTGACGGATTGATCACCATCCAGGTCAAGAGCGGTCAGATAACTCCCGTCCGGGCAGATCTGGACTTTTTCATGGCTGTTCTTACCGCCTGTTTCAACCGGAACCCATTCACATAATCTCCACTTTGGAGTGCCGATACCAAAAATCCAGTTGTAGGCATATGAAGTCGGACGGTAAACGCTCACCTGATTGTCACCCCATGATGCCACGCCAACCACGTGACCTGCTTTATTGAGAATCGGCCCGCCTGAGTCACCTGGACAGGAATATAACCGGTTGTTCTTAAAGCTGATACCGCCCCATCCGCTTTCGTCTACCGGAAGAGCTATCTTCATCTTTCCCTGTCCTGGTAATGCGCACTTGTCTCCAGTCATTCCAAATCCGACAAGTGTGAGGGTTTCACCGACAAGGGGAATATTCCAGGGATCTTCAACCGGTATGGGGGTTACCAGTACCTGTGAGGATGCTGGGGAATTGAGTTCAAGAACTCCATAGTCTTCCCGTTGCCATCCCCGATCTTCATACTCCGGAAATATTCTTACTTTTCCGGTGAAGGTAACATTTCTGCGGTTATTGGGATCTGCTACTGTCCGGACATTCCGGAGGATGAACTGCCCCTGATTCACACAATTACTCTTTCCATTACAGAAGCAATGTGCTGCAGAAAGGACGAGATTGTCTGCAATGAGTGTCCCGGTACATCCTCCTGATCCAATAACCTCACCAACTGCTTCGAGTTCTCCATCCTGTACTGCAGTCCCGTGTGAGAGGGCTGATTGCTTGATCCCGATGGCTGGATCATCTGATGATCCAAATCCAATCAAGAGCATGACCAATACCAGAAGAAAGAGGTATTTTTTTTCGATATGTTTGCTTTTATTCATCTATATCATTTCCATTATATCCATCAACACACGAACCTCCACCAGTTTTCCTATGGATGTCGTACTAGAAAAGATGATGTGTCGTGATCAGATTTTTTTAAAAAAAAGAATTGTTTGGTGGAATTTTTATTAAATTGTATAAATAGAGGGAATGTGTGCTTTTGTGTTTTGAACCCCGGACCAAAATGACGAATACGTCCCCATTTCAGGGGGAAAAATTCTTCTTTCAGGCTGGATAATTCACTATGTCTGATGAATTCAGGAGAATACCCCAAAACAGAGCCCTGCTGATAAGAGGTAAAGATGAATATTCACATAATTCATCATGCCTTCTCATAGACTTTTAATGTCATGGATACAAAAAAACACAGTCACCCGACCATTATCCATCTGGTCAGCGTACAGGTACAGGGACTGTTGTTCCTCTTAACGGTCAGGGTTATCTGATATGATCCAGGTGCAGGAAACGTATGATCAATCAGTTCGCCACTTGCAGAGCCCCCATCACCAAAGGTCCAGGCACGGGTATTGGGCTGGGGTGATGAATCATCCTTGAACCGGATAGTGAGCAGCCCTCTGACCTGGGTGGTAAATGAGACCGTAAATCCTTCTCCTGGTCCACAATTGTAACAATTCTGAACCGGTACCGGGGTCGGAGTTGGCGGGATGGTTGTGGGCTCTGTGGTAGGTTCTGTTGTCGGTGTACTGGTGGGTTCAGATCCGATGGATCCTGCCCCCTCATATGCAATCAGTTGAGAATGAGTATTATCTATGATACGGATGGCTATTGGACCGGAAGGAAGAGGAATTGCCCCTGAAATGAGAGCAGGATCATTGGCAAGGTAATACCCGTCAGCTTTTCTGAATATAATGACCCGATCTCCTGGTGACCAGGTTGTATCTGATGAGAGATAGGTAGGATCGGTGATGACGACTGAACTCTCTTCACTGGTATCTACCATGAACCTGACTTCATATTGGGCATCCCGACTCTGGTTCTCGTAATACATGGTATCCCCATTCCGGTGGACTACCTCAATTCCATCAATATTTGGAGCAATAGGTATAATTTTTGCGCCGGTCACCACATAGGCGGTTTTCTCAACTGACGAGACCAGACCGAAGATGAGAGCATAGATGATTCCGGCCATAGCCACTACCAGGAAGATGATCAAGATGAGTCCTACCAACGTGCTGACCGCTTTGTTATTCAAATCATGGGGAGTCATATTAGTCCCTGAATTATTCATCCCTGCCATTGGATTACGCCATTATCGGGAGTTATTCTTTATTATTCGGAGTATATTCACAGTTTTTCTGATTCAAACTGGAAAGAGCACATTTTCTGCAGATCGGATCAATGGATCTCCGGTATCGGCAGGTGCAGGCGAGATCTGACATGGAGAATTCTTTATTCTCAAGCAGACAGATGAAACCGATAACCAGGAGTCCTGCACAGATGAGGGCAAGTGACGCAGCCAGGATGTGAGTTATTCCTCCGTTCAGGACGCAGCATTCAAATAAAACGATAAGGGAGGTGAGGATGACTCCTGTGCAGGCCCCAATGTAGAGGCCATGGTGCATACCAAGACGAATAGACAGGTTATCAAGGGTCATATGATCATATCCAATGATGATAGATAGGTACAAGGAAGAGAAATAGGTATTGTATTGGGTAGAAACATGGAATTCAGAATACTTCAGGATAACTTCAGTAATCTCATGAAGTGATTTTCCCGGTTATCGAAGATATTCCAATCTACCAGATTCCGGGGTTACTTGGGCTTGATCTTGTTTTTATTGCCGTATAGCCAGCATATTGAAAGCCACGAACTGAAATACTGCAATTTATTGAGATTTTCTAATTCTACTCGCATGTAGCAGTTGTAACAGGTGTAGCACTTCTATGAAAAAGAGACCTTCACAATTTTTTTGGTATTGGAAGCGATCTATTCATTGATCCCTTCAGATCCATATACAACCATAATAAACCACATTCGGTGAGTTTGTTTATAGAATCGGTTGATATCCATTCAGGTGAATATATGTGATACGTTCAATTGATTGAATGAGAATTTCAGGTGGAGAAAGACAGGCTCATAGGTTTCATTCCGGTCGAAGGATTCAAAACATCTGCTCTCTTCTCTGCTCGGTTTAACGACAGGTAAACCGAATCCAGATAGAACGCTTAAGGACCCATTTCTTTTACGTAATTATTCACATGAAAGATAATAATCCGAACATTAAACTGCTGTCGGAAATGGATTATCAATTCCCTTTTCCAGGTGCACAGGAATCGTCCCTATAACCCGGCCCCGAATAAGGGTTATTTCACATTTCTACAAACGAATACTCTTATTAACTGGCTCTATTGTTCTGATGGCAGAGTTGGTTTCTCCACATGCATTCCGGATGGTTAAATTGACTTCATAGGCAGCAGAAAGCCCAAGTGGACCTAAATTTTGCGCTGTTCCAGTTCCATTCGTCCGGGATCCAAAGTCCCATACCATCTCGACCGGTACAGAGGGAGTTCCATTATCAGTCAGGTAGAATCGGACCTGATACGGATTAATGCTGATGACTTCATATTCAAAGGAGGCATCGGGTTTTGTGCATTGTATTCTGGATGAATCAGAGGGGTTACGTTCATTTCCAGGATCTGGCATTGCAGCAGGTATCTGATGAGAAGTCTGGACAGCCGGTGCGGGCATGTACGGAGTTATGAGAGGTGATGGTTGCATTTTTTGAAGGTTTGCAGGTGCAGTGGCTGGTCCAGGTCCGGGAAAGGTGACGAGCAGTATCATGAGGCACACCATACTTGCACATACAATAAAGATTGCGAAGAGATGTGTGGTTTTCACGCCCATCCGGGTGAGATACTTCAGGAGTGATGTATCAAGATAGAAAAGGATGAAGATGAGTCCACATACCCCGATTATATGAAGGGCGGGGTAGATAACTGCCATATCCAGAAGGAGGAGTGAAGCATACATGATGAGGAGTATGCAACCGATACACAGGCAGGCAGCATTCCTTATAAAACGGAGAATATCATTTCGATTAATTCTGCCAGTTACCGGGACAGGGGACTCTGTTTTCCGGTCATCGTCATTCAGATAGGTAACCATCAGTTCATGGAGGTTTTTCAGATAGATCTGATTGTCAGGGTCAAACCGGATTGCATTCAGAAAATTTGCATGTGCCTCGTGATAGTCATGCAGACGGACCTGACACATTCCCAGACCATTCCAGGCTCTTGCGTCTGTTTTGTCATAATCGATGAGTTGTCGAAATTTCATGGTGGCCCGTTGGTAATCCCCCTGATGAAAGAGTTTCATCGCAGACTCAAACAGGTCAGTAATTATGTCTCACTCCTTTCTTGTTCTGAAGGGTTCCCCTATCAGAATGATTCATGGGGATATGTGAAGGATAAGTATTTAGCTGTTTTGTCGGTCAATTCGGGGGATAGTTATGTATATATTGCAGGTTATTTTTCAAAAAACAGGGCCGGTTGGAGATAATCCCGGTGGATATGATGCAGGGAATGGTATCCTGTACAGAGAGGATGAGTGAGGTGACCTGTAACAGAAGGTGGTACTCATGGATGCCTTACCGGAATAATTCGCAAGATATATCCGCAATTCTATCACACAAATCAGGACTCTTGGCAGAGATTATCACCCGTGATGACCGGTTCCTTATGTCCCCTCAAAACGACTTTGCATTTAAGGTGTTATTCGGATCGGAAGAGTCAAAAGATCTGCTCTCTTCTCTGCTAAGTTCAATTACAGGTGTATCATGCACGGACATCACGCTGAAGAACCCGTTCCTCTTACGGAATTATCCGCTAGAGAAGGAGGGTTTTCTGGATATGAAACTGACCACGGGGAATGGAGATCAGTTCTTTATTGAGATGCAGGCAGAACGGCAACAGGCGACTCATAATCGAATGCTCTTTTACTGGGCACGGCTGCATGGATCACAACCGATTAAGGGGAAAGATTATGGATCCCTGAGCCGGACGACTAGTATCTGTATCCTTGGTCATCCTTGGTTTCAGGGCGATGAGCCGATATTTTGTTTTCATGCATTGGAAAGGGAGAGTTTTGAACAGGTTTGTGATGACTTTTCCCTCATGTTTATGCAGGTGGGATACTCTAATAGTGATAAAGGAGTTTCGTATAAAAACGATCTCTGGGCATGGAGAATATCACGGGGATCAAACCCTGAAACTATATTCTGCACGTCCGGTATAATTGCCGGGCTTTCATTGAATTTTTGTGCAGATCATTATATGAAAAGTCTGAATAAACGCTCTTTGCCACTGAGTGTCATTCCATGACGTGTATGCCATGTCCTGGAAATCGTATCACATTCCAGATACTATGATTATCTAAACCTCTTTCAGGGCATATTGAAGGTTTTCAGGCATTCAATAGAGGTTTATATACAAGGGGATTGTAGTGGGGCATACAGCTCCAGGAATGGGGATCAGACCATCGGAATACCGGGGGGATAATGAAATCCGGTCAGAAAAATTTATTTTCATGTTTCAAAATCATGGCTGGATACTGTTTTTCAGTAATCCAAACCAGAGGGAGGGAAACTGGGTGGATTTTTTAATTCTCTATTCTGATGATGAATATGTTTTATTAGATTATCACCCTGGAAAACGAGAATACGTAAAAAAATTGATTTTAAAGGATCTTTTCATCTCTCCTGAAGCGGATGTTTATATCAGAATTCTATAATGGAAAAGAACCCTGGAAGGTGCCAGGGGATATCAGGGATATTATTGCCGCACCAGAACAGGTTAAGAGATTTGTTCCTTCTGTTCCGTATCTGTTGATCGATGAACTCAGGCTGTCAGTGCATCATCTGCTCGAGGTCAGAAACCTCTCTGCATGTTTATTCAGACTTGAACAATCCGCAGGGCCTGTGGAACTCATAGAGCTTGGATTAAGACTGAACCAGTGGATGGAGACAGATGAAGGGATGGCTGATATGAGGAAGGATTTCTCCTTGTTCTTTGATAATACATTAATGAGAGATCAGGATATACCGATACCAAACCCGTTTCTTGGAGGGACCATGTTAGCTGAAAAAGTAGACAAGTGTATTGCAGCTTATAAAGCGGAAGGAAAGGAAGAAGGAAAAGCAGAAGGGAGAGCAGAGGGGAAAGCTGAAGGCAGAAGAGAAGGTATGGCTACTATACTCCGTCGGATGAAGGAGGCAGGGATGTCAATTGTTGATATTGCACAGATTACCGGGATGCCGGAAGAAGTCAGACACCTGATATAGTCCAGGCTCAACAGCTAACAACTTTTATTCTCACCTGATATTCTATTATCCCGGTGCAGTTATTACCCCGCTAATATCAACCCTTCTCTTCTGTCGGTCTGGTTACATGAAGCGATGGGGGGTATCGAAAAAACTTTTGATAAGCCAGGAGACACCGATGCACTATACTTCATTTGTTTCCTGCATAACCTCTTCAAAGTATGATCTTGGATCCTGAATGTACATATTACAGATATCTAACCGAAGAGTATAGCTTAATTCATGGAGAACATGATTCCTCACTCTCTCTGTTCTATCCATTAAAAATTATTTAATTCTCATCCCGATGGATTATTGAATCAGAAAGACCTACCCATTTAGTATCTGATATGAATACTTCAATGGAGAGAGGTTCAATGCTCCCTATGAAACGACAGGAAATTATTATAAAACTAAAAATGGAAATGCCAGTTATTCGGGAGCGATATGGTATTATTAAGATGGGGCTTTTTGGCTCATTTGCTCGGGATGATGCCGGACCAATGAGTGACATAGACCTTATTGTATTATTTGAAGAGGGCAAAGAACAATTTCGTCCCTTTATGCAATGTATTTTTTATTTAGAACAGATTTTTGGGAGAAGAGTAGAGTTGATTGCTGAACACTCTCTTGACAAAAGAATTCGGCAGGATGTACTCCGTGAGGTTATCTGGGTATGAAAAGGGATTCTGTGTTCATTGAGCATATCCTTCATGAAATTGGATATATTGAGGAGAAATGTCAGCAAAAAACTCTTGATGATTTGTATTCAGATGTGGATCTTCAACATATTGTGTCGCGTGCTTTGGAGATTATCGGTGAAGCTTCACGAAATGTTTCCATGGCAATAAAAGACAGATATCCAGATATTCCATGGAAAGAGATGATTGGCGTCAGGGACAGAATAATTCACAGTTATTTTTCCATAAACTGGGTGATAGTATGGGATATTGTAACCAATGAACTCTTTACACTCAAGAACCAATTAGAAGATGTCCTTTCTGAAATTGAGGAGTGATTCCAGCCTAATGCGACTAATCTTATGCGAACTCGCTATATATATCTACAATTCCATAATATGGGCCTAGATTAGGGAACCCTGAAACGGCCAAATGGTATATGGAATCATGGTCATAGATATTTTCAGAATATTATTTTTTATTCTCACAGTGACCAGTAGTTCTGTCCTATGTTCAGGGTCTTTCTGACATTTTTCGTCATTTCATGGAGATTTTTCAGATAGATCTGATTATCAGGGTCAAACCGGATTGCATTCAGAAAACTTGCATGTGCCTCATGATAGTCATGCAGACGGACCTGACACATTCCCAGACCATTCCAGGCTCTTGCGTCTGTTTTGTCATAATCGATGAGGTGTCGAAATTTCAGGGTGGCCCGTTGGTAATCACCCTGATGAAAGAGCTTCATCGCAGACTCAAACAGGTCAGTAATTATGTCTCACTCCTTTCTTGTTCTGAAGGGGTCCCCTATCAGAATGATTCATGGGGATATGTGAAGGATAAGTATTTAGCTGTTTTGTCGGTCAATTCGGGGGATAGTTATGTATATATTGCAGGTTATTTTTCAAAAAACAGGGCCGGATGGAGATAATCCCGGTGGATATGATGCAGGGAATGGTATCCAGTACAGAGAGGATGAGTGAGGGGACCAGTAACAGAAGGTGGTACTCATGGATGCCTTACCGGAATAATTCGCAAGATATATCCGCAATTCTATCATACAAATCAGGACTCATGGCAGAGATTATCGCCCGTGATGACCGGTTCCTCATGTCCCCTCAAAACGACTTTGCATTCAAGGTGTTATTCGGATCGGAAGAGTCAAAAGATCTGCTCTCTTCTCTGCTAAGTTCAATTACAGGTGTATCATGCACGGACATCACGCTGAAGAACCCGTTCCTCTTACGGAATTATCCGCTAGAGAAGGAGGGTATTCTGGATATTAAACTGACCACGGGGAATGGAGATCAGTTCTTTATTGAGATGCAGGCAGAACGGCAACGGGCGATTCATAAGCGAATGCTCTTTTACTGGGCACGGCTGCATGGATCACAACCGATAAAAGGGAACAATTCTGGATCCCTGAGCCGGACGACTAGTATCTGTATCCTTGGTCATCCTTGGTTTCAGGGCGATGAGCCGGTATTTTGTTTTCATGCATTGGAAAGGGAGTGTTTTGAACAGGTTTGTGATGACTTTTCCCTCATGTTTATGCAGGTGGGAAACTCTAATAGTGATAAAGGAGTTTCGTATAAAAACGATCTCTGGGCATGGAGAATATTTCTGGGAGCAAATACTGAAGAGGAGATGATCATGGCAGCACAGGCAAGTGAAGCGGTGAATGAGGCATATAACAGGTTGATAGTAAAGAGCCAGGAGCCGGAACTGAGAGAGTATTATGAAGCACGAGAGATGTGGATAATAGATCAGGCAATTCGGGAGAATGAAGCGAGAAAGGAAGGGAGAGAGGAAGGAAAAGAGGGAAGAAAGGAAACACTCAATTGAGATTGTTCTCCATATGAATGAATCAGGTATTTCGCCCGATTCTATTGTATCAATATCCGGTCTGTCACCAGAAGAAGTCAGGAAGATAATTTCTGATTGTCGCTCATCTCCTCGGTCATAATTTCTTCTGACACCCGATGGGTAAATAATCCTGATTTATGTTCTGCAGTTCCGGTATAGGTACCGGGGTTTCATTGAATTTTTGGGTAGATCATTGTATGAAAAGTCTGAATGACCACTCTTTGCCACGGAGGATCATGTCATGAAGTACAGGTCGTGTCCTGGAAATACTATCACATTCCAGATATAATGTTTATTTAAACCTCTTTCTGGGCATAATGAAGGTTTTCAGGGATATCCCATATAGTTTCATATTCAACCGGATTGTGGTTGCGTATACAGTTCCTGGAATGGAGATCAGACCATCAGAACTCTGGGGTGATAATGAAAACCGGTCAGACTAATTCAATTTCATGTTTCAAAAATCAGGGTCGAATTCAGTTTGTCAGTACTGGAGATACGTGGGAGGTAACCGGGGTGGGGTTCCCTGATACTCTCCCCTGAAGATGTATATGTTTGATTGGATTATCACCCAAGAAAGCGATAAAACCGTATAAATTAATTTAATCGGCTCTTTTCATCTCTCCGAAAGTGGGATTTTTTTATCGGTAATTTTTTTGAGGGTCTCTTTTCCATAGAAGTGCTACAACTGTTACAACTGCTACATCGTGCCATTTTGTGATTTTGTCGAATATATACTGATATTTTATTGTTTCAGATAATCAGAAGACATAGATTGGTCAGGGGACTGATATCCATCGGTCATTATGTGGGTGCAGGGACCGGTATTCCTCCTGACGCTCAGGGTAATCCGGGGTGACCCTGCCATGGTTATTATGGATCCATGAGATTTTCATGTGTAGAATTGGCAAAACCCACTCTCCATCTTCATGTAGTGAGGTTTGATGATGCATTATAACTAGAAACCAGATGGGTGATCCTCTGACTAGGGTAGTAGATTATAGCATAAACATGATTTTTTTCTATGGGAGCAAAAAATTCACGGATATTGCATCAATACCAGAATAACAGAGGATTATGCATAATTAAATTGACGTTTTAACACGATTAAATTCTCCATTCAATTGAGATTAAAAGAGTTTAAAAATTTTTTCCCCGAAAAGTATTAATTGGTTTAGAGTTTTGTAACAGCCTTAAAAAAATTAAAACGTTCCATACCAATCCAAATACCGATCACATTTACTTCCGGGGTTGAATTGAATTCTCCATCTCCATGGTCCATTGAAATCCGGATTCGGATCATCATAAAGATAGGAACGGATTGTTTGCCACGGAGGAGAATTATTTCCGATATATGCATCATATCTTTGGGCTGCATTTGCAATGACATTCGGAATAATGTATGAGCCATCTGATGCAGTATACGTATACCAGAGGAATTCATTTGGTGTTGCATTGCGGTAAAATTCTATTCTTATGTTCTCAATTGGCAATCCAGTTGTTTCATTTCTCACAACACCCTTCAGGAAGTAACATTTAGGTCCATAATATGCAACAATGGTGTGATCTTCCTGAACATTTGTAAACACATATGGATTAATTGCACTTGAAAATCTCCCATCAATCAATAATTCAGCAAATAAATAGGTTTCTTTTCCGATTATAAAGGATGGCTCCATTGAATAACTCTGTGAATTGCCACACTGAACCGAAGTAACCCCTTCCGGATCGATCATGCCGGTAATTGGTATTGGTGTGTAACTACCCACATCAAGATATACTGCCGAAGCTGTGATATTATACGGCCCTCTTGGCACAAACGATGCACTGATATTATGTGGTTCAGTCACATTCGTAAACGTATAACTTCTGATTGGACCCATCGAAGTCCCGTCAACCCGAACGTCAGAAATATTCCAACACGTGAGATTGGTAATGCTAAAAGATTGATCATATCCACAATTGACCATGACTATCCCATTTGGTGTAATATTCCCACCAAAACCGGCAGTCGCATTTATTGGAAATGTCTTCAGAGCAAACACTGCATGAATTGATTGATCTGAAGTTACATTCGTAAATGTATAGGTAAAGGGACTTACCTGAGGACCAAGGTGCTGTGTCCCGTTGATGATTACATCGGTGATATTAAAGCAGAATGCCGCTGTAATAGTATAACTCTGATCTGAACCACAATCAACCACAGTTATTCCCAGTGGATCAATCGTTCCTCCCGCATCTGCAGATGAGGCGATCTGGAACTGTTTTAGATCAAAGTATGCATCAATGGTCTGATCGTACTGCACATTGATGAAGGTGTAACTCTCAACCGGTCCAAGATGCAGTGCATTCGGTTGATTCTCATCAATTACCACATCTCTGATCGTATGACAGAGATCCGGCGTAATATTGAACTGCTGGCTCCATTCACAGGGGACGGTGACATTCCCTGACGGATTGATAAACCCACCCTCATGAGCTGTGGCAACAATAGTTAGCGGCAGGCATCCAATCGGCAGATACATGGAATTCGTAGATTCACTTCCACATGAGTTCTTAATGGTAAGGATTACCTGGTAGTCATCACGGATGTAATAGGTATGGACCGGGTGCTGCTCTTTTGAGGAGGATCCATCGCCAAAGTACCAGTTCCACTCTACTATGTCATATCCGGTGGAGAGATCGGTAAACTGAACAGTCAGGGGATCCTCATTAACAATGGTATAATTGAATAATGCTTCAACCGGCGGGCAATAGACATGTATCTGTTCACTATGGGTTTCATTCCCTCCACACGGGCTGGTTGCATGGAGTGTTGCTGAATAATTCCCACCTGTTTTGTAGGTATAGACTGGGTTTCTGAATGAAGAGACGCCTCCATCACCAAAGGTCCATCCCCAGGATTGCGGCGTTCCAATTGTCCTGTCAGTAAAGTATACAGTCAGGGGAGCGGTGCCATTTACAGGTTCCATTCTATAGGTGAAATTGGCATATACCGGGCAACAAACGAGTTTGTCAAATGTGTCCCTAGCTCCGCATTCGTTTGTTACTGTGAGTGAAACCAGATACTCTCCACATCCAGCTGCGTAGGTATGGTCAGGGGGATTCTGTCCAGTGTAATAAGTTCCATCACCAAAACTCCAGTTCCAATGGGTGATCGTTTCCGGTTTTTGGGATGAATCGCGAATTCTGACAGTAAAGGGTTCACCGGAGATTATCTCGGTTGAGAAGTTCGCAACTGGCGGGGTGCAGAAGCAGGGGGTGGATATGCTCTCCCGATAGCTGTTCTTCGCTCCGCATGTGGTAGTAACAGAGAGATTTACCTGCCATGTTCCGTTTCTTATGTATGTATGCTGTGGGTTTTGAAGGATAGATGAATTTCCATCTCCAAACTCCCATAACCAGTCAGAGATATCATCTCCGGATGTCTTTGTGGTGTCAGAGAAGTCCACCGTCAATCCATCAGGATTACAGGCATAGGTAAATCCGGGAACCGGCATCTCACAACAGGGGACGGTGACGAATCTGGTCCATCTGGCTGATGAGTTACATGTTGTAAAGACCGTGAGATTTACCGGATATGTGCCGGGATTATCATATTTATGGTTCGGGTTTTGTAATCCGGAGGTGTTATCCGGCCTTAGATCTCCAAACTCCCAATACCAGGCATTAATTCCACCGCCAATCGCACGGGAGAGGTCGGTGAAGCTGACGTTTGTCGGCCCGGTACAGGTGTAGTCAAAGTCAGGTTTTGGTGGTGGACAGCCACAGATCGCGTCCTGAATGACATCGTCTGATGAACCACAATCGGTTGTGACCTTCAGGCGGACGGTGAACTGACCACAGGCTGCATACCGGTGAGTCGGGGTCTGCTCTGTTGAATTCGTGCCATCTCCGAACTCCCATAATACTGCAGTGATTGGCCGTTCAGAAACGGATTCATTGATGAACCTGAATTCCTGTGGATCGGTTGTTGGTTCAATACGGAATCTCGCTTCTGGGAGTGGACAACCACAGATAGCATCCTGAATGACATCGTCTATGGAGCCACAGTCGGTCGTAACCTTCAGGCGGACCGTGAAATGGCTACAGGTTGAATACCGGTGAGTCGGGTTTTCCTCGGTTGAGTTTGTTCCATCACCAAACTCCCAAAATAATCCGGTGATCGGACGGGTAGATAACGACTCATTGATGAAACGGAACTCTAATGGATCAGCAGTGGTCTCGATCCTGAATTGTGCTTCAGGAGCTGGACAACCACAGATAGCATCCTGAATGACATCGTCTGAGGAGCCACAGTCGGTCGTAACCTTCAGGCGGATCGTGAAATGGCCACAGGTTGCATACCGGTGAGTCGGGGTCTGCTCTGTTGAATTTGTGCCATCTCCGAATTCCCAGAATAATCCAGTGATTGGATGTTCAGAAACGGATTCATTGATGAACCTGAATTCCTGAGGATCGGTTGTTGGTTCAATGCGGAATCTCGCTTCTGGGAGTGGACAACCACATACAGCCGGCTTTACTACCTCATCCCAAGAACCACAATCGGTCATGACTTTGAGACGTACTGGATGCTGACCGCAGGTTGCATACTCCTTATCAGGCGGGTTCTTTCCTGAATAAGATGTTCCGTCACCAAAGTCCCAGAGATAGTTCGCAGCTAAACCAGTTGGTATGATACTGGTATCAGTAAAACGGAACGTTCGGGGATTAGCAATTACATTGGTGATTGTGAAATTTGCGTCAGGTTGTGGGCAGGTGAGAGAGATATCCCTGATCGTATCACCAAAGCAACCATCCTGATCCCATACCCGCAGCTTTACCGTATAATTGCCATATGTTGCGTATTCGTGGGTCACGTTTTGGGTGATATATCGGGTGCCATCTCCCATATCCCACTGCCATCGCTGAATGGTTCCCTCGGGTTTGGAGGTATCTGTATACTTCACAGTTTTTCCGGTTGGTACATAAACAAAACTGGCGTTCGGTATTCCAGGGATACAGATGTCTCCACCGCAGGTAGCTTTGCGGATGGTGTCATCCCAGCATCCCTGCGTATCAAATACCGTCAGGAGTATGGAATACTCTCCGCATCGTGGATATGAATAGGTAAAGGTCCCAGGAGGGCTTGTATTATTGAAAACTACTCCATCTCCCATATCCCAGATCCATTGCACGAGACCTGTTGATGACTTTGAATGGGTGGAATTGTCGGTTATGGAGATAACAAAAGGAGTTCCAATCTGTTCTTTTGCTACTGAAAAGTTGGCAATCGGGTTTTCATAGCAGATACACGGTAAGGACACTGTTTTTGTTGCGGAGTAACTGCCACAATCCTTCGTATTTACCGTCAGAGTTGCGCTGTAATCTTTACATTGATTATAATGAGAATAACCATGTTGGATTGAGCCAGTCCAATCAAGATGAGAAATTTGAGTCCTATTTCCATCGCCAAAATCCCAGATGAGTACATAGGGTTTGCCAAACAGATAGGTCCCAGCGTTCCATAAGAAATTCACATCCCAAGTATCTGGAGATCTCCCTTCATATATCCAATTAAAATCTGCATTCGCTGAACAATTAATGGAAACCTGTTTGGTTGTGCTGCAATATATACGGTTTCCACACTGGTTTTTCCCAATGGTCAGAGTGACTCTGTACGACGGAATCGTTAAAGATGAATATTCATGAATTGGGTTTGATTCAGATTTTGTGTGGCCATCGCCAAAGTTCCATCGCCATTCATCAGCTCCTTCTGACCGATCTCTAAAACTAATATTGAACCGATTATACGGATCACTTTCATAAATGAAATTCGCATAACAAGTATCAGAACAGCCATACACTGTTACTGATTGCGAAGATGATTTTGAGCAGACAGGATAGTAACTATCCTTCTGAATAACTGTGTGAATAACCTGATATGTCCTGTCTGTTGTCAGATTCGGGAATGTAATCGACGCATCTCTTCCATTCATTGTTTTGGAAAAACCTTGCCCCAATATTGTGTATGAATGTGTGCCATTTCCCAAACTCGAAAGAAGGTAGGTAGGAGGATTGGATCCTGTATGAGTGATAGAAAAGAGAGCATCTGATTCGGTGAGCGTACAATTCACATCTGGATACGGAGTAGGAGTCGGCGTTGTTGGAATGGGGAGAATAGTTGTTGCACCAGGTTTCCCGAATTCACGATAGAGATGTTCTCCACCTGACTTATTGAGAAGGATTTGATATGACAGATTTGTTCCGCTTGCAGGAACACGTAGACTATATCCAAACCCAAGATCTGAACCTGATGTGCTCCAATTTGTAGCATTTCCATCAGGTCTGATTAAGTGTATCGTATGCTGATCATATTCTTTTTTAAAGGTTCCATTAAAAACACGTATTCTGATCGAGTCTGGTGAGAGGTTATCTCCCCCGCTATGAGTAAAAAAGGCATATCCAGAGCTGTTCGTATATTCAATCTCGGTATGAGGGAGGGTTGTCTTCGGATACTGACCGGTTGAGTAAGAGAGTATTATACCGGTTGCAATAACAAGAACCACAATCAGAGATAACGACGATACTATCTCGGATAGAGCATCTTCACAATACCTTTTCTTTACATGGCCTGATCGTTTCCGAAAAATAATATCTCCCCCCATCTTCTCATCCTGAAAATATAAATTCATGAATAAAGCCGGTATGATGAAGCACGACCGTCAAAGTAGATATTTCCAGGCTCGAGTGACAACTCCATGATCTTATCCGTAGACGGCATTAATTCCGAAATTTCAAGGTTCTGATAATTCTGGACCGATATTGGGACACCATTCCAGACTAAATTAATCCAGGCATTGGTCTGTCGGTATGCAGTAATTTTGAGATTTGAGTGATAATTCTCGAAATCATTTATTTTTATCGCACTGCAAACACCAGTATCTACAGGGTTCCCATTAATGGAGAGTATTACACTGGTAACATTGAATGCATTTATCTCTCCCACTATTCTGATATTTGCACGAGTCTGGGCAACTCCAATATCCAACCTGACCCGGTCTCCATTATTGAGTGTGTACTCCGTTCCATTCACGGTAATTGTAGATCCGCTTCCTCTGACGAGCCAGCTTGCATACCCTGGATGCAGGTACCCGTTCCTGTTTGTCAGAAGGCTGACGGTGTTTAATACTCCAGTGGTATTAATGTATTTACTGATGGTGCTTGACTGACCTGTGACATTTGTTACCTGTAGGGAGACTGAATAATTACCAGGATTTTGGAAGATATGAATTGGGTTTTGTAGAGTGGATGTATATCCGTCATTAAAGTTCCAGGTCCATGACGCAGGGCCGCCAGTGGAGGTATCGGTAAAGGAAACCTCGAGAGGTGCAGGCCCTTCCCAGGGATCAGCAGTAAAGTTTGCCAGTATGGGCTCTTCGCTTCCCACTCTTAACCATACTGGACTTGAATCACGAAATGTTCCTTTTCCTGGGAGAGGATAAGCCCGTGTTACCACAGAGATGGTCTTTCCGGCATATGATTCAACATTCACCTGTAGGTTAAACCTATTATTCAGTGCATCAAAGACCATCTGGCCAGCATTCTGATCATCGATCAATAACCATACATCACTCGTATTACGGTTTTTTCCACCTACTGTCGCAGTAAAAGTCGTCAATCCCTTTACCACAGAATTATTTACCGGTGATATAATAACAGGCGTAACAGGCTCAAAATCAACAGAGACATTTCGATAGGTGGTAACTGTAGCTCCATTCGTGAGAAGATTTCTCGCTACGAGAGTAATGTACTGACCCTCCCATTTCGTATTATTCCAATAACCGGTATTATACCCAAGATATCCAATATAAGGAAGATTCACAATCATCCCATCTGGAAGATGGAGTTTACAATTCGTATTTCCATTCGCCTGATTCTCATTTGGCCCGACATAATGGACTTCAACATATGAACTCGTATTATAAGGAATAAGCTCATTCTCTCGTGGGTAGTAAAATTCAAAAAATGTCGAATAGTTACGGAGATAGAAGAGATCAATATCTGAATATCGATATATCGTGTTATCCGGTACTGAACAATTAAATCCCGTGTTAAATACGGAGCCATTTGCTCTCCAATGCCACGTGGTTAGCCAATACCATGCAGATCCCGTTTTATAATAAAGGTTGTAAAATCCAGGATGCAAAATAAAACTACTATCCCCCCAATTTTCATATCGAATATAGGGGATAAATGCCCCATTACCCGTTCCATCCTGTGGCCATGACTTCATAGGTGTTGAATCAAATGATGTTGTATAATCAAATGGCCAATTTTTCGGATAATTACCCCGTGATCCCGGATAGCTGGACCCATATCTCCATCGTGACGGAATCTGTATCTCAGAAACTCTCCATTGTGCATTTCCAAAATGAACCTCATTGTATTGCCGTTGTGTGGAGATTACCAGGGCCGATGAGTACGTTTCTGCCCCTGAACCATAGGAATACGTTACTTTCCAGTTAGCAGGTAACACTTCACGTATTCTGAACGTTCCATAGGTCACATCAGGAAGATTAAATGTATAATCTCCATTTATATCTGTAGAATTTGACTGCCGATCTACCCAATTTCCTGCCACCCGCTCTTGTAGATAAACCTGCCAGTTCGAAAGCCCCTGTTCTTCAGGATCCCGGACACCGTTCAAATTCTTATCATTCCAGAGATACCCACTGATACTTGCAGGGTTTGTGACATTCACCGTTTTTACCGTGCTATACGGATTACCACACTCGTTCTTAACCTGAAGTGTCACATAATACGTCCCAATCTTGGAATAGGTATGGTTTGGCGGGTTTCTGGAGGGGGGGCTGGTCGTATAATAACTGGTTCCATCTCCAAAGAACCAAAGCCAGCTCATGATCTTATCCATTGGTGTTGAGTTGTCCGTGAACTTCACCTCAAGAGGACTCATTCCGGACGAAGGAGTGAGATTAAAATCTGCGGTCAGGTTCGGGCAGTCAAAGGCAATACGCCGCCATATCTGTGCAGTATTACCACAACTATTCTTTACAATCAGACCAACGTTGTAATTCTCTCTTCCGGCATAGAGGTGGTAGGGATGCTGCTCTTTTGATGTCGTCCCGTCACCAAAGAACCAGGTCCAGTCTACAATCTCACCACCATAGGAGAGATCCCTGAATGAGACATTGAACGGATCCTCTGAGATGATGGTATAACTAAAGTCTGCAACGACTTCCGGACATCCAAAGGTTAAGATTTTACTATGTGTTTCATTCCCGCCACAGGGACTGGTTGCATGGAGAGTGACGGTGTAATTCCCTCCTTCATTGTAGATATGTACCGGGTTTTGGAGATATGACGTTTTCCCGTCTCCAAAGTCCCAGTGCCATGCATTCGGCTCTCCCTCTGTCAGATCAGTGAAATAGGCCGTTACCGGAGCATCTCCGTCAGGGGGATCCAGCTGGTAGGTAAAGTTTGCAAATACCGGGCAGCATACGAGCTGATCCACGTCATCGTACTGACCACAGTCATTCGTTACCCGGAGATTTACCAGATACTCACCACAGGAATTATAGGTCTTTTCCGGGGGATTCTGACCGGAGTAAGTTGTACCATCACCAAATGACCAGTTCCATGATGTGATTGAATTGCTGTTCGGAACCGACTGATCGGTAAATCTCATGGTGAAGGGCTTTGAGGAGACCATCTCCTTCGTGAAGTTAGCAATTGGCGGGGAACAGAGACAGGGGACGGTAATATTATGAATCCATGAGTTTTGAGCACCACATGTCGTCGTTATGGTGAGGTTAACCAGGTAGGTTCCTGGCTGGTTGTACCGATAGACGGGGTTCTTGTCTGACGATATGCCCGCATTATCACCAAAGTCCCATCTCCAACGGGTTATTGCATCTCCGAATACCTTCGAGGTATCATTGAACTGGATGGTATTCCCATCCTCAAGACAGGTGTAGGTAAAGTCAGGAACTGGCATCTGGCAGCAGGGGACGGTTACCTCTCGTGTCCACCGGGCTGATGAATTGCAGGTGGTGAATACCGTTAAATTGACCGGATAGGTCCCCGGATTGTCATACTCATGCGTTGGGTTTTGTAGTCCGGATATATTGTCTTGCCTCAAATCTCCAAACTCCCAGTACCAAGCCCTAATTCCATTGCCCATTCCTCTGGATAGGTCGGTAAAGTTGACAGTTCGTTCTCCAATGCATTTGTAATCAAAGTCAGGAACCGGGGGCGGACATCCACAGACGATATCCTGTATGGTGTCATTACTACTTCCACAATCAGCGGTCACCTTCAGTCGGACTGTATATTGGCTGCAACTTGGGTAGGTGTGGGTCGGGTTCTGCTCTGTTGAGGTTGTACCATCTCCAAACTCCCACAACCACGATAGATTCACATGAGGAACATGGGTGGAACGATCTATGAACACAAACTCCTGAGGATTGGCCGAAGTAGTATACTCAAAGGCTGCTTTCGGGGACGGACAGCCGCATATGACATTCTGAATCGTCTCATTACTACTCCCGCAATCAGCCGTCACCTTCAGTCGAACTGTATATTGGCTGCAACTTGGGTATATGTGAGTGGGGTTCTGCTCCGTTGAGGTTGTACCATCTCCAAACTCCCACAGCCACGATAGATTCACAGAAGGATCATGGGTGGAACGATCTATGAACACAAATTCCTGAGGATTTGCCGAAGTAGTATACTCAAAGGCTGCTTTCGGGGACGGACAGCCGCATATGACATTCTGAATCGTCTCATTACTACTCCCGCAATCAGCCGTCACCTTCAGTCGAACTGTATATTGGCTGCAACTTGGGAAGGTGTGGGTGGGGTTCTGCTCTGTTGAGTTTGTGCCATCTCCAAACTCCCACAACCATGATATATTCACAAACGGTTCATGGGTAGAACGATCGGTGAACACAAACTGCTGGGGATTGGTTGTATTATTATACTCAAAGGCTGCTTTCGGGGACGGACAGCCAGTTGTGATATCCTGGAAGGTGTGATCCCATGATCCACAATTCGTTGTTACTCGTAACCTGACCGTGTAGGTTCCTGGACTAGTATACCGATGAGTAACGCTGGAGCCTGTCGAAGTAACACCATCACCAAAGTCCCATTCCCAGTCTGTGATTGTGACTGAAGGATCATGGGTTGATGTACTGGTGAACCTGAACTCACGGGGGTTGGACATAGATTCGACGGTGAATTGTGCAATCGGTTTTGGGCAATTACAAGAGACTTCCTTAATGACGTCATCCCAGCAGCCGATATCATCCCATACCCTGAGTTTTACCGGGAATGAGCCACATTTGTCATACTCAATCCAGAATGTTCCTGGTGGAGAGGTATTTATCGCAGATGTCCCATCACCAAAGTCCCATTCCCAACGGGTCAGCGTGTTATTGTTTGAATAAGACGAGTCAATGAAGTTGAACCGTTTCGGGTTATTTGGAGCGGCAGTTGCAGAAAATTCAGCCCGTATATCGTCGGGTTCACAATTACCTCCACCGCACGAGATGGTCCGGGTAGTTTCAGCCCAGCATCCCATAGCATCATGGACGATGAGTTTGATGACATAACTTCCACATGATGAATAGGTATGTGTAAATATGAAAGGATCTGGTTTTGTCGTGGTGTTGAAATTTATGGGTGTCGTGCCATCTCCAAAGTCATATGTCCATTGAATAATGTCCGATGGTGTAGAGGTATCATTGATGATCGTGGTCGTATTATTTGACTTTATTTCTGTGGCAGTAAATACCGGAGTTGGGTTTTCTTCTTCTGTGCAGATACAGGGGAGATTAACTGTTTTTGTACAGGTGTAGTAGATACCACCATGGAGATCGATGACATCCATTTTTACACTGTAATCGCGACACTCGGTGTAAGAATGAGAGATCCGATTAGAATCTGGCCATTTAGTTATTCCTGCAAATCCGTCTTTTGAATAGGTTTCTGAGTTACTGCCATCACCAAAGTCAAACTTTACTTTCCAGTCCTTGTTATCCAGACCTTTACATACATCTGGATGATTCCATGTAAATTCAACATTCCATGGGTTTCGTGTGGATGGATCATAGTTATCTATGAAACACCCGCACACAATCGATTCTGTTGTGACCTTCTGTGTCACCGAACAGGTGAAATCCTGGTCACATCGATTTATCTTTTTCGTTAATGTTACCGAATGAATTGATTTATTATCCAGGTAGGTGTGCTCTACTTTTGTATTATTTATTATCGTTTTATTTTGCCCATCTCCATATTCCCAAGAAAAAAACCCCTTATCTGGGCCATCAGCGGTAAATTGAACAGTTTTCCCATCAACAAGATAACTAAACCCGGCAACACAGGGGGCATGTGAACAGGGAGGGACAGTTACATACTGAATAGAAGAATCACTGCAGATGGGGGTTGAATTATACACCGTATGCTGAATGAAATAACCCTGACTGTTTGTATCGTAGGGAATAGGGAGGGTATAATCAAAACTCCATTCTTTAGTTGAAATAGATACTGGTAGAAAATTTTTACCTGATATTGTCCATTTGTGAGTTAGATTATCTGCATGAGCGGATGCAATACAGGTAAGATTATTTCGATAATCGCCGACAGTATCTGCAGTAAACGCTGCAGATGGGGTATCATTACAAAAGCCAGGAATGGGAACAATGGTTGGAACTGCCGTAACGTTTGGGATTTCAATCGGTCTGCTGTGTCCAGTTCCGAACTCTTTTATCAGGTAATTCCCTGTAGATACATTATGGTGTATCTGATATCCATCATTAATTTCAGTAATATTTACAACCGATGAATAATTCCATTCCAGGTCAGGATGATCTTTCCACCTGACTTCATAATCCTTTTCTCCTGACGTGACATTCCACTTAACAAGATAGACATTATTCAGATCTATTGGGTTTCCTTTCTCATCTGTAAATGTGGTTGCGTAAAACCTCAGTGAATCGCCACCACCATGGTAAAAAGATGCATTTGCACCTGATGTATCTTCATCTTTGGGTATCATCTGCACGGATACTTTCGGGATATCCTCCGGTGGCGGGCCTGATGTCAACATCACTGACACGATGGATATACCTATGATAACAAGACTGATGAGGAGGATCGCTGCAACGACTTCCGAGACAGCTCTATCTTTAGAATTCATTGTTTTACCCATATACCCGAGAGTCAATTTTCATTTCGACCAATGCATGGTTGAGAGTAAGGTGAAGATTGTAATTATTTTTAGGTGTCACATTAACATTAACGGTTTTTCCATGCTGTCCTGATTCTACAGTTAATCCATCACTTTTTAGTAAACTATCGATAGATTTTTTATAGTATCTCGCTTCATCTTCATCAGAAGCGGTTATCTGTATCAAAAACCCTTTTGCATTTTCAATAATCCCTTCTTTCAACTTATACCAGTTATCCCCACTGTTGATGATATTGTGTCTTACTCCTTTTAGAGTCGAGGTAATCTGAACCTCATCATGACCGCCGACCAATGCATCTCCAAAGAGAGAGATGAGGTTGATATGAACATTACAGATATTTCCTGCAGGAGATACCTGGATCCAGTTGGAAGATATTTTTGGTTGGATGATTCCATTCTGCTTAAGTTGCACCTCTCCACATTGGTAAATATATTCCTGATTGATCCAATAGGGGTTTTGTGATGAATAATTAAATGTCCCAATAGGTGTTGTGTCCATAGTGATATTTGCCGTAATATAATCAAGATCACCAGTGCTCGAACTATTACCATAATAGGTGATATACTCGAATAGATCACTTGGATTTTTTGGAATTAGGGGAGGGGAACCATCACTTCGGGTATATACATAACTTAAATTTGATCTGATCAACTGATCGTTCGATAGTCCGTATGCCTCTTCCATGAGATTAACTCGGATAGTTTCATTCCAGGTATATGGTGACACAAGCCCCCGATAGATGACCTCATCTTCAATGGTTTTCATTCCATTCTTTATCACAGAGAGCGTTACTTCTTTTACCGGATAATTGAGAATTTCAAGGTGTGAGACCTCCCTGGTTTCAGGATGTTCTGTCCAGTTTAATACATGATACAGATCCTCCTGGCGGAGTGTGGCGTTCTTTACTTCAAGGACTGCCACCCAGTCAACAAGTTCCCATGGATTAATCAATCTACTTGAGGTGATATTTGTTGGATAAATTGTAAGAGTATGGGGATCAAAGGGAGGCATTTGATTTGGATAAATATTTGTTGAGTAATTTACAAAAATCGCAGAATAATCCTCTTTAATATCACCTGCATCTGAACCGGTAATATTTATGAAGGTGCCATTGATTATTGTCAAACTCAAATTAGGCATTTGAGTTATTGCAACTTTTCCGCTGGATGCCACCGGTTGCATCACTGGGAAAATGCTGAATGCCCCTCCTGATGTTTGTCCTCCAGTTCCAAGAGAAAGTTGCTGATTGAATGATACACCCTCTTGGTTGTTATACCATAGCGAATCGATATTCATCTTGAAATCGGTAAAAAATTTCTCGACGTTTTGCATATGCTGGATCTCTGCATCCCTCCCCTGTGAAGGAACCACATAGGTCATATAGAGAGATCCAAGAATAACAATGATAGCGATAATTAAGATAAACCCGATGACCTCTGATAACCCGTCATCCGTAACCCGACCAGACATGACTCCTGCAGGAGTTATCTACCGGTCACCAGATATACATTTCATATGGTTAACCCACACCGGATATAGGCTGCCCACAAAAAACCGGTGATTATCACGTATCACGACCTGCAAATCACCGAACCTCTCCGAAAAGAGGGAAGAAGCATACACAAAATCGAAACTTCGCGATAGATGGGGCTTTTAGGACTATTCAGGCAGGTAATTTCGGCTCATGAACCGGACCTGGGAACGATGGAATTGGTGTTTATTGAGGGCAGGAGAGGTCCAATACGATAGATTCCGGGGAGTGAACGAATCCAGAGCGGAGGGAATGGGTGGGAGATAGTAATTGAAAAACAGGGGGGCGGGTTTTCATAGGGAACCGGAGTTTATCGTTGGGAATGGAAAATAGGAGAGGAGGGTTATTGGGTCGGGAGGGAGAGGGATTTTTTGAGTTTATCGATGATTGATTGATCAAGACCGGTTGCTTTCTTGATAAACTCATCGTCCATACCAAGGGAGAGGAGGTTTTTCACGAACCCTTCTCTTTCTTCTTCCCTTCCTTCTTCCCTTCCTTTCTTCATCCCCTCTTCCAGTCCCTCCTCTTTCGCTTCATACATACGTGTAGCCTGATCATGAAGAAACATCTCTCTTGCTTCATAGAGCCGTCGGGTCTCTTCATCAAGACTCATAATCTGAAGATTGTTATATGCTTTTTGTATTGCGGGTTTGCCTTCAGCTGCCATAATTATCTCCTCCTCCGTATATGCATTTAAAAATGTAAGCCACGATAGGAGATCTGTACCTTTATATGGTACCCTGCACCTATGAACCTTTGGGAGCTCCAGAAAATGAATTTCAAAGACATCACTCATGAGGATATCATGGGTTTTATCATATGCCTGAAAGCAGGTATGAAGATCTTCTACAGGCATCAGCATATAATCCAGGATATTTATCACGATGGTGCGTTTCAGCTCATGATAACTATGACCTCTATTGAGTTGGTCAAGATACATTTTTGCCCAGTAGAAGAGACTCCGTTTCTCCATTGATTTTAGATCGAGCACCTGCATCTCAATGTCAACATAAACTCCGGAATCTGATAATACCTTGATGTCCAGAATGCACTCCTTTTTCGTATCAGGTATGAGCAGATGTGGATCGGTGCACACAACACTCTGAAAATGATCCGGAAGGATAGCATTCAGAAGATCAAGGAGGATGTCAGAGTTATTCGGATCTCCAAAGAGTAACCGGAAAGCAAAATCATTCCGGGGGGACATGAGGAATTCGCCGGTATATGTCGTTATTGATCTCATGATGGAATAATTCGCCTTCATGAATTGGGCTTCATTTTATACATGAGTTGCTCTTTCTGATGGTGAATAAAAGAAAACCGCATTACGGTAGATTTTCTTAAAAGGAAGGGAGACGAGATTAGAGTGAGAATAAATATCGGGATGACCTCTGATAACCCGTCATCGAAAGCCCGACCCGATATCTATTGCGGATAATTTTGGGCACCTGATATACATTTCATATGGTTAACCCAACCCGGATATAGGCTGCCCACAAAAAACCAGTGATTATCACATATCTCGACCTTCAATTCGTTGAACCTCTCCAAAAAGAGGAAAGAAGCATACACAAAAATCGAAACTTCGCGATAGATGGGGCTTTCAGAGTTATTCAGAGAGGAGAGTTCGGCTCATGAACCGGACCTGGACCCAATGGGGTTGGTGTTGATAGAGGGCAGGAGATGTCCAAAACGATTGATTCCGGGGGGTGAACGAATCCCAAACGGAGGGAATGGGTGGGAGATAGGAATTGAAAAACAGGGGGTCGGGTATTCATAGGGAACCGGAGTTTATCGCTGATGTGGAAATACGAAAAGAGAGGAGGGGTTATTGGGTCGGCAGGGAGAGGGATTTTTTGAGTTTATCGATGATTGATTGATCAAGACCGGTTGCTTTGATTATCAGTTCATCCTCTATACCCAGGGAGAGCATGTTTTTGGCGACGGTTTCTCTCTCCTGTTTTTTTCCTTTTTCCATACCTTTTTTTATACCTTTTTCTAAGCCTTTCTCTAAGCCTTTTTCCATTCCCTTCTCTTCAGCATACTTTACAACTTTAAACATACGTAATTCCTCCCATAATTCATCAAGTATTTTTTGGTCAACAATCTTATCCGCTAATATTAAGGTTAATTCCCGGACTTTATTTCGAAGATCCTTTTCTGGAAGTTCTTTTTCAAGGTCAATCGTTCTCCTGAGCAGTTCAATTTTTGTGAGTTTGCTCTTCATAAGAGGTAAAAAGATAAGTTCCAGTTCGTTTACCGGTTCACCTTTTTCCAGAGCAGCCCGCATCTGGGAGAGCAGGGCATCACCATCACGATCAGACAGAACGATTTGTAGTACGTTATACTGTAGACTGCCAATATCTAATACTTTTGTTCCGCTCGAACTATCAGCAGGAGTAAGGACTACCGTATGGACCGGGGCATCATAATATCGGAAAAGACGGAGATCATAATGAGCAAACCTGATGAGATCTCTTTTTGAAAGATTCATTTCCTCTTCAAGGTGAAGGATAGATCCATCCTCAAGACGAAAGTTCAGATCCATCATGTCATCAGTTGTCTCAACTTCAGGGATCTCCGTCACCAGGAATGAGATTATTGGTGGTAGATCAATACCCAGAAATGCCAGTGATCTATTGTCAAAAATCGAGAAGGCTTCTTTGAAAACCAGATCGTAATTTTTTTTGCTTATCTTTCTCATGTGGGGGTAAAAACTCTGGTGCGAATAAGATTAGAATTATTCGGTTTTATGTTGGAGAATGCACTACCGGGGGAACATCTCCGATGCAGGAAGAAAGAGAATGAAATGAAGAGATGGCCTCTGATAACCCGTCATCGAAAACCCGACCAGATATCTCTTGTGGATAATTTTGGGCACCAGATATACATTTCATATGGTTAACCCAACCCGGATATAGGCTGCCCACAAAAAACCTGTGATTATCACATATCACGACCTCCAAAACCCCGAACCCCTCTAAAAAGAGGAAAGAAGCATACACAAAATCGAAACTTCGCGATAGATGGGGCTTTTAGGACTATTCAGGCAGGTAATTTCGGCTCATGAACCGGACCTGTACTCTATGGAGTTGGTGCAGATACCGGGCAGCAGATGTTGAATACGATTGATTTGGGGGGGTGAACGAATCCAGAGCGGAGGGGGGGTTATCAGGGATCCTGAAAAACAGGGAGAGGAGAGGTTATTGGGTCGGGAGGGAGAGGGATTTTTTAAGTTTATCGATGATTGACTGGTCCAGTCCGGTTGTTTCCATTACGAACTCATCATCCATGCCCTTGGAAAGGAGGTTTTTTGCTACTTCTTTTCTTTCTTCCTCCCTTCCCTTCTTCATGCCCTCTTCCAGTCCCTCCTCTTTCGCTTCATACATACGTGTAGCCTGATCATGAAGAAACATCTCTCTTGCTTCATAGAGCCGTCGGGTCTCTTCATCAAGGCTCATAATCTGAAGATTATTATACGCTTTTTGTATTGCGGGTTTGCCTTCAGTCACCATAATTATCTCCTCCTCCGTATATGCATTTAAAAATGTAAGCCACGATAGGAGATCTGTACCTTCATATGGTACCCTGCACCTATGAACCTTTGGGAGCTCAAGGAAATGAATTTCAAAGACGTCACTCATGAGGATATCATGGGTTTTGTCATATGCCTGAAAGCAGGTATGAAGATCTTCAACAGGCATCAGCATATAATCCAGGATATTTATCACGATGGTGCGTTTTTCCATTGATTTTAGATCGAGCACCTGCATCTCAATATCAACATGAACTTTGGAATCTGCTAATGCCTTGATGTCCAGGATGCACTCCTTTTTTGTATCAGGTAAGAGCAGATGTGGATCGGTGCACACACCACTCTGAAAATGATCCGGAAGGATAGCATTCAGAAGATCAAGGAGGATGTCAGAGTTATTCGGATCTCCAAAGAGTAACCGGAAAGTAAAATCATATCGGGGTGACATGAGGAATTCGCCGGAATATGTAATGATCTCATTGAAATACCGAATCGGTCATAGATGGGAACAGGGAATATTTATCTCCCTGAAGGAGAGAGTTCAGACAATCGTAGGAAGGTGACCTGATGGCTGATAACAAGAAATCCCCTGAAACTGGCGGGATAACCATGCAGATACCCGGCAAAGGGAGAACAAACCGTGACTGGTGGCCGGACCAGCTGAACCTGAAGATCCTCTCCCAGAACTCTCCACTCTCTAATCCACTTGGCCAGAAATTCAATTATCGCGTAGAATTTAGTAAGTTGGACCTTGCAGCGGTGAAACAAGACCTGAGGGATCTGATGACCAGTTCCCAGGATTGGTGGCCGGCTGACTTTGGGCATTACGGGCCTTTGTTTATCCGAATGGCATGGCATAGTGCCGGTACTTACCGGACCTTTGATGGCCGGGGTGGCGCTAGTGGCGGAGAACAGCGGTTTCCCCCGCTCAACAGCTGGCCGGACAATGTGAATCTAGACAAAGCCAGACGCCTTCTTTGGCCGATAAAGCAGAAATATGGTCAGAAGATCTCATGGGCAGACCTTATGATTCTTGCCGGAAATGTCGCCCTTGAGTCGATGGGATTTAAAACATTCGGCTTTGGAGGAGGACGTGAGGATGTCTGGGAACCTCAGGAAGATACATACTGGGGATCTGAAGATACGTGGCTTGGAGATAAGCGGTATTCAGGGGACCGTGAACTTGAAAAGCCTCTGGCTGCCGTTCAGATGGGGCTTATTTATGTCAACCCTGAAGGTCCGGATGGCAACCCGGATCCTGTTGCAGCAGCTAGGGATATCCGTGAGGTTTTCGCCCGGATGGCCATGAATGATGAAGAGACGGTTGCACTCATCGCCGGTGGCCATGCCTTTGGAAAAACCCATGGTGCCGGTCCTGCATCTCATCTGGGACCTGAACCAGAAGCTGCCGGAATTGAGGAGCAGGGGCTTGGATGGAAGAATAGTTTTGGTACCGGGAAGGGAAACGACACCATCACGAGTGGCATTGAGATCACCTGGACTCCCACACCAACGAAATGGAGTAATAATTTCTTCAGGGTTCTCTTTAGTTACGAATGGGAGTTGACAAAGAGCCCGGCCGGAGCATATCAGTGGAAACCAAAGGGAGAGGCAGGAGCCGGGACTGTTCCTGATCCCCATGACCCGAAGAAACGACATGCTCCGGGAATGCTGACGACCGATCTGGCTCTCAGGTTTGATCCCATATATGAGAAGATATCAAGACGATTTTACGAGAACCCGGAGTTATTTGCAGATGCTTTTGCCCGGGCCTGGTTCAAACTGACACACCGGGATATGGGCCCGAAGACCCGATATCTTGGCCCGGAGGTCCCGGATGAAGATCTCATTTGGCAGGATCCCATCCCGGCAATCAACCACCCGCTGATTGATGACCAGGATATCGCTCTTCTCAAGAGCAGGATTCTTGCATCAGGTCTTTCTATCTCCCGGCTGGTATATACCGCCTGGGCCGCTGCATCGACGTTCCGTGGATCTGATAAACGCGGAGGTGCAAACGGTGCACGAATCAGGCTTGATCCACAGAAGAACTGGGAAGTGAACGAACCTGAAGAATTGGCAAACGTGCTGAAGATACTCGAGGGGATCCAGCATGAATTTAACCAGAATGCTCCCGGCGGAAAGAGAGTCTCTCTTGCTGATCTCATCGTTCTGGGAGGCTGTGCTGGTATTGAGCAGGCTGCAAAGAATGCCGGATATTCTGTTACAGTTCCATTCACTCCCGGACGGATGGATGCCGTGCAGGAACAGACCGATGCAGCATCATTTGCTGTGCTTGAACCGATGGCAGACGGGTTCAGGAACTATGCAAAACGTCATCTTCCCATGAAACCCGAGGCCATGCTGATCGACAAAGCCCAGCTGCTGATGCTTACTGCTCCGGAGATGACCGTGCTTATTGGAGGTATGCGGGTTTTGAATACCAATTTCGGGCAGACAAAACACGGGGTTTTTACCGATAAGCCTGAAACTCTGACGAATGATTATTTCGTACATCTCCTTGATATGGGAACGGAATGGACTCCGGTTTCAGAGACAGAAGACCTCTATGAAGGACGGGACCGCAGAACCGGAGAAATTAGGTGGACCGGAACACGAGTCGATCTCATCTTTGGATCGAACTCCCAGCTTCGGGCTCTTGCTGAGGTATATGCATGTTCAGATGGAAAAGATAAGTTTATTCAGGACTTTGTTGCGGCATGGGCCAAGGTGATGAACCTGGATCGGTTTGATCGTATTCAATGATCACCACCACCATGAGAATGATGGTGGATCACTATCCAATATCTTCCAAGTTCATATTAAAATGAAAAGCTGGGAACAGATGAAAGGGGATCCCGGAAGCCCCTGGAAGTAGCTCAAACTCTCCATGATGTTGGATATATCGAAGATGTCCCGGGTATGGAAACAAAGGCAAGGCAGACCGGGAACCATGTGATCATGGTGAAACATGGCTTGGATGTCACGCTGTCCATCACCTGCTATCGCTTGGCGAGCCTGAACTCGTCAGACCTTAAGAAAGTGAATATGAGCACTTAAAAAATCTTTTTCTACCTGAAAATGATGAATATTCAAACCATCAGACCGGAGAAAGAGGTATATGCGGGGAAAGGGAGTCGAACCCCTGAACTCCTACGAGAAACGCTCTTGAGGCGTTCGCCTTTGACCACTTGGCTATCCCCGCACAATAAGAAGAAGAGATGGTATGGAAGAGATCCACACCAAGCTGACGTACTTAGGTTGGTGAGGATCCTATTTGTATATTTTTGATATGATTTCACATCCGGACACCCACATATAAACCTTCTATAAATTACTGACCGGTCATCATAGATCGATACTTACTTTAGTCCACACATAATAGGTTCAAGAGAATGGACAGGTCCCCCACCATCCACACAATACTCCGGCTTTTCGCACTGCTGGTCATGGCTCTTCTTCTTTCAAAAAGCATTGGAGCCGCATCCAATCAGGACAACGGGCAGTTCATCCTGGTCCTGCATTCCTATAACCCAACTCTGACCTGGACGGCAAATATATCCCAGGGTATCCTGGCAGGAATGGGGCCATTGCCGGCAAATACCTCCATCTCATTTGAATACCTGAACTGGAAGAACTACCCAACTGAAGAGAACCTGAACCTTGTCGAAGACCTTCTACGATACCGATACAAAAACCTACCGGTGGATCTCCTCATAACCACCGACGATGCCGCACTCATCTTTGGGCTGAAGCACCGTACCGAAATCTTTTCAGATGCACCGATAATCTTCACCGCGCTGAATGGATTTGATGAGATACGGCCAGACACATACCCAAAAACTACCGGTGTTATCGAAGCAATAAACCCGGAAGATACCATTGACAGCATTTTCCGCCTTTTTCCAGATACAAAGCATATCCTGGTACTCTGTGAATATACAGAATCCGGAAAAGGAATTGCAGAGATCATCAGGAAAGCCAGCCGAAACTATCAGAATCGGGCAGTGTTCACCTACATCGGTGATATCACAACCGGGGAAGTATATGAGGAGATCCGAAACCAGACACCAGGAACGGCCATCCTGATTGGTTCATGGTCGGTGGATAAAACCGGTGCCATCGTAGACATCGGTCAGTTTGCAGAGAAAGTAGCAGCAATAAGCCCGGTTCCGGTTTTCAACCTCTATGATTTTAATACCGGACGGGGAACCGTTGGAGGGAGTATCCTTTCCGGATACAGGCAGGGATATATTGCCGGTCAGATGGCCTCGGAGATACTGTCAGGAAAAGAGATATCTCAAATTCCGATTGTGGGAACTGATGCAACCCAGTTGATATTTGATTATGCCGTTCTGGAACGATTTAAGGTGCCAAAGGAGCGTATCCCTCCGGGAAGCATCCTCCTGCATACGCCACCGGCATTCATTGAGCAGTATTACGGGTTTATCATGGCTGCCCTGCTTGTTATCATAATCCTGGCTGCTGCTCTTATTACCCTCCTTTCCATTATGCTTGTTCGGAGAAGAACTGAAAAGTTAATGATGACCCTTCTTGATGCACTTCCCGGATATGCTTTTTTGAAAGACAGGAATGGAGTATACCAGTATGCAAACCAGACCTTGTGTGATACGATAGGTCTGAGGGCAGATGAGATAAAGGGAAAGACCGATTATGACCTGTTCCCTCATGAAATCGCAACCAGATACCAGGAGCAGGATGACACTGTCATTGCATCAGGAAAGCCGCTCTTTATCCCGGAAGAGACTATCCCTGAAAAATCTGGAACAAAGATACCGCTCACCGTGAGAAAAGTGCCTATTACCGATGCAAAAGGATCTGTCACCGGAGTAATCGGGCTTGCATTTGACATCACCGAGCAGAAGGCAGCACGGGAAGAACTTCTGGAGAGCCACGAGAAATACTATAACCTCTTTGAACTTGGAAAAGAGGCAATTTTCCTCATTGATCAAAGCACCGGAGAGATACTAGAAGCAAACCTCTTTGCCGTCGAGATGTATGGATACCAGAAGAGTGAACTCATCGGGATGAATATCACCTCATTATCTGCAGAGCCAGATACTACCAGAATACTTTCATCAGAAGTCCGGACCGGAACATTTGCCATTCCCCTGCGATATCATCAGAAAAAATCAGGCGTACGGTTTCCAGTGGAGATTATCGGCCGGGTCTTTGATTGGAAAGGAAAGATATGGATTGTTGCTGCCATTCGGGATATATCAGAACGGCTGCGGACTGAGAATGCAATCAGAAAAGCCACGGAGAAACTCAATCTCTTCAATTATCTCACCCGCACCACCATGAACAACCAGCTCTTCATTCTTCGGGGGTATCTTGACTTTGCTGCTGATATCGTCCGGGATTCTGATGCTGAAAAATACCTTGAACGGAGCCGGAGTGCTGTCCGATCCATCGACCGTCTCGTCCTCTTCATGAAAAATTACCAGGATATGGGATTAAAACCGGCAGTCTGGCAGAATGTTGAGGAAGTATTCATCTATGCCATATCTCACCTGAGTATGGGAGGAATTACCAGGGAGATTTTCGTGAAAGGGCTCTTCATCTATGCTGATCCATTCCTGGAAAAGGTGTTTCTGCACCTTGTCGAAAACTCCATCACACATGGTGAACGGGTAACAATAATCGGCATCAGGACAGAACAGGACGGAGAGGATCTGCTGCTCATATACGAAGATAACGGGATTGGGGTTCCTTCAGACTACAAGGAGCAGATCTTATCCCTGAACCTTGAAGGAAAAGCAGGAATAGGGCTCATACTGGTCAGGGAGATCCTCGCAATAACCGGAATTTCCATAACCGAAACAGGAGAGTATGGAACCGGTGCCAGGTTTGTGATGCGGGTTCCCAAAGGAAATTACCGGTTTGAGAGCGGCATTACATGAAATCTGCAAGGCCCATCTGTTCAACCTTTTCTTCTCCGAATGTGGACTCGATATTCATGTCTATTACTTCTATCCGCTGACGGGTATATTCGGTAATATTGTACTCTTCACATATCTGCCTGGACATCTGCAGATATTTCTTCACCGACCCTTCATGCACAGTTGGAATAATATTTCCGCCGCATTTGCATTTTCCGGCAAGAGGCATCCGGCGGTAACTGGTATTACACTTGGTGCACCGGAATTTCTGTTTTGAAAAGGCAGAGAGGTTTCCCTGCAGATCGCGAATAAAATGGGTCTTCAGGACACGTTCTGCAACATCGTGTTCATCTACGGCTCGAATCCGCTTTGCAAGGGAGAGTTCACAGTCAAGCTTGTCCAGCATCGACTGAAGCTGGGTATACATCGTCTCCAGGGGGCCGGCAGAAATATCTGATGTGTCATGAGTAAAGAAGAATCCCTCGATCTGTGCAGGAGTATTCAGCCGGCGCTCAACCCGGTCAACCAGACTCTCCACATCCTTGGCATTCCCGTACCGGAGAGCGGTCTCATACACCTCAATCGGGTACGTCGCACAGACATCCAGATTATGACTCTCCTTGTCAATCTCAGTCGGATCAATTCTGCTCGTCAGGACCAGAGGAGCATCCATCGAGCCACCCCGTGTTACCGGGAGAAATGAACGGGAGAAGTTAATCAGACCATCCAGCAGCAGCATGACACAGTCCTCATCACCGTCACACTGGCCGGTGAAGATCCCGTTTCCAACTACATTATGATCCCTATCAACCGTAAGGCAGTACACCCGCTCATCCTCACAGGGAACATAATCGATGGATACAATCCGGTCACTGATTACCACGCCAGATTCCCATACAGGAACTGCATCGCCTATTTTCACCTCAAGAGCCCTTATTTTCCGTAAATATGAGACGTCCCAGACAAGCATGGCATGGTCAGGGGTTACCAGGAGATTCTTTCCCCGTGAGGTTGAGAACTGAATCAGGTTTGCTGGTGCCTTGTGCACGGAGACCGATGTTATCTTTCGGAGATGCGGGATTCCACCAGTGTCAACACTTCTGACATGGGCCGGCCGAACCGGGTCGGCATAGAATGTCCCCAGAGCGTCCACTCCAGCCTGTGAGAGATCCAAGTGTTCCAGAACAAAACGTCTGATCGGAATCTCCTCCAGGATCCCGTCCGCATAAATCTCGATAAGGGTGTCTCCATGAAAACAGTTCCTCCGTTTCGCAGCATGGAAGAACGGATGTCCATATCCCACATTTGCTTTTGAAAATCCGATGATCCGGGCAAGGACACCGGCACTGGTGTGGGGAGCAAGACCGATGACCAGGTGGCCGACGAGATCACTCCGCGTTTCAAGGTTGTAAAAGGGAGGAAGGCCATAGACCTTCTCGAGCAGTGTGTCAATAAACCGGGTGCAGGAGAAGAGGTAGTCCCCACAGCCCTCCGGTACAAGAATATCCTGGGGGGGCAGTTCAAGAACCTGGTCAGGATTCTGCAGGGGAACTCCATATATATCCTGCAGATACCCTAATTCCCGCAGTCTCTCAACCGAAACACCAATCTCTCTGGGCCTGAAGTGGGTGAGCGGCATATCAATGATATCAAACCTGACTGTCCCGTCTTTGAAGACAAAGAGCTTGTTTGCAGCCCGGATCACCCCTTTTTCTATGAGCTCGACCGGCTTATTACGTGATACAAGTCCTTTGACACCTTTCACCAGTTCAACATCCCGATCCCGCATGCCAAGGTCAGCAAAAGCCTGCTGCAACATCTGCCGGACATTGACGGTGTACTGCCTGACTGATGTGGGCTCCATGCCACACTGGGGGCATACCGGTCCCTGGACCTCAATTCCGCATCGTGAACATGACAAGACCGGTTCAGTATGGGTTCCACATGAGCACCGGTTTTTGTATGACTCAGTCCCACAGGCAGGACATCGCCTGACACCCATCTCAAGCTGCAGGTTCCCCCCTTCGGTATTTGCCTGGTAGGAGAATTTGGAGGCTTCCTGCACTGACCGCCGGGACCCTCCTGCTTCCCCGACCGGAAAGAGTACATGGGGGGCAGGTTTCATCTCCCGGGGCTTTGATTTCCCTGGTCTTCCCATTCGTCCCCCGATCCTGGTCCCTGCCTTTGATCTCATCTTCATTCCGGAGAGAAACTGCACGAGATCCAACGCGGACTCAGGGAGTTCCTTCTCCCAGGAATCGGAGAGAGCAAGGGAGCTGTCAAGCCCCAGACATTTGAGAACTATCCTGCATGGGGTGATACGGATCATACCTTCCCTCACCTGGTGTTCACAGAGCACACGCTCCAGATACTCCTTTATCGTGGGATCAAGCGGGAGAATGAGGGTTTTATCAGCGAGCGTGCCATGCTTGTGAATAAACTCAGCAAGGCTCCTAATCTCGGCAGGTTTGAGATCATCCCAGAGGTAGAGGTAATCAGGATGGAGGTATAATCCGGACTCACATTGGAGAATAGCCTCATCTTCATCTGCCGGACGGGTGGTGCCTCCTTCAAGACGCCACCAGGACTCACAGTACGCAGACGGGACAAGCACATGATTGTTCTCCATGAACTCGCCATAACTGATGAGTATTTCACCAACATCGATGATATGACTGACCTGGGATGAGAGTTCCCTGGCTCGTTTTGCATCATGGATCCTGACCACATCACCATTGATGAGTCTGACCGTCGGGCCCTGAATGCTGTCAACCGGGGAGATTCCGGCAGCTTTTCCCGGCCTTTCTATCTTCATCTGGGTTCCGACGGCGAGAAAATCCCCAAGAATATGCAGGGTTGCAGGATTCAGACCCGCTGCAGCAAGGCCGGTATTCCGTGAGCGGCCATATACCAGCCTGAATCCCCCCTCCCGCATCGGGTATGAAAAGACGGGTCTTCCTCCGATTAAATCCCTGAGAAATTTATCTTTCGGGTGAATGCCCACCTCCTTTTCTTCTGATGATGAGCTTCCGGCAGTGGCCTGGATCATCTCTTCAAGCCAGTCCCAGCCGTCCATCTTCATTTTTCTGACGTTTTTTAGGACTTTTGGTGCTTTTAAGGCAAGACCTTCGGCGATGACAAGGGCCATTCCTCCCCGGACGGTGTTTGTCTCAACCCGTTCCAGATTCCGATGACCTGATACCTCTTCCTTTTCAGTCGGTTCACCATCAATACAGACTGGACAGTTACTGATGATAAGCCGGATCTCGCGTTCGGATGGGAGATACTGCAGACTCATGATGGAGTTATACTGCCTGATCTCCTCGATATACCGTTCAATCTCCTCTTCCCGTGGCATGTATCGTGACATGCCCAGAATTCTCCGGACATAATCACCGACCAGGACGGAAAGAGCCTGTGCCGTTCCTCCGGCACTCCGGATGGGACCTGCATAGTAAATAGCAAGGTATTCAGATCCGTCATCATTTTTCTTCACCGCAACCTTGGCAATTCCTTCTATGGGTGCAGAAACGACCCCTTCGGTGAGGAGAGCCATGGCAGTCCGGATTGCATGATCCAGGATCTCTTCTTTTGTCGTCTCTCCAAACTTCTTTTCTGCAAAATAATCGCCAATATGAAGGGACGCCTCTTCTCGGGACATGACCGCTTCAAGTTCACGGATCATCTGGGCCACACCGGGGATACCCACCTGGGCCTCAACCCGGTCTGCCAGATCATTTGCAATTGGGATCTCGACAACCGTCTCAGGGTCGAGTCCAGTCTTCCTGGCGGTCTTCGCAACCTCCATCGCCTGTGCAAGACCTGCATTCAGCCGGTCATAATATTCCTGCATCCGGGGTGATATGTCTGCCATGATGAGATGTGAGTATTATGTTTGTCGTATGAGTGGATAATGTGCTGATTCTCTGAAAAAAACGGGAGTGATGAGATTCATGCTCCCTTCAGTCCGCCTTTCAACCGGGCCTGATCAAGGAGGGTCTGAATGGCAGAATCACCTGGTCGCATCTCCAATGATTTCTTCAGATAGGGAACTGATTCTTCTGTTCTTCCAAGGGCAAAGAGTGATTTGCCAATCCCTGACAGAACCTGAACATCTTCAGGGAAAGAAGGATATGCCTGGTTGAATGATCGGATCGCGGACTGATAATAAGGTTCAGCCTGGGTCCCGAATCCTCTGTCAGACAACTCCTCGGCCTTCCTTATCTCTGCAAGACCCTTGGCCCGCCAGGCATCTGAAAACCCGGGGAGCCTTTCGACCGCACTCCCATAACTCTCAATCGCTTTCTGATACTCCTCTTCATTCATCCACCGGTTCCCGGCCTCAAATAGTGATCTCGCTTCAGATGCTGCTATTCCGTTCATCCAGGGAAGGAGGAAGAGCTGGACCAGAATGATAATGGCCATAAACAGGGTTGCATAAAAGAGAACAACCTGCAGGATTCGGGGGATAGATGATCTCCGGGCTTTAGGGGTTTCCTGATCAGGTGATGAGCGGGGCGGATGATAGGACTGGTGAAGATGGGCATAGTACCAGGTCCGGGGATCCCGGTACCGCCTCCCTCCGCTGTAATACCGCCCATAGTCTGATCCTTCCGCTTCCAGGAGGGAGATATCATATGCTTCCCGTTTCTTCTGATCTTTTAAGACCTGGTACGCCTCATTCACGACCTTGAATAACTCTTCAGCCTCTGGACTACCGCATACATCAGGATGAAGCACCTTTGCCAGCTTTCTATACGATGCCGTAATCTCTTCGGGTGAGGCATCCCGCCTGACATTTAATAGCTCGTAATATGACTCCCCGGGATCAGGCATCAGTTGCTTCTCAGTATCAGGATACAACTACGTTAAACTATCCTGCCATCCATGATCATCATCACTCAGGGGTGCAGGCTACCCGGATACAATCCTCCGTTGACCCGATGACAGCCCCGGCTCCACACATGGTCGGAACATAGGAGAGTGCCTTCCCGCTGTTTACCATGATCCGATCATACCGTTCAAGGGCTGGGGAGACGACCATACAGGTATCGGCATACACTCTGGCTCCGGAACGCTCTATCCTTCTGATCTGCTCACTCTCACGTTCGATGACATCCCGTGCAGCAAAGATGTATACCGGTTTTGTAACCGAACATCCTTCCAGGAGGGATGCAAGGTATATGAGTTCATCAGGAGAGCAATGCGGACATCCGATAGCCACTGCATCCACCTGCTCGCCGGTAAAGAGGGATGCCACCTCATCAGCGTTGATGACGAACTGCTCTAGCCCTTCGGTACTATAGGAGAAGACCCGTGCTTCAGGGGTGATACCCTGCACATGATACAGGGCAACAGCCCCGGTTGCCGCCATCGCTGCCCCGAGATTTTTCAGCTGATCCCTGCCCGGTCGGATTCCTGAAAAGAGTGGAATCCGATTCCCGCTGATTTTACCGGCCAGATACCCGAGTGCCCCGTACCAGGATGCATCGGCTTGCTTTGGTTCACCTTCAACCTGAATATGAATACCGGGTTTTCTGTTCTCCACCAGGTGAAGTCCGTATTTTGGTGTTTTCCCGATTATCGCTGCTGCAAGAGCTGACGGGCCACCCTCCCGGTTGGTTCTGGCACCGATGACCGAGTTTGCATAACTGACCGCTGAGGACTCTGACCATGCCAGATGGTCCCCATACTCGGTGATGTTCAGGTAGTACGGAGTACATGTGCATTCAAGCCTGATGCCAAGACGCTCATAGGCTGAGATGACCTCAAGTTGTTTTTTTGCAAATCCGGGATCTATTCCCATCTCCTCCCACCTGATCCGATCCATCCCGACCGGGTTGAGGACTGCCGGAACCGCAGCATGGGCATCAAGACTTGCCAGCCATTTCAGCCCCCATTCACCGATGGTCTTGTATGACGCTCCGGAGACCTGGGCACTCCTGATCGGTACCATCTCCTCAGCACCAAAGACCTTTCCGACTCCGACCAGGATCTCCAGGAGCTGCTGTTTTGTCTCCCCTTCCTCTCCATTGAGAATGGCCTCTTCCTCTGCAGTCAGGTGCATATGATCAGTCCTCCCAGACCGCTCTGACAAACTCCTCTTCCTTTCCTAACTCCATGGTTGCATCAATACCCATCTTGACATTGAGCCCGTCCCCGATCCTGGATGGATCAAGCGATGAACCACGGACACCGGGAATAATGAGGGTGTCACGGTCTGCACGAACCCGTGTTGCAATGGCAAACTCTACGTCAGATGGATTGCCGGGATTGATATCACCATCAACAATGACCACATGCTTAAGTGACGTATGTGCAGCAAATGCAGCCATGATGGCATTTTTCCCATCTCCCTCGGTTCGTTTTTTAATCTGGACAACGCCATGCAGGTACCCGCATCCGCCCTTGGTCAGGACCACATCGGTAACCCCGGTCACTCCGGCAACTGACCGGTAGATGAGCGGCTCATAGGGTGCTCCCATCAGGAGTTTATGCTCATCCCCTGCATTTACAAGTCCGTGGTAGATAAAGTCAGGTTTCGTATACATCCCGGTCAGCTCAATCACCGGTTGTACCCGTTCAGGATCATAGGTCCTGGTGATATCCACATATGGGCCTTCAACAGCCGTCTCATTTCCAATGTACCCTTCAAGGATGATCTCAGCGTCAGGAACCCTGACCCCGTTCGAAAGGGTATATACCGGCATCTCACCACCAAGGAGTTCAGCGGCAAAGGGCAGTTCCATGCTCTCCGGGACTCTGCTGCAACTGGCAAAGAGGACAAGCGGGTGCATACCGATGACGATTGCAACCGGGAGTCGCTCTCCATTGGCCAGGGCTTTCTTATGAAGGGTATGCGTATGTCTGCCTTCCACCAGACGGGCAACAAGTCTGTCTTTTCCCGCTTTGAGCATCCGGTGAACAGAGGCATTCTCAACCCCTTCGTACCGGGAGAACACTACACCCGAGTTTAAATATCTCCCGGCCTCTCCGGGATAATTTTCCATGATGGGAATTTCATCAAGGTTTACCGGCCTCATGGGAAGGGATCCTGCATCGAGGAGTTTTCCGTCATACCGGCAGGAAGCAAGCCGGGGAACCAGAATTTCGGGAGCAACACCGAGGGCCACAGCCAGGGATTCCCTGGTTGCGACAAGGTTCATAACCGCTTTTCTGCCATCAAGATTATGAAAGAACAAAAGCCGGTCTGTACTGAATGCACGCTTTGGTGCGTCATATCGTGAGGAAACCGGATCATGCACATCAGTGACAAGACCCCTGGTTCTCATCTGTTCAATAAATGTCCTCATGGATATCCACTCCATCTTCCGCCTATTGAGTGTGTGATATTCAGATGATCCAGTATCCGTGCAATAACCGCATCCACAAGCCCGGTGATATCATCAGGCCGGTGATAAAAGGGAGGGCTCGCCGTCATGATGAGTGCTCCGGCATCATGGGCACGAAGCATATTTTCAATATGAATACGTGAGAGGGGGTTTTCACGAAGGAGCAGAATACAGGGTCTTCGTTCCTTTAATGTCACATCCGCAGCTCTGGTCAGCAGATTTGGCGTAAAGCCATGAGCGACTGCAGACAGGGTCTTCATGCTACAGGGTGCAATGACCATACCCTGATGAAGAAATGAGCCACTCGCAACCGGAGATGCAAGATTATCAGGCGAATGAACAATAAGATCAGAATCCTCAAAGGATACCTGTTCATGACGGGCAATCTCACACGCCACCGGAGTCAGAATGATATGAACCTCAGCCTTTCCAGCCAGGTGGTCAAGCAGCCTTCTGGCATAGAGCATCCCTGATGCTCCCGATACCCCAACAATTATCCTCGGATTCATAATTCACACCTCATATTCGCTCCTGTATTAACACTCTGCTGCGGGACGGATACCGGTATCAGTCATGTGATTCACAGAGCTATCTTTCTCTGAACCATAATGATGGTATCACTCTCGAGAAATGATTGACTCGGTTGATACGTTTCGCGCACAAAAGATAATTAAGACCCACTCATAGAAATCTGGCGCGCTCAGGATTTATCGGATCCAATATATTGATATAAATCCTTATTAACAGAATTAGGTCTTGTTTTCCGGTCAGGGGCATTTCCAGAGCCGGGTTTGAAAATGATAGTATTTAATAGAGCTAAGCGTACAGATTAGCACATATATCATGTGAAGGGTATCACCTGAATCAATTCGGGTCTACCTGCGGATGGGAGGCGTAATGATGAAGATGTGGAGATATGTACCAATTATTCTGCTTATTCTCCTCTGTGGTGGGGTCACTGCACAGGAGATTGTGTTTTCTCCTACAGGGGGAACAGGAGAAGAGATCCAGGCGGGGAATATATCATTCAGTACCCCGGTGAGTGCATCAAGCGGTATTGCAATTCTTTCGGTTGCACAAAACCCTGATGAGTATACCATCTCGAATACCGTGACGGTAGATACTACCAGATTTGATCTCTCCTCAGAGTCATGCGGGGGAGCTGAGAAGCAGATCACGTTCGGAAACCTGAACCATATTAACCCGAAAGTTTCTGATGGAAGAGTTGTTTTTGAAGAATGGAATGCAGGTGTTTCCGGCATTGGTCTGTATGATATACAGTCAGGTGGGCTGTATCCGGTATATCCGGGGAAACTTCATCAGACCAACCCGGATATCTCTGGCAGAATCGTCGTCTATGAACAGGCCGGAGCAGGATCAAACCAGGTAACCAACATCAACGGGTATGATCTGCAGACCGACACTGCAGCGCCAATCTCTTCATCAACTTCCAACCAGAACCAGCCGGTGGTATCTGGACGATATATCGCATGGCAGGACTGGAGAAGTGGCAATCCTGATATCTACATGGCTGACCTGAATTCAGGAACCAGCCAGGCGGTAACAAAGGATCTTGCAGAACAGAAGAGACCTGACATCTCCGGATCATATATTATCTGGGAAGACTGGCGGAACGGTAATGCCGACATTTATCTGTATGACATTACCGCCGGGAAGGAGTACCAGCTGACAAATGACCGATCTGATCAGAGAAACCCACGGATTAGCGGGAAGATTGTTGTCTGGGAAGATAACCGGAATGGAATTTCTGATATCTATGCCATGACGCTGGATACCTTCCAGGAGTACCAACTGACCGATAGTAAGTATAAGGCAGTAAATCCTGATGTTTCTGGTCCGCTTGTGGTGTGGGAGGATTACCGGAACGGAAACGCAGATATCTACCTGCTTGACCTTATTACCGGGTATATCTACCAGGTAACAACCAACCAGGGAGACCAGAAGAATCCGTCGATCTATGGAAATCATCTGGTCTGGCAGGATTACCGGACTGGAAACTCGAACATATTCCTGTATACCTTCTCACAGGGAGTCGGATCTGGGAAGTATCAGCTCTATGGCTCTGCCACGATAAGCGGAAATGCAGCACCGGTCGGGACTGAAGTCAAGGCTCTGATTGACGGGGTGGTCAGGGCAAAGACCACGGTGCAGCAGGCTGGAAGTTATGGATCCTCCTACGGACCGTTCCTTGAGATTCCGATTACCAGTGCAGATACAGGCAAAACCATCTCATTCAGACTGAACGAGTTCCAGGCAGATCAGGTCCTTACCGTCGGCACGGGCGGAGTTATGAGGCAGGATCTCTCTGCTTCATCGGTTCCACCCGTCCAGACATATACCCTCTCCGGGAATGCATTCGTAAACAGCATGCCCGCACCGGTTGGAACAATCATTACCGCAACCATCGATTCCCAGATCAGGGGACAGGTTACGGTTACCACCGCGGGGTCCTATACCGGCCTTGCAATCCCGGTCAATCAGAACGACTCTGGAAAGACGATCATCTTTACGGCAACAACCAGCAGTTCATCTCTGCAGGCTTCCCAGAGTATTAGCGTCGGACAACAGGTAGGTGGCTGGTTTGACCTGACCTTTGGAACAACTCCCTCGCCGACTACCTACCAGTTCAGCGGGTCAGTTCTGCTTGACGGGCAGTATGCACCAGCAGGAACAGTCCTTTCCGCAGTCATTGACAATCAGATCAGGGGGCAGACAACCGTTACGACAAACGGGCAGTACGGCACCCTGAACGTTCCGGTGTACCAGACCGATAATGGGAAATATATAACCTTTACCGCTCAGTTCAGCGGGGCTACCTATGTTGCCGGACAACAGGTGACGGTCTCGGTCCCGCAGGGCGATCTCATCATCGCATCCGCAGATGTCTCTTCCGCAAGTGGTCAGATTATTCAGAAGAGACTTGACCTGACCTTCATTGTGTCTGCCCAGTCCAGATATTCATTCTGGGGCCGGGCAACCCTTGACGGAACACCTCTTGCTGCAGGAAATACCATCTACGCCACTATAGACAATCAGATTCGGGGACAGATAACTACCCAGATCGCCGGTTCATACGGCTCTGAAAACGGACCATACCTTGAAGTGCCGATCACCAATGCCGACATTGGAAAGACCATCAGATTCCAGACAGCAACCGGGGCAGAGGGAGACCAGAGTCAGCTGGTTGTAAGTGGTCTGAAAGTCTTAAAGAACATTAACTTCGTCTCAAAACCTTCCAGTGCTGCTGATTTCACGGCAACTCCGACCCAGGGGGCTATTCCCCTTTCCGTCAAGTTCACAGACAAGTCATCAGGAAACCCGAAATCCTGGTACTGGGACTTCGGCGATGGAACAACCTCTTCTGAAAGAAACCCGACCCATGTATATACCAGAAACGGGGTCTATTCTGTCGGTCTGATGACAACCCTGTGGAACGGGCAGACAAAGAGCGTTGTAAAACAGAACCTTATTACCGCCGGAATAGTCAGCCCGCCAGAGGCACAGGTCACCCTGAACCAGGGGTGGAACTTCATCTCTGTACCAAAGATGCTTGCAGATGGACAAAACTCCGCCAAAGCCCTCTTTGGTCATGTTGATGTCGGCGGTCACAGTATCTTTGCATATAATCCACGGACAAAATCCTGGAGCACCGTCAGTGCTAATACGGTTATCAATCCTCTTGATGCGGTCTGGATTTACTCAACCAAGAAAGATGCAATATACCTCTACTTTGCCGGTGACGCTCTTCAGATCCCACCGACCAGAAAACTGGTCAAAGGATGGAATACCTTCGGAGTAACCAGCCTGAATACGGTTCCTGCACAGAATGCCCTGCTTTCAGTCAGAGACCAGTGGATCTATGTAATCGGCTTTGACTCCTCGATCCAGCGGTATCAGGGCACCATCATGAACGTGCCGGAGAGTAATGCCAATGTTCTGTATCCCGGATATGGATACTGGATTTATATGAGTGAAGAGGGAGATCTTGCCGCTATCGGCATATAAGGAGAATGTATCACCAATTTTTGTACAATATGAGAGGAAAAACCATGAAAATCGCATCACTGTTAATGGTTCTGATGTTCCTCCTGCTTGTGCCCTGCCTTGCAGAAGAGGAGATCGTTGAATTTGAGCCTGTTGTAAGTTTCTCAGCAGAAGAATTGATTGCGCAGGCACCAGGTATTGAAGAACAGATGACCTTTGACTCAGTCTTTGACTGGGACCCACGGGTTGACGAACAGTATGTTACCTGGACACAATACGAAGGACAGGGAAAGGTCTGGTACTATGATATGAAGTCCGGAAACCGACAGATGGTCGCTAATATTATGAGCGATCAGAATAATCCGGACATCTCCGGAGGTATTATTGTTTGGGATGATAACCGGCACAAGAACTCTGACATCTACTCATATAACATACCGATGCACAAGGAAAGCCCGGTGTATGTGGATACTACCAATAAGTTCAGACCGGCTGTCTCCCAGGATATGGTTGTGTTTGAGGACTTTGGCAATGATGATATCAGGGATATCGGGATGGTAAAGGTAGGTACCAGTGCCAGGCCGGTATACATCAATCCAAATGACAAAGATAAGGCCAACCCTGACATCGATGGCGACTGGATTGTCTATCAGCAGCTTGATGACAACAAAAACGACTGGAACATTTACCTCTATAATTATAAGACCGATAAAACAGTTCAGGTGACAAGAGATCTCCGTATCCAGCAGAATCCACGAATCTCCGGTGATTACGTCGTCTGGGAGGACAACCGGAACGGAAAATGGGACATCTTCATGTATAACATCAAAAAGGACATGACAACCGCTGTCACCTTTGATGATTATGATGATGTAGAGCCTGCCGTATCAGGATCCAAGATCGTGTGGACCAGGTATGATCAGGAGAATAACAGCGATATCTACATGGTAAACCTCCAGATCCCGAAGACCTATGCGGTTTGTGTCGGTCCTGGAAACCAGATACGTCCTGATATCTATGGTGATAAGGTTGTTTGGCAGGATGACCGGTTTGGCGGATGGGATATCTTCATTTACACCCTTGAACCGGATACCCCCTTTACTCCATACCAGTTCTATGGCCCGGTCACCTTCAATTACCTCCCTGCTCCGGTAGGAACAGAGATCATCGCAAAGATTGACGAGGTAACCAAGGACTCCATCGTCACGACCCAGGAGGGATATTATGGTGGAGCAGGAGGTTTTGCAGATCAGCTGACGGTAAAGATTAACCAGGCTGATATCGGTCGGCAGATCTCATTCTGGAGTGGAGGAATCCAGGGAGCACCATCGGTTACCGTCTCCGGTGACGGGAAGATGATGGAGCAGCCGCTGAATTTTATCTATGCACAGCCGCTTCCGGACCTTCTGTTCTACGGTTCGGTTACCATTGATGGTCAGCCTGCTGCGAAGGGAACAGTCCTGAAAGCAATGATTGACGGTGTTGTCAGAGGCAGTTATGAAATAACCCAGACCGGTCAGTATGGTGGAGAATATGAAACCGATCCGGCTCTGCGGGTCCCGATTACTGTTGATGACATCGGAAAGCACATCACCTTCATGGAGGGGGAGTATGCTGCAGGTCAGACTTTCCAGATAACCAGTGGGGGCAGATTCAGACAGGATCTTACCTTTACCACGATTCCGCCAATGAGTCCGTATGAATTCTACGGATATGTCCAGATTGACGGTAAGTCAGCCCCGGTGGGAACCACCATACAGGCAAAGATCGATAATACCGTCGTGACCACCTATGTCACCAGGTATGCAGGTTCGTACGGGGCTCCGGGGCAGGCTCCTGACGATCCACGACTGATCGTTCCGGTCACTGAAGCTGATGCAGGAAAGACGATCTCATTCTGGATCGGAACCATCAGGGCAGGGGCAACCCAAGTCATCACCCGTGGCGGGGAGCGTATCATCCGAAAAGACCTGGACTTTGGCAGCTCACCACAACCTGGTATTAATGCAGACTTTACCGCTTCTCCACGAAGCGGTCCTGCTCCCCTGACTGTTCAGTTTACTGATCTCTCAACAGGCGGGCCGACCATGTGGTTCTGGGACTTTGGTGATGGAGTCATTCCGGCAAATGCAACCTGCTCAGGAACTGACTGTCACAATATAGCAAACCCGATTCACACCTATGCACGGGAAGGCACCTATACCGTCACTTTGATAGCATCCAACCAGTACGGAGCATCTGATACTGAAGTAAAGACCGGATATATCACCGTTGGACAGATTACACCGGGCATACAGGCGGACTTTACCGCATCCCCACGGAGCGGTTCAAAACCCCTGACGGTCCAGTTTACCGATCTCTCAACCGGTGGGCCGACGATGTGGGCATGGAACTTTGGAGACGGAACGACTGAAGGTCTCCTGGCAAATCCGACCCATACCTACGTAAATGACGGGACATACACCGTCACGCTGACTGCATCAAATCAGTTCGGAGCATCAGACACGGAAGTAAAGTCAGGATACATCTGTGTTGGAGGCAGTCCACAACCGGTTGATTCAATCACGATTTATCCAGGCTGGAACTTTATATCTGTTCCAAAGAAACTGGCACCAGGAAAGGATACTGCAGCAATCTTCAGCCATATTCAGGTGGACGGGCACAGTATCTTCCAGTATGATGCAGTGACCGGGCAGTGGATAACCATGACCTCATCAAGCCCAATAAAGCCACTCGATGCAGTCTGGATCTACTCACGGGTCGCAGACAAGGTCTCACTTACCTATGACTCTGATCCGCTGCAGACACCTCCGACCAAGGAGTTACGAAAGGGTTGGAATGCAATCGGATTTACCGGACTTGAACCATTGGAAGCAAAGTTCACCTTCCTGTCAGTTCAGGATAAGTGGGTAAACTGCCTTGGATTCAACGAAGAGAAACAACAGTATGATCAGATGATCATCAAGGGCAGGAATGATGATGCACGCCTGTATCCATACAGCGGGTACTGGTTGTTCATGTCTGATAACGGCACTCTTGCCGCTATTTCAGCCTGATTATTTTTTGGGGATGATAAAAATGTGGGGGGATGTGATATGCGAACAGAGACAGGATTCAGATGGATACCATTAAGTTGGTATGAGATAAGGTACGGTTTGAGTGGGTGTGTCAGAGGCACATTTCACAACTGCTGGTGGTGGGAAGAATGAAAAAAATAGTGTATATGCTCGCCCTGTTTCTGGTGCTGACATTTGCGGCATCAGGTATCGTGTCAGGAGCAGGAGAGCAGACTAGTAAAGCAGGAGCTGGAGAGGCCATCTGTGATGGTCCTGGTGGTGCCTGCATTATTGCTGATTTTATCGGGAGCCCTACAGACGGGGTCGCTCCACTTCGTGTTCAGTTCCTTGATTCATCGACCGGGTATCCGACGATGTGGAACTGGGACTTTGGAGACGGAAATGTTGCATCCGGAACTGCAAATCCGGTCCATATTTACAGTGAGCCCGGGATTTATACCGTCAGTCTGACGGCGACCAGTATTACCGGTGCTACGAGTACCAAAGTCAGGCAGCGGTATATCATTGTCAGGGATAAATATCCGCTTGAGGCAGATTTCCTGGCAAATCCAACCTATGGGAAAGCGCCACTTCATGTTCAGTTTACCGACTGTTCCAAAGGTGCTGTTGAAGAGTGGAGATGGGACTTTGGAGACGGGGGTACTGCATATGAGCAGAATCCAAGTCATATCTATCAACGGCCTGGCAAATACACCGTTACACTGACGGTGAGCAGCCCGACTGCAGGGACAAGTACCAAGGTGAAGGAGAAGTACATCATCGTTGAGCCTTCCTGTATCATAGAGGCCAGGTTCAGAGCTGATCCAACGTCCGGTTCTGCTCCGCTCACGGTGAAGTTTACAGATCTCTCAGTTGGAGGACCAACCATGTGGGCATGGGACTTTGGGGATGGAACCACCGACATGGTTGCAAACCCGACCCATGTGTATAAGAACCCCGGAATATACCAGGTTCGTCTTACCGCTTCAAGCCAGACCTGTGAACCAGGAGTCAGTGAAACGACCATTAAGGTGAATCCGCCGCAGATTAAGGCAGACTTCTCTGCAAACCCACGGTCTGGTGAAGCTCCGCTGACAGTTCAGTTCACTGATCTCTCGACCGGGAACCCGACCATGTGGAACTGGGACTTTGGGGATGGCACAATCATACCAGCCAGTGAAGACGAGGAAGTGGCCTGTGAAGGGGGAAGATGTCCGCCGCCGAACACGCTTCAGAACCCACGGCATACCTACCTGGTACCCGGAACATATGCCGTGACACTGACCGCTTCAAACCAGTACAGTTCTGATACGGTCACAAAGACCCAGTTTGTCACGGTCACACCACGGGCAATCAAGGCAGACTTCTCTGCAGACCCACGGTCTGGAGATGCACCATTGACAGTCCGGTTCACCGATCTCTCAACCGGGAACCCGACCATGTGGGCATGGGACTTTGGAGACGGGGCAACAGACATGGTTGCAAACCCGACCCATGTGTACACAACACCGGGAACCTACTCGGTAACGCTCACCGCGTCGAACCAGTATACGTCCGACACCGTGTGCAAGACACAGTGGGTTACCGTCAGGGATGTGTCAATCAATGCTGACTTTGTCGGTAATCCGACCAGCGGCTATGCACCTCTGACCGTTCAGTTCACCGATCTTTCAACCGGAAACCCGACCAAGTGGCTCTGGGACTTCGGGGATGGGGGAATTATTCCGGCAAGTGAAGATGAGGAAGTAACTTGTGAAGGAGGAAGGTGTCCGCCGCCAAACACCCTGCAGAATCCACGGCACACCTACCGGCTCCCCGGCACGTATACCGTTACACTGACGGTATCAAACCAGTATGGCACCTCTGACACAGAGGTAAAGCAGGCATACATCACGGTCACCGCAAATGCAATCGTTGCAGACTTTGATGGAACCCCACGATCAGGATGTGCCCCGCTTACCGTCCAGTTCACCGACAAGTCATCAGATTCACCAACCATGTGGAATTGGGACTTCGGAGACGGAGGCATCATTCCAGCCAGTACAGAAGAGAATGTAACCTGCGAAGGAGGAGCATGTCCGCCGCCAAACACCCTGCAGAACCCGAGACATACCTACACCGTTCCAGGAACCTACACCGTCACCCTGACCGCTTCAAACCAGTATGGAGCAACTGGTACGGTCACAAAACAGGCATTTATCACGGTGGAGAGTTGTCCGGCAATCAAGGCAGACTTTGATGGAGTACCACGGTCTGGTGAGGCCCCGCTCTCGGTCAGCTTTACCGATCGCTCGAGCGGAAACCCGACCATGTGGGCATGGGACTTTGGAGACGGGGCAACGGACATGATTGCAAATCCTGTCCATACCTATACCAGGGAAGGAAAGTACACCGTCACCCTGACCGCATCCAGCACATATGGATCTGACACGATCTCAAAATCTGAGTTCATCACCGTGAACACTCCCTATGATGATCTCATCCCGGTATCGGGTGGTTGGAACTTCATATCAGTGCCGAAGAAACTGGCACCCGGATTTGACACAGCATCGATCTTCAAGGTCATTGACTCAGGCGGGCACAGTATGTTCCAGTATGACACCGGAAAGCATCTGTGGCACACCCTTGATCCGTCCAGCCCGATAAAACCGCTGGAGGGGTTCTGGATCTACTCTAAGGGGACCTCGTCTGTTCCGATCAGATATGACACAAACCCGGTCCAGACTCCGCCGACTGCATACCTGAAGAAGGGATGGAATGGTATCGGGTTTACCGGAACAACACCAATAGAAGCAAAGTTCACACTCCTTTCCGTGCAGGATAAGTGGGTGAACTGTGCAGGCTTTAATGCCCAAGCCCAGCAGTATGACCCGATGATCATCAAGGGAAGCAATGATGCAACCCTGATGTATCCGTTCCGCGGGTATTGGTTATACATGACCGCAGACGGAGTCCTTGCAGCAAACGCTGCATAAAAATTTTTTATAAGAGTCGTTCCTGCCTTGTAAACGGTTTGATATTCAGAACTGATCTGGCTGCATCTGATACGACATCTGTCAGACCCTTTGGTGCATACACACCAAGCCGCCATTGACTTCTTCTTGTCTCGTTGAGAGTGGTGACGAGGGGCGATACCTCTTCCAGCCGGCAGAGGGAATGCTTGTCCTGAACCTGAACCTCCATCCAGATATCACGGGGAAATGCAGGAATATCAACCATCACCTGTTCAGGAGTAATACCAGCCTCATCCGCTATCTTTTCAGCGAGTTTGCGCTCACGAAGGAATGATTCAGAAGTAATCAGGTGAACCTCCCTGACATCATCTTTTCCGACATACAATGCCCGTTTAAAGAGCCGGCGTTCATAGAGGTTTTGTGCAAGCCCTGAAACGGACGGATTGTCTGCATGAAGGAGATGCTGCATACAGGCTGCATCATCTGCCATCAGGAGAGAACGGAGAAGAGACGGATCATCTTTGATGTATTCATACACCGCCAGGGAGAACATCTTCTCTGCAATCCGACTGACATGGTGATAATACACCGCAGGTCGCATCAAAGTTCGTGCAATCAGCAGTGATTCTGCGGCCTGGACCCCTGACATATCAAGGACAATTCCAGTCTCACAAAGCCGCATCGCCCTGATAAGCCGCATGGCATCAACCGTTCCGTACGGCACCCCGGTGTAATGGGCATCGCGGAGGAGGTAGTCCATCCGGTCAACATCCAGATCTCCATGAATGATTCCTGAACACTGGGATCTGCCGTTGATGAGCTGATAGATGATCTCCGGATCAAGCCCGGCCTCATATATTCGCTCTCCAAGAATTCCGGTTTTCAGCTGGTCAGATATGTCGGTATGTCTCTTTTTCAGGATCTCCTCTGAAAGACCTTCTATTGCATGGGAGAACGGACCATGACCGATGTCATGAAGAAGGCCTGCAACCGTGATGTGGGCATGATCCTCACGGGGGAGAGCGAGCCGGGTTCCCAGGGAATGGGCCAGGTGCATGGTCCCCAGCGAGTGCTCAAACCGGGTATGATGTGCGCCAGGATAGACGAGAAATGAGAAGCCTAGTTGTCTGATATATCGGAGACGCTGGACCTGTGGCGTATCCAGAAGAGGAAGAAATGATGAATCCACCTGGATATACCCATGGACCGGATCCTTAATCGATTTCATTCGGTCCCCACATGAGTTATGATCGGGCAGGTAACATAGAAAAGGATGATCACCTTCCTGTCCGGTGGAACCGGCACACCCAAACTCCTCGAGGGCGCCCGGAATATGCTTCCGGATTCAGATATATCAGTTATCGTTAATACGGGAGAGGATATCTGGTATCAGGGCGGACACATCTCTCCTGATGTTGATACCGTGATGTATCTCTTTGCCGGTCTGCTTAATACCGATACCTGGTGGGGCGTTCGGGGAGATAGTTTCCTGACACATGACGTCTTGAAGACTCTGCTTCCGGCTTCGTACATGTCCATAGGGGATAAGGACCGGGCAGTTCATATCGCGAGGGCTGAGTGGCTGAAAAAGGGTATGACACTGACCCGGGTTACACAGCAATTGTGCTCGCATTTCGGGGTATCAACGACTATTCTCCCGATGTCAGACTCGCCCTACACCACCTATGTGCGGACTGCGAAGGGAGACATCCATTTCCAGGAGTACTGGGTCAGATACCGGGGCAACACTGATATATGTGCAGTTCTTCATGTCCCCGATGAGCAGCCACCGGCAACACCGGAGGTCATAGATGCTATCAGGAAGGCTGAAGTAGTTATCATCGGCCCCAGTAACCCAGTGACAAGTATCCTGCCTATCCTCTCCTGTACCGGAGTGAGGGAAGAGCTTGCACAGAAGAAAGTAATAGCAATCAGCCCTTTTATCGGAGAAGGCCCGGTTTCAGGACCGGCTGCCCAGCTCATGAAGACGATGAAATACCCGGCTGATTCCACGGGAGTCAGGGCACTATATGCGGATCTTGTCGATGTCTTCATACAGGACGAGCGGGATACTGCCCAGGTTCCGGGTTCTGTCCGGTTGGATACCCTCATGAAGACCCCTGCTATTGCAGAACGTCTCATGAGGGAGATCCTTACCCGATTATGACAACGATATTCCAAAGAGCGACATAAACAGGGCAAGTAAGAAGCTGAGAATGCCGGAGATAACTTCCTCATTCAGGAGGCTGCTTAGATCAAACGAACCCGAATTCATGCCAGAGAACAGCTGATTCAGGTCCTCACCGGAAAAATCACTCGCACTGTTCCCTGTCTCTTCTGCCGCTGACAGGGATACTCCCAGCAGAACAAAACAGATTAAAACCGCCGTTAAACTGCGTATGAACCTCATGCACATATGTAGGGATGCTGGCATTATTGAGTTATGCCATAATTCCTGCACGGTTGAGGAGATCATCAGCACTCTCTCGTGCCCCGGCAATAATCTTCTCTTCATCTGGGATATACCGGTTGTACATGAGAATCTTACCCTGACAGATGACCGTATCAACGACACTGCCCTCCGCTGAATAGGCAATATTTGAGACCGGGTTATGCAGGGGTACCATGGACGGGTGAGAGAGGGATATGAGCACAATATCTGCAGGCATGCCTTCCTGAATCACTCCTCCCTGATAGCCAAGGGCCTTCGCTCCCCAGGAAGTCCCCATGGAGAGGGCTTCTGCTGCCGGGAGAAGGGTGTCTGAATTCCAGAAGAACTTCTGACAGAGGGCAGCGGTCTTCATCTCTTCGAGCATATCCAGGTTATTATTTGATGAGCATCCATCGGTCCCGAGACAGACATTTACCCCCTGGTCTTTGAGCCAGTGATAGGGCATTGCCCGCCCGGTTGCAAGCTTCATATTACTGACCGGATTATGGGCAACAGAAACCCTCCGTTCTGCAAGAAGCCTGCAGTCATCTTCCGAGAGCCAGCATCCGTGTGCCGCCACGGTTCGTTCGGTCAGGCATCCGGTCTTGTCAAGAAGGGCTGCCGGGGTCATACCATAGGATTTCTGACAGTCATCAACCTCCTGTTTTGTCTCTGCAAGGTGGGTATGGATGATTATCTTCTCCTTTTGGCTGTAGTCGGCACAAACCTCGAGGTGCTGCGGTGGAACGGTATAGGGTGCATGGGGGGCGATGGCAGACGTGATCAGGGACGTATTCAGTGACCGTACATGATGAACAAGGTCTTCGGTGGCTTTCAGTTCAGCCTCCATCTTGGCTTCGTCTCCAAAGGTGATGATCCCATGACTGAGTACGGCGCGGATACCGGATTCTTGCACCGCCCGGGCCGCATCCTTCATGTAGAAATACATGTCATTAAAGGCGATCGTTCCTGACCGAATCATCTCAAGACAGGCAAGTTTCGTCCCCCAGTAGACATGTTCGCCGGTAAGGTGGGCTTCCAGTGGCCAGATCTTTTCTGAGAGCCACTGTTGCAGATGCATATCATCGGCATATCCACGAAGGAGGGTCATGGCAGCATGAGTGTGGGTATTGATAAGACCTGGCATCGCGAGAAATCCTGATCCGTCAAGGATGATATCTGCTTCATTCCTATGATTACGGGCAATATCAGGGCCGCATGTACGGATTGTACCGGTCTCATCATACCAGATGTCGGACCGCGTTTTATCAGGAAGGAGAACACCGGTGATGAGCGTGGAGCGACATTTTAAAAATAAATCTTCGTTTTTACAGGGTGAGATATCCTTTGGATCTGCCATGAATTACCCATACTGTCTTCTTGTATCACCAATAAAACCAGATGATAGGGTGAGTCCACAAAGAGTTTTGAGCGTTCCCGCTCATTGAGTAAGGGTATAATATGCGTGTTCCGATCAATACCATTACTCCTGATACGCCCTCAGCCGAGGTTATCGGATGGGCACATGAGATACGTGACCTTGGAGGTCTTGCTTTTCTCTTAATACGTGACAGAACAGGAATTATCCAGGTAACCGTACCAAAAAAGAAGGTTGCACCGGAGATTGCTGAAACGATCCGAGCAATATCCCGTGAGTCTGTTGTAAGGGTCACCGGAACGGTCAAACCTGAAGGGAAAGCACCGGGCGGCAGAGAGCTCATCCCCGATGCAATCGAGATTGTGAGCCTTTCCGCGACCCCTCTTCCTCTCGATGTGGCGGAAAAAGTGCCGGCAGAACTCGACACCCGGCTTGATAACCGGTTTTTGGATGCACGCAGACCACGGGTCAGTGCCATATTTAAAATCCGAAACGCTGTTCAGCATGCAACACGGAACTTTTTCTTTGAAAACGGGTTTATCGAGATTAATACCTCAAAGATCGTCGCCGCAGCAACTGAAGGGGGAACTGAGCTCTTCCCGATCGCATACTTTGAGAAGGAAGCTTTCCTGAATCAGAGCCCGCAGCTCTACAAGCAGATGATGATGGCTGCCGGGTTTGAGAAGGTCTATGAGATCGGTCCGATCTTCCGTGCTGAAGAGCACAATACAACAAAGCACCTGAATGAGGCGACATCCATCGATATTGAAGTCTCATTCACCGATCATCTCGGGGTCATGCAGACGCTCGAAGATCTGATAAGGGACATCTACCAGTTTGTTGACAAGACCTGCAGTGATGCCATAGCCGATTTAGGGCTTGATGACTTTGCCGTTCCTGAAAAAGGATTCCCACGTCTTCCCTATAGTGAGGCGATCGAGATTGCATCTGCTACATGTGAAGAGGATATCGCGTATGGTGATGATATCGGAACGGCTGCAGAGCGTGCGATTGGTGAAGAGATGGGACGCCTGTACTTTATCGTCGACTGGCCATCCTCAATCAGACCCTATTATGCCATGCCGTACGAGAACGATCCCGAGATCTGTAAGGCCTTTGATATGATGCACCCCAGGATGGAACTCTCATCCGGTGCCCAGCGGGTCCACCAGCATGACCTTCTGGTAGAGCAGATAGCGAAGAAAGGATTAAATCCTGAGAACTTTGAGTTCTATCTTAACCCATTCAGGTTTGGTATGCCGCCCCATGCGGGCTGGGGACTTGGTGCCGAGCGTCTCGTAACGACCATGCTCGGTCTTCCAAATGTCCGTGAAGCAGTCCTCTTCCCCCGTGACAGACACCGGGTTGTTCCCTGATCATGCAGTCATTCATCCCAGACACCATCCTTCCGACAACCGTCGTCGGCAGCTATCCGTCACAGCCAAAGCGAACACTGAGAAGCTTGTTTGATCCCTACCACGGAGCGGTAGAGGAGGCGGTATCCCTTCAGAAAAAGGCAGGCATTACCATCATATCAGACGGTCAGGTGCGGGGTGACATAATCGGGGCATTTGCCTCAAAACTCCCGGGGATCCGGGGAGGCGACGTCATCGGCCGGGTGATGCCCCCTGATCAGGCAATAACCATAAAAGATACGGCATACGCAGTCAGGCAGCATCCATACGTGAAAGCAATCATTACCGGTCCGTCCACACTTGCATACGGATTGCATCTTGGAACACCTCTATACCGGAACCGGAATGAACTGGTCCCGGATATTGCATCTTCCCTTGTGGTGGAGGCTCAGGGCCTTGCAAAGACCGGGGCGGTTATGCTGCAGATTGATGAACCAATCCTCTCGACCGGGGCAGCTGACATGGATGTTGCGAAAAAGGCAATTAGTACCATCGCAAAGGCAGTTTCAATCCCGGTCTGTCTGCATGCCTGTGGAAACATTGCACATATCATCGATGACCTGCTGGCAATGCCCATTCAGATCCTTGATTTTGAAGGGAGTGTAAATGCAGAAAACCTGGCCTCATTATCCGGGAAGGATTTAAAAGACCGGTACATCGGGTATGGAATCGTGGATTCGTCCTCCCCTGTACTTGATTCGGCTGATGATGTCAAGAGGCGGCTTTGGAAGGGAATAGATATCCTTGGGGCTGAACGGATCCTTCCTGACCCGGATTGTGGTCTTCGGATGCACACTCCGGAGAGTGCATACGCTAAACTGACCAGGCTTACCGGGGTCGTTTCTGAAGTACGGCAGGAAATTGGGAATTTGTGAAAACAATGATTGCGTCTGAACACACATCTGATAGGTAACCTGATGACGCCTGGCATTCCTTCATTGAACGGAAAAGAGCTGTTGGCAGCAGTGCTGTTCATTGCATCGGTCTTTATCCTTGGCCTGAAGCTGATGAACCCGACTCCGCTCGTAATCTGGTATACCGGTGAGGATTATATCATCCAGACCGAACGGATTGGGGATATATATTCGGCAACTGATGTTATCGTGCTCATTGTCTCGTCCCTGATAATTTGTGGAAGCGGGCTTTATCTTCTGCTCTATGAACAGATCCATCCCATTCCGGCACTCCAAGCACAGGGAGCGCCACCCCTGCCATATCAGGAAGCGCCTTTACCATTCTCACCATTGGAAGATAGAAAACGAAAATGGGAGACGGTTCTTCCCACACTCAAAGAGGATCAGCAGCTCATCTATCAGACCATCCTTGATGCAGACGGGATTATCCCCCAGAGTGATATCGTTGAAAAGACCGGGCTTTCAAAATCCAATGTCAGCCGGTCTCTTGATATGCTCGAGAGTATGGGGCTGATTGAGAAGAGAAGGAGAGGGATGGGAAACCTCATTCTGCTGAAATGAGGAGAATATGGAGAAAAACCGGATAGTATTTCTTGCAGTGCTCCTCGTCTGCGGCATTTTCCTCTCGGTTGCAGGTAATTTCCTGATGGGTGTCCGGGCACCGGTGAGGGAACAGAGCTCACTTTTGGAAAATTACCTTATCATGCAGTCGATGGCCGGGAAAAATGCATCATATGCCAATCAGACATACATGATTGGAGACTCCGGTATTGTTGTAAGCTTTAATGATATCCTCAATATTCGTGATAGTCCGGTCCACGAGACAAAGGGGGTGGTGAATGCCACCGCTCCACTTACGCTTCCCCGCTCCGCTTTTCCGAACATAACGACTCCCTGAGTTCCCGCCGGAGAAGTTTCCACCCACCAACTCTTGGTAACTGATTGAGAATCACGAGACGACGGGGTATTTTATACCCTGCAAGCTGCTCACGGCTCCAGCCGGAGAGTTCCTCAAGGGTAAGGGTATCCTCTTTATTCCGGAGGACAACCGCTGCTGCGGGGATCTCACCTTTTTCTTCATCAGGACAACCAAAGATAGCAATATCTGAGATTTTCGGGTGATTGATGAGGACGTTCTCAACCTCGGTCGGATAAACCTTCCATCCTGACATAATGATCATGTCCTTTTTCCGGTCGGTGATGACCAGCATGCCATGATCGTCGATATACCCGATATCTCCGGTCAGAAACCAGCCATCTTCCATGAAGACTTCTTTTGTCTCTTCAGGCTGGTTCCAGTATCCCAGGGCTACCCCCGGCCCGCGAAGTGCTATCTCACCAGCATGTGGCGATGTAAGTTCCTTTGCCGGGTTTCCAACTTCAACGATTTTTACCTCCGCATACCCGACCGGTTTTCCAACGCTGTTATACTCATCCGCAGTCGGATAGTCTTCAGGCCGGATAACAGTCCCGCATCCGAGAACGATCGTCTCTGAAAGACCGTAGGCATTGATGACCGGAATTTTAAACCGTTCATTGAACTTTTTCCAGGTCGGTGAGTGCATCGGCCCGCCCCCACTGATGATACGGCGGACAGAGGTGAAGTTATCCTCGGTTCCCGGGGGGGTTTCAGTCAGGGCATGAATGACCGGGGGCATTCCGGCAAGGATCGTTATCTGATACTCACGGGTCAGACTGATGTACTCATCCAGGTTATACCGCTCCATGATCACATAGGTCCCGCCGGCGCGAAGCACAGAAAGCCCCCATGAAATCCCGACATGTGCCATCGGATATATGCCAAGGTAGATGTCATCACATGTCAGATCAAGAGCCTCCCCCTCGGCCTGCAGGGCGGCAAGCCATCCGCTATGAGTCAGCATGGCACCTTTCGGCCTGCCCGTGGTCCCTGAGGTATACTGTATCTGGCAGACCTGATCCGGAGAGCAGGGTACCGGGCGGAGAGGATCATGAGACAGGGTGAGATTCTCCCAGGAGTATTTGCCTACTCCTCCCACCTCAACAATATGTACCAGCTCAGGACAGGACTCCTTCATCAAACCGGTGATATCACGTGAACTAACCGATGTGATGAGCATTTTTGCACCAGAGTCGCGGATTGCATAGGCAAGTTCATCCTTCCGGTACACGATGTTGGTCGGAACCGCTACAAGACCGGCACGCCATAGTGCAAAATAGCTGATCAGGTACTCGGGTGAACTGTCCAGATACAGGACAACCCGGTCACCTGGAACCAGACCAAACTCTTCACAAACTACAGCAAGAGAACCACTGAGTCGGTGGAGATCGGTATATGTATAGGACCGGTTGGATTTTGGGTGGATGAGCGCTATTTTATCTGGAAACCTGGCCTGATGGGTATCAAGAAATGTGGATATATTAAACATAACAGGGTACTCTCACTTGTGTACTATGTTGTACATAGATGCCCAAATAGCACTACCTCCATGCATTGGAAATGGAGGGAAAAAAGGGTTGGTTACTGGTACTCAGGTGGCTCGCTCTTTTTCGGCATACCACCTTTGAAATGAGTTTTTACCCGATCATATGCCTCACGAAGCCGCTCGTTCATGGTCGGGTGGACCTTCTCAAGGGCACGCTCAAAGTGCTCTTTCTTCACATAATGGAGCTGATCCCGCATGGCAAATATGGCTGCTTCACGACAGAGTCCTTCAAGGTCAGCCCCGACATAGCCGTCTGTCCGTGACGCGATATCACCAAACAATTTATCCAGAACCGGATCTTCAATAGTGATCCTGAATTTTTCAAAGATCTCAACCAGCATCCTGCGACGTGCTGACCGGCTGATAGTTCCCTGTGACGGGGTGACCGTGCGGATATATTCCATGAGTTCAGGCCCTGATGATTTGACTTCACGGGGGAGTGTTCCGGCTAGTATCTCAAAGTCGTCCTCGGTAAAGTTCTGGGTGGCATCCACCAGTGATTCCAGTGCGGACCCCTCGATGGGTATGAGTCGTGCATGGATCTTTAAAATGTCAACCCGGTCAGATGGGCCCGGTTCACCGATATAGATGAGCCGGTCAAACCGTCCTGTTCTGAGAAGGGCAGGGTCTACAATGTCAGGCCGGTTTGTCGCTCCCATCACAACCACGTCACGCAGCTCAACCAGACCATCCATCTCGGTCAGGAACTGGTTTAAGACACTCTCCATAGTGTGACTGTCGCCCGCCGTTCCCCTGGCAGGAGTCAGGGCATCCAGCTCATCAAAGAAGATGATGGCAGGGGAGACCTGACGTGCTTTCTTAAAGATCTCCCGGACCGCACGTTCCGACTCACCAACCCACTTGGACAGGAGCTGGGGACCCCTGACAGCGATGAAGTTCGCACCTGACTCGTTCGCAACCGCTTTTGCAAGGAGGGTTTTGCCGGTTCCAGGCGGGCCATAGAGGAGGACACCACGGGGTGACTGGATACCAAGATCATCGTACTTCTCTCTTCTGGTAAGGGGGTACTCAACCGATTCCCTGATCTCCTCGATGGCATCAGACAACCCTCCCACATCGCGCCATCTGAGGTGGGAGACCTCCAGCATGACCTCGCGCATTCCTGACGGGGTGATCTCACGAAGGGCCTGGTGAAAGTCCTTTCCGGTTACAACCATGGTCTCCAGGACCTCATCAGGGATGATATCCTCGTCAAGGTTGATGTGAGGGAGGTACCGGCGAAGGGCCCTGATTGCCGCCTCACGGGATAGGGCTGCGATATCTGCACCGGTATATCCGTGGGTCCGTTCGGCCAGTTCCTCGAGATTTACATCATCATAGAGAGGCATTCCCCGGGTATGAATTTTTAATATCTCTATACGGTCCGGGTTTGAGGGGACGCCGATCTCAATCTCACGGTCAAATCTGCCAGGACGCCTGAGTGCCGGGTCGATGGCATCAAGCCGGTTCGTTGCTCCGATGACGACAACCTGCCCCCGTTCCTCAAGGCCGTCCATCATGGTGAGGAGCTGGGCAACTACCCGCCGTTCGACCTCACCGGTCACTTCCTCCCGTTTTGGGGTGATTGAGTCGAGTTCATCGATGAAGATGATAGAGGGGGCATTCTCAGCTGCTTCTTCAAACACTTCACGAAGCCGCTGCTCACTCTCCCCGTAATATTTTGAAATGACTTCGGGGCCGGCAATCGGAATGAAATGAGCCCCTGACTCATTGGCAACCGCCTTTGCGATGAGTGTTTTTCCGGTTCCCGGTGGTCCGAAGAGCAGCACGCCTTTGGGGGGTTCTATTCCAAGACGCCGGAAGAGTTCAGGATGCCGCATCGGAAGTTCGATGGTCTCCCGAAGCCGCTGGAGTTCATCACGAAGACCGCCGATGTCCTCGTAGGTAATCTGGCTGATGCCCTCAAACCCGCTGATAGGACTGTCTGATATGATCACCTCGGTCCGCTGACTGATGATGACCGCATCCGGGGGATCCAGCTCGATGACCTTGTATGCCACCATCTGCGGCTGGACAAATGGCATTCCTATGGGAATAGGTACCGAGTCACCCATTGCGACCGGATAATCTATGAGGTTGTGATGTATGGTTGAGGGATCTGCCATCGGCACATTTTTCGGGAGATCCTCGGGGGGTGCCAGCACCACGGTCGCGGCAGGGATCGTCTCTTCCACCTTGGTTATTTTGACCGTGTCTCCAATCGAGACATTTGCATTCATCCGGGTAAAATTATCAATCCGGATCTTCTGCTGATTCCAGTCTGCCAGCTGGGCACGCCAGACCTTTGCAACGGTTACGGACCTGCCGGAGATCCGGATGATGTCGCCCGGTGAAAGTCGCATCTGGTTCATAGTTTCCGGATCCAGGCGGGCTTTCCCTCCCCCCTGGTCTCCGGGATATGCACTATCAACCCTGAGATACAATTCCATTACCTAACCATCATATACGCCGGGACTTAAAAGTATAGGAACCATGCGTCTTCTCGCATTTGACCCCTTTCACGGCGCTGCAGGGGATATGATATGTGGAGCTCTCCTGAGCCTTGGTGCTGACAAAGAGCAGGTCATGCGAGCGATGAGTTCTGTTGTGCAGACTCCAGATAGTGAGATAGTAAACAGGTGTGGCATTGCTGCCGTGAAGGTCCATACCCGTGCCGGTCCTGCCCACCGGACTCTCGAGGAAGTGCTGGATATCGTCCGAAAGGCACATGCCCCTCCGGCAGTAATTGCGCAGGCTGAACACATTTTTATCAGGATCGCAAAGGCAGAGGAGGCAGTCCACGGAACGCACCATGTTCATTTTCATGAAGTCGGCGCCGACGATGCGATTGCCGATGTTATCGGTTCCTGTATGGCGGTACATCTGCTTGCTCCTGAAAAAATCATCTCCCTGCCGGTTGCTGTCGGGACCGGGATGCTGACCTGTGCTCATGGGACCTTTCCTGTGCCGGCACCAGCAACCGCCGAGATCCTCTCATCCGGCAGACTTCTTGTAATGTCTGGAGAGCATACCGGAGAACAACTCACCCCCACCGGGGCGGCAATCCTCTCCGAGTTCTGTGGAGAGGGGACCCCGTATCTTCCTGTCGGTATCATTCTGAAGACCGGATACGGGGCAGGCAGCAGGGATGATCCCCGATCTCCAAACGTGCTCAGGGCATATGTGATGGAGTGCCAGGGCCTGTCAGAAGACAGGGTGGACATCCTTGAGACGAATGTTGACGACATCACCGGCGAGTGCATCGGAACCGTGCTTTCACTTGTAATGAAAGAAGGGGCACGGGATGCCTGTGCAGTGCCGGTCCTCATGAAAAAAGGACGGCCGGGGCATCTTATCAGGGTCATCTCACCGGCTGAACGGTCAGGAGCGCTTGCAGAGATACTTGCCAGGGAACTTGGGACACTGGGTATCAGGGTTACCCCGGCTGTTCACCGGTTTATTGCCGAACGGGAGATACAGGAGGTACCGGTTCAGATACACGGGGAGGAGGTCAGGTTTCCGGTAAAGTTCGGGTATATCGGAGATACCTGCTACCTGGTAAAACCAGAATACGGGGTTGCCGAGGAGTATGCAAAAACCCACACTATTCCGGTGAGGGATGTTCTCCATATCGTGACGGAAGCGGGGAAAAAATTCATCAGGTCAGGTGAGAGCCGATGAGATTAACCGGCGTATCCTCAGGAAATGCAGCACTTGATGACCTGATGGGGACCGGATACCCCCGCAAGATGATCACCCAGATCTTTGGTGAGCCCGGCTCAGGAAAATCTTCCTTATGCCTCATGGCGGCAGTCTCAGTCTTAAAGCAGGGTGAGTCGGTTGTCTATTTCGATACTGAGAGTTTCTCTGCCGAACGGTTCAGCCAGATTGCCGGTGATGAGGCAGCGACTCTTGCTGACCGGCTGTTCCTTTATGAACCAGTGGATTTTAACCAGCAGGCTCTGATGATACTTGAATCTGAGGATGTGATACGGGAGCAGAAGGCAGGAATCATCATCCTTGATTCTGCCACCGGCCTGTACCGGACCGAACTTGAACATATCCAGGAGGCGCTTCAGAAGTTTAACCGCCAGATGACGATGCTCCTTGGGTATGCAAAGCGATATGACATTCCGGTCCTCATCTCAAACCAGGTATATATGGATATCAGCAGAGGTGATTTTGCTCCCCTCGGAGGGACCGGCCTGTATCATCTCAGTAAAATCATCCTTCAGATTGAACGGCGGGACAATACCAGGAGGATCCGGGTCATGAAACATCATGCACGGCCTGAAGGAACCTATATTGATGTCATCCTTGTCCAGGAGGGAATCAGAATTATTGATGAGTACCTGGAAGACCTCCAGATCGGGAAGCCATAAACCCTGACAATACCCATCTTTCAGAAGACACCCACACAGGGAAGAATATGATCCGATCAATATTTTTCGCAGCGGTTTCCATCACCCTGCTTTTCTCATCTCCGGTGTTTGGAATTTCTATCACTTTTCCCCCTGAATCAGGGCCATATACCGGGGATTATGTTCTCATCCAGGAGCCCGGACGATATACGCTTGAGAACAATGTCACCCATACCTACCCGGTCGGTGTTATCATCACCTCCTCATCGGTCATCCTTGACGGACAGGGATATCAGGTACGTCCTGCAAAAACCGGTGATCCGTCGGTTGGGATCTGGGTGACCCTTCTTGATTCACAGGGAAAACCAGTCACCGGCGTCCGTATTCAGAACCTGACCGTCCATGATGAGGTGACCGGTATATATCTTGAAGGGGCTGACTCATCTGAGTTTCCCTGGGGACGTGATCGCTCGAAAGATTATGCAGTGTCTGATGCCACTTTCTCTGATCGGGATATAAAATGCAGCGGTGTTACGATCACCGGCTCACGGATAGGTATCGCATCGAGGGGTTTGAAAACACCGGCAATCTGGCAGTCAGAGATAAAGGGAAATGAGAAAGGGATCTCCATTTCAGACGGTGCTCCGGATATCAGGGACCTTGTGGTTACCGAGAACACCAATGCAGGCATTCATCTGGAGAGAACAAGTGGGGGAGTTATTACCGGGTGCCGGATTGAAGGAAACCAGGGCCCCGGCATTCTCCTGGACCATGCAAAAGGGATTCAGATCTGGAATAATATATTTGATAACTATGTGAACATCAGAAATGCCGCAAGCGAAGGGGCATTACTGTATCAGATCCCATCAAACCAGACCAATATTATCAAGGGTCAGAAAACGGGTGGAAACCTCTGGGCACAGGGAGGGGTTCCGGTCTATTCATCCCATATGATCGCTGACGCGGATCATGACGGATTCGGTGATATGCCCTACATCGAATCGGGTCTCATCGATCAATACCCCTTAATCCCGGCCGGGAGTGGTTTTATCCCGGTGGAGATACCTGAACCAGAACCAATTCAAACCGTGATGACACCGGTTCCGGTCTCAACGCCATTTACCATCATCACCGGGATTCATGCCGTCATCACCGGGGATTCCATCCCGACAGAGATGAAAGCCGGTATGTCATACCCGGTAACCATCACCCTCCTTAATGATGGATCTGATAACTGGCTTGATATGCATGGAGTTGGTATCAGGGCTGTGGGCGATGCAGCGACCTGGGGTCCTGAATGGCTTCCTGTTCCTTCCGGGATTAATTCAAAGCAGTTTTATACGTTTAATTTTGAGTTAAAGGCACCAACATCACCCGGAACATATGAGCTTTCCTATCAGGCGGTCCGGGGGGGGCAGGGAGTTTCTGTTACATTCGGTAGACCACATAAGAAGGTCGTAACGGTTCAATGATTGAGAAAAAGAATTATTATGAGTAGTTACGGCCTCCGCCATATCCCCTGCCACGGTTATATCCCCCGCCGCCGGATCCACGGTCAAACTCCCGTCTTGGCTGCATGGGCCGTGCTTCATCAATACGCATGGTCCGCCCCTCAAATACGGTCTGGTTCAGAGCGTCCATCGCCGCCTGGGCTTCTTCGCTGGTACCCATCTCGACAAATCCGAAGCCTTTCTGCTCGATAATTTTTACACTGACAACGTCACCATACTGAGAGAAGAGATCCTTCAGCTGGTCTTCTTTCACAGAGTACGTCAGATTGCCGACGTACAGTCGCTTTCCTTCCATAAGATATCAGACACCGTGTCTCTTTCCTTTCACAATCTATTTAGACATGAGAGGAGTGTGATCATGCCCCTTTCACCCGGCAATCTGACCGACAACGGGAGATTTCACCAGCATACATCTGACTGCCCGGATCGGGTATTCGCCAAACTTTCGAGAAGCTGATCATGAAAAAAGACGACTCATATGTTATTAATAATTATGTTTGGGAAGGAGAGAATGACCCAAAGATTGATTTACCGTGTTGTTTCCAGGGAATCACCAACCCTGAATCCGGTTTTCTCATCCAAAAAAAAAGGGATGTGAGCAGGACCGGGTGTTCAGAGAACCCGAGCAGGAATGAACCTCATCGACAAGTTATCTCCCATGAGCTCACCAGATAAGTCATGCCTATATGACCGGCTGCCTGTATACCGCCCTTTTGGGAATGCACGAGTGGGGCATATATAATCCAAGGTGTCTGCCGCGCAATTTCGCCGAGGAGCACCCATTCCCATGCAGGGGGGCCGGGATCTGTGATTCCTGGGAACGAGGAAGAGCCATTGTGTTCGTGTGAAGCCAAGAAGGAAGTGACTCGAATGTGTTACTCTGGCAAATACGCATGAGGTCTGTCGTGAGTATCCTGGATTGTGGATACATCAGCGAGAATTTTTCAAGAAAAGAAGGAAGGATAAGGGAAAAGACTGAGTATAAGAATAAAAAGAGATCTGCCGGGATCATTCCTGCTGAATGATTGAAATTATGGTTTTGACTACGGTTTGTATGACAGGATCTACTACATGTCCCAAGGTGTACTGGATCATTGAAACATGAGCAGTAAACAGTTTATCAGGTCTGATATAACTCATCTCTTTTAAGGTTCCGAATATTAGGTCTGACGGATGGAGGGGGATACTATACGTATCTGAGTGAAATTTTGAGGTAATTTGGCATAGGATCTAATCGTCCCCGGTTATAGGTGCAATCACCAATGCAGGGCGTCGTTTTACAGAACTTAAATCAGAGAACGGAAACGGTATAACGACAATATCTCCTTTTACAAATACTCCCATGCTTCATCCTCTTCAGATGTGAGCCAGTCACATGCAAGAACTCGTTCACTCAAATACATGGTCTCACAAATGTGGGCAGTATCTATCACACCAGAACCCTTGATCTGACAAAAACTTTGACAGTTACCATGGTCAACGATCTGGAATGATACAAGTCCGGAGACAATCGACCGACAGAAGAAATAAAAACCAACGCAGTAAAACGAGGAGGAAAAATAGGGTTATACCTGTGGTACTGTCACTAACCAGGTCGTACTGTTCGAGTAACTGTACCGCTCAATCTTAAAATCAGGACATATCTCTGACAATAACGCCATGTTAGTCCCCACTTCTTTTGAGGACAACCCAGTATCCCTGGCGATATACTTTGACTTAAAAAAATTGGATCCTGGTTTCATCTGACATTTGAGGTAATTTATCAGACAGATCTGACGCTCATTGTATTTTATGGGAAATTTACTCTGTAAAAGCATGTCTATCTCCATAAGTACTTCGTTGAAACATTGCAGGAGGAAAACCGGCCTTGGTATCGGCCGGGTGAAGTTCAGGTGTGGTCAGGAGAGAAGAATTGGAGGACATGAAACCCTCTCCTGACCAGGGGAGTTTCCTTTTCCGGATGAGATTGATACAACAGGTGTAGGAGGACATGTTGAACACAACTCACCTCACAGAGATCCTGCCAGTCATCCAGGAGTTATGTCCTAGGGTTTTCACAGGGCTCTGTGTGACATACCAGTGTTGCCCGAAACAGGTTAAAAGGGATATGGATAAAACCACTGGAAAACAGTCTGAAACAATTTATTGAAACAATCGTGTGTTTTTTTCTCAAAAAGAATCATAACCACGATAGCTGATCGATCAGGCGATTTCTCATGGGTTGCATCTGGTTTTCAGAAAAAATTCTGTGAGAGAGAAACCAGAAGATATTAGATGAAATTTAAAATTTCTCCCAGTTTCAACAGTTGCAACCGGTTGCAACCATCGATTCTGTCAGAGTATTAATCAGATTTCCAGAGGATCAATGTGCGGATCTGTTCAGGTCGCGGAGAAGGGATCCACGCTCAACCATGTATCAGAAGACGACTGAATTTATTTATATGCTCTTCTTATACCGGGCTTGATAACACACGATTTAGGCAAAATATGAGCAAAATCTATTAATACTATACTTCATATATTAATCCTTGATATATTATGGCAGATTTACCACTTGCAGCCGTTGCCCGTGTCGCAAAGAACAATGGAGCTGAACGGGTCGGAGCAGATGCTACCCAGGCACTTGTTGAACATGCGGAAAATTACCTGGCAAAACTTGTAAAGGAAGCAAACAAACTCTCCATCCATGCCGGTCGGAAGACTCTCAAGGCCGAAGATATTGAGATGGCAGCAGAGAAATTCGCCTAACCTCTTTTTCTTATAAGGACATTATTACCGTAGTCCTTTTTAAGTTCATTTCACAGTATACGAAAAACCAGATTCATGAGAAAACCCCCTATACCGACAGGATTTTTGTCCATACATTTTTGGTTGGGGATCATCAATTGACAATCCTAACCGGGGGTGATGTTACCCCCAGTCTCCTTTTTCCCAGTTCACGCAATTTTCTTCGTATGAATCCAGATAATAACACAGTTTATGGTTCTTATTTATTTTTGCTGAATTAAGAAGCATATTTTTAAGAGTTTCGAATAAATTAGTTAAGATTTATTAAATATTACAAATATTAGTCAATTTCGCAGAATAATTTTGATGAGGATTTAATTTAAGAATCAGAATTATTGAAAAATACATTAGGAGAGAAATATAATTAAATTCGACCATTATTTAAAAGTCTATTCTATATTTCAGATCAGATGTACGAGCTAATCTGATCTCAGGAAGATCCGGCAGACATACGTCTGACAAAATATTTCATTGATATAGTGAGTATCACATCTCCACCCTTTGAAACACAAAATCTTCGAATATATAAATAACATACTTAATTGGGTTGGGAGCATAAGGTGTCACATCAACAAAGGCACTCATCCCAGAGAATGTACGGCCACAGGTTAATCATCCCTTCTCACGCTGTTCCATTATCATCAGGGGTCGTGAAGAGATCCCGGACCATCTTCACCGCACACAGGTCACCACACATGGAGCAGGTCTCCTTTTCCTGGTCCCGATCATGGATACTCCGTGCTACTTCGGGGAATAATGAAAGATTAAACTGTTTTTCCCAGTCCAGTTCCTGACGGGCTTTTCCCATCATAATCTCACGGTTTCGTGCATCCTCCCTGCCGGCGAGCAGATCCCCTATATGGGCTGCGAGAACAGAGGCCCGGGTCCCTTCAATAATATCATGAACCCGGGGGAGAGCGAGGTGTTCACTGGGAGATACCATGCACAGGAAATTTGCCCCATGCTTGCAGGCAATGGCACCACCAATCGCACCAACCACATGATCATACCCGGACGCAATGTCAGTCACCAGCGGGCCAAGGAGGTAAAGCGGGGCATAATCAGTCAGTTCCTTGATCATCCGGACATTGTATCCAATCTGCTCAAGGGGCATGTGACCCGGTCCTTCAATCATCCGGGGGATGCCGAGGTGATGAGCCCTTCGTGCGAGCCGGCCAAGGTTTAGATATTCAACCGTCTTTGCCTCACGTGTGGCATCTTCATGACAGCCCGGACGCATCCCGTCACCAAGGCTGACCACGACCTGGTATTCATCAAGTATCTCACACAGGTAATCAAATTCACTCCAGAGAGGGTTCTCCTCCTCCTGTGCAGCCATCATAGCGACATGAAACGATCCTCCCCGTGAAACAACCCCCATACGGCGCGGATCTTCCCGAAGGGATCGGAGCACATCCTGGTTTACCCCACAGTGCAGGGTGAGAAAGTCTACCCCGTCCCTACAGTGCTCCCGAATGACAGTAAACAAGAGGTCTGCATCAACATCCCGGACCGATCCTGCTCTTCTGACAGCCTCGTAGATAGGAACGGTCCCGACCGGTACCGGAGACGAAAGCACCATACGGCGGATAGCAGGTAAATCACCCCCTGTCGAGAGATCCATCAACGTATGGGCACCGTTCTGAATCGCTGCCTCTGCTTTCTCCTTTTCGAGGGCGGGATCACAGAGACCCTGGGACGTGCCAACATTGACATTGACCTTGACTTTGCATCCTTCACCGATGGCACAGGGGGGGCAAAGCCGTCTCGGATTTCGGGGGACTACTACCCTTCCCGCCTGTATCAGTCTGATTAACCGGTCATTATCGAGTGATTCAGCCTGAGCTATTGTATTCAGGACAGATGTATCAGGAAGGGAATATTGGGTAGGTACCATATCCTACTTGTTGTATGCCGGGGAATATGATAGTCACATGGCAGTAAAATTCATCCCAGGGAGAGGGATGTATGCAAATGCCTATGTTGCACGGGGTACGGTTCTGGTTGACGCCGGTGTGACCCCGATGGCAATAGAGGCGCATCGAAACACCATCACCCATATCATCCTGACCCATTGTCATTTTGATCATATCGCCTACCTTCCGGCTCTGCAGAAGATGACCGGGGCTAAGATCTGTATTCATGAGGCTGACGCAGAAGGACTCATACATGACAACCTCAGCCTTGCAATGCATTTCGGAGAACATTCTCCCGGAATCATCCCTGATATCATCCTCCATGGAGGGGAAATAATTGAAGGGTATGAGATCATCCACACTCCCGGCCATACACCGGGAAGCATCTGTCTGTATGACAGAGGAACAGCAGAACTCATCTCCGGTGATACGGTCTTTTCTGACGGCGCATTCGGACGGTATGACTTCCCGGGCGGGAGCAGGAGCACCCTTTCCGACTCAATACAGAAACTGACCCAGCTGAAGGTCGGGGGCCTATACCCCGGTCATGGAATTCCTGCACGGGAGAACGGAGAGCGGTTTATTAAGGCGGCTGCAGCCCTCATACAATCAGGATATGGATAAGGGAGCATACATCCTCATTTTGAAGAATGATGAATGCAGGATTCAGGTAGGAGCACAAGGTCAGAGAACATTTTCTGCCGGATGGCATGCATATGTTGGGTCTGCCCTGGGACCAGGAGGGTTTTCCCGGGTAATGCGACATTTCAGATTGAATCGTGATAAAAATAAAAGCCCCCGCTGGCATATTGACTCACTCCTGCTTTCTCCCTATTTTCAGGTAGTCCTGGCCTGTTGTATCCATACCGAAGAGAGGATTGAATGCCATCTTGCCCGGCATATGACCGGGACTGTCATTGTGGGATTTGGATCATCAGATTGCACCTGCGAGGGCCATCTCTTTTATTATCCATCTGATCCCTATGAGTATATACTCCGTAATATTCAGTCTTTTGCTGAAAAGGAGAGAAATACGTTTCAGATTGAAGTTCGGACACCCTGACCTGACCGGTGATTGGACATGAAGGGATATTATATGTATTTATAAAGCAGATACCAAACTCAATCACCGTTATTCAGAGGTCCACACATGATCAAAGTTGCAATTAATGGATATGGAACCATCGGAAAGCGTGTTGCGGATGCGGTCTCTGCCCAGAAAGATATGGAGATCATCGGGGTATCAAAGACAAAACCATCAGCCGAGGCCCTGATTGCTGTCCAGAGAGGGTACCCGATCTACATTGCTGACATGAGCAAGAAGGATGCATTCGCGAAAGCTGGAATCCCGGTTGCAGGTTCAGTTGAAGATATGCTCAAAAAAGCCGACATTGTTGTAGATGGAACCCCTGGCGGTGTCGGTGAATCAAACAAGGCCCTGTATGAGAAAGCAGGGGTCAAGGCTATCTGGCAGGGCGGTGAAGATCACGAGGTTGCAGGATTCTCATTCAATGCCCATGCAAATTACAAGGATGCGATTGGCAGACAGTTTGTCAGAGTTGTATCCTGTAACACCACCGGTCTCTGCCGGGTTATCAAAGCGGTGGATGATGCCTTCGGAGTTGTAAAAGTCCGGGCGGTCATGGTCAGAAGAGGAGCCGACCCGCATGTCGTCAAGAAGGGCCCGATTGATGCGGTCGTCCTTGACCCACCGACCATTCCCAGTCATCACGGGCCGGATGTCAACACCGTCCTTCCCCACATCGATATTGTAACCATGGCCATGATCGTACCGACGACCCAGATGCATATGCACGCCATCACCATAGAACTGAAAAAGGAAGTCAGTCGTGATGATGTACTCGCCGTCATGCGCAGTCACAACCGGATTGGTCTTGTCCAGCCAAAGACTGCGATCAAGAGCACGGCAGAACTCAAGGAGTATGTTATGGATATGGGCCGGCCACGTTCTGACTTATGGGAGAACGGCATATTTGAGGCATCGGTGAATATGGTTGGAAAGGAACTCTTCTTCTTCCAGGCTATCCATCAGGAGGCTGATGTCGTAATTGAGAACGTGGATGCAATCCGCGCGATGATGGGCGAAGTCAGAGACCCGGAGACTTCAATCAGGATGACCAACGAGGCCATGCAGTTTACTGCCCTCTAATCACTCATCCTATTATCACGATCCAATACAAACCTCCTCAGAATGGATACATACGCCCGTGTAATACGGAACACGGTCGAGGTCGTTACTGACGAGGAACTGCGTTCCCTCCTTGACCGTCCGGTCAGAAAGGTCTACGCAGGATATGAGCCAAGTGGAGAGATCCATCTTGGACACCTGGTTACTATCAATAAACTGATAGACCTGAGAGATGCAGGTTTTGAAGTCACTGTTCTCCTTGCCGATCTCCACGCTTTCCTGAACCGGAAAGGAACGATGGAAGAGGTCAAAAAACTTGCAGAATATAACCGCCGCTGTTTTGAAGGGCTGGGCCTGACTGACATCAAATATGTGCTCGGGTCCAGTTTCCAGCTCTCCCCGGAGTATCAGATTCTGGTTCATGAGTTGTCCCAGGCCATCACCCTGAATCGTGCTAAGCGGAGTATGGATGAGGTCGGACGGCAGATGGACAACCCGACCGTCTCACAGATGGTATACCCCATTATGCAGATGGCTGATATTGCCATGCTTGGTGTTGATGCTGCACTTGGCGGAATTGATCAGCGGAAGATCCATATGCTGGCTCGTGAGTATCTGCCATCGAAAAACTATCCCTCCCCGGTCTGTATTCATGTCCCCATTCTTCAAGGACTTGACGGAAAGAAGATGTCCTCTTCCCAGGGCAATTACATATCCGTAGCAGAGTCGGAGGAGGATATCAGAAAAAAGATGAAAAAGGCGTTCTGTCCACCGGAGGTAGAAGACAACCCGGTCCTGCAGGTACTGCAGCATCACATCTTCCCACGACTTGACACCGTAACCATCGAACGACCAGAGAAGTTCGGGGGCAACCGGACATTTGGATCATATGAAGAGATGGAACAGGCGTATGCCAAGGGTGAGATTCATCCTGCTGACCTGAAAACGGCAGTCGCAGAAAGCCTGATTACCATCCTGGCACCGGTCCGTGAGTATCTTAAATAAGTTCAGGGTGGTTTCTTGAGAGATCGACAGACAGATGAATTTGATAAGAAGGTCGATGAACTCAGGACCAAAATAAAGGGACTTGACCAGCTGAAGGTCAGGGATGATGTATTTGATGAATACACCCTCCTCGGCCTCTATAAACTTCTTTCCAAGGGGTGGATTACGGCAATGGGGGGGCCCATATCCACCGGTAAAGAGGCGAATGTCTATCTTGCCGACCGGGACGGAACTCCTGTGGCGGTCAAGATCTATCTGACACGGACTGCGAATTTTAAAAAGATGCAGGATTACATCACTGCTGACCGGAGATTTATTAATATCGGGAAAAGCAGGAGGGATGTAATCTTTGCCTGGACCAGAAAAGAGTTTTCAAACCTGAAACGTGCAGAAGAGAGCGGAATACTGGTACCTCACCCTCTGGTTTTTGACCGGAATGTCCTGGTCATGGATTTTTTGGGAGATGAACATGGGGCATTTCCTCAGCTGAGGCTTGCAGAGTATGAAGATGCTCAGGCGGTATATGACGAGATACTGGAGGATATCAGGATTCTGTGGAGGAAAGCAAAACTGGTTCATGGGGATCTTTCAGAATATAACATTCTCTATGGCAAAGGACATCCATATCTGATAGATATGGGTCAGGCAGTAACCTTGGATCACCCCCATGCTCCGGGTTTTTTAAAACGCGATCTGGAACAGCTGAACCGGTTCTTTAGTGAGCAGTGCTCTACAATTGAGGTATCAGACACACTTGATGAGCTGTGCGGCTCATCCCTACAATAATCACATTTCAGAGTAATTTTGGAGTAATTATGCAACAGGAAACACGAATAACCCAGGAACGAATAGGGGTTCTTATTGGAAAGAAAGGGCTTACGAAGAGGGAGATTGAGGAGAAGACAAAAACGCGGATACAGGTTGACAGTGAGGAGGGGCTGGTCAGCATCGAGGGTGAGGATGCAGACGGGTTTATCCAGGCTGTTGAGACCGTAAAGGCAATAGCCCGGGGATTTTCTCCTGAACGGGCAGCAATATTACTTGAAGATCCTGACCTCTATCTTGAGATCATCGAACTCTCTGAATATGCCGGAAGTGACTCAAAAATTGAGCGGATAAGGGGGAGAATCATCGGACGTGACGGCCGGTCACGAGCCCAGATCCAGGATATGACGGCGACAGAGATATCCGTATATGGCAAAACCGTTGGTATCATCGGCACCATTGAACAGGTAAAGATAGCCAGGGAAGCGGTTGAGATGCTCATCAAAGGTGTGTCACATGAATCGGTCTTCTCATTCCTTGAAAAGAAACGCCGTGAATTAAAACAGGATATGATCAGTTACTACTACTAACAGGACTTTCATGCCCTCTTCTTTCCCGTTGCTTTGGTGAATCCATGGAGATTGCATCACTCCCCCTCCCCGACTCTTTTATCAGAGCCTGTCATGCAAAGGGGATCAGGTCACTCTACCCACCACAGGCGGAATGTATAGAGAAGGGATTATTGGAAGGGAAAAATCTCTTAATATCGATTCCGACTGCAAGTGGGAAGACCCTCCTTGCCGAGATGGCGATGTGGTCACGGATAGCCGCAGGGGGAAAATGTCTTTATATTGTACCACTCAGGGCACTTGCATCTGAAAAATACGATGAATTTTCAAAGAAAGGGGTCATCAGGGTCGGTATCGCCACCGGTGATCTTGACCGGACCGATGCATACCTTGGTGAGAATGATATCATTGTGGCAACGAGTGAGAAGACTGACTCACTACTTCGAAACCGGACACCCTGGCTCTCACAGATCACCTGCATCGTGCTGGATGAGGTCCACCTGATCGGGTCAGAGAACCGGGGGGCTACTCTTGAGATGGTCATAACCAAGCTCAGGTACACAAATCCAGTTATGCAGATCATCGGTCTGTCTGCAACGATTGGAAACCCGGCCCAGCTCGCAGAATGGCTTGATGCTACGTTGATCACCAGCACCTGGCGACCGGTTGACCTTCGTCAGGGAGTTTATTATAATGGGAAGATACGATTTTCTGACTCGGAACGTCCGATCCAGGGAAAAACCAAGCATGATGATCTGAACCTCTGTCTTGATACGATAGAAGAAGGAGGACAGTGCCTGGTCTTTGTTTCTTCACGAAGAAATGCTGAGGGGTTTGCGAAAAAAGCAGCAGGGGCATTAAAAGCCGGCAGCCCGGACTCAAAGGCCCTCGCACAAGAACTTCGGAGACTTCGTGACCGGGATGAAGGAAATGTCCTTGCTGATTGCGTGGAGCGGGGGGCCGCATTCCATCATGCCGGTCTTATACGGCAAGAGCGGACAATAATTGAGGAGGGGTTTCGAAACGGCTATATTGAGGTTATTGCCGCTACCCCGACCCTCGCTGCTGGTCTCAATCTTCCGGCACGACGGGTCATCATACGGGATTATAACCGGTTTGCCTCAGGTCTTGGTATGGTCCCGATCCCGGTCGGGGAGTATCACCAGATGGCCGGACGGGCAGGAAGGCCCCATCTTGATCCCTATGGAGAGGCAGTCCTTCTGGCAAAGGATGCACCGAGCGTTGAACGACTTTTTGAAACCTTCATCGATGCAGAAGCGGAACGAGTAGATTCACAGTGCGTGGATGATGCGTCGTTGTGTGCTCATATCCTCTCTCTTATCGCAACCGGATTTGCCCATGATCAGGAGGCATTGTCATCATTCATGGAACGCACCTTTTACTTTTTTCAGCATCCCAAAACCCGTTCGCTCCCCCGGCTGGTTGCTGATGCGATCCGGTTCCTCACCACGGCAGGGATGGTAGAGGAGAGAGAGAATACACTTTCAGCAACCAGGCTTGGTAGTCTGGTCTCCCGGCTGTACCTCAATCCCTGCACGGCACGCCTGATCCTGGACAGCCTGAAGTCATGTAAAACTCCGACACTTATCGGACTGCTTCATGTCATCTGTGTCTCACCTGATATGCAGCGGCTGTATCTCAAGGCTGCTGACACCCAGCTTCTCCGGACATTTCTCTTTAAACACAAGGATGACCTCATATTACCCCTTCCTTTTGAACAGGAGGAGGAAGAACTCTGGCTCTCCGGTCTGAAGACCGCTCTGGTCCTGACCGACTGGGCTGATGAATTTTCAGAGGGGATGATAGAGGAGCGGTATGGAATCGGAGCCGGGGATCTCTATAATATCGTAGACTCCGGCAAATGGCTCCTCCATGGAACGGAACGACTGGTTTCTGTCGAGATGCCGGAGATGAGCCAGGTTGTAAAGACGCTCTCGGTCAGGGTTCATCATGGAGTAAAATCAGAGCTTCTGCCTCTCGTTGCTCTCCGTAATATCGGTCGCGTTCGTGCAAGAACTCTGTATAATGCAGGATATCCGGATCCTGAAGCGGTAGCACGGGCAGGGCTTTCAACGATTGCACGAATCATTGGGGAAGGAATTGCACGGCAGGTTATCGATGAAATTACCGGAGTGAAGAGATCCGGAATACACTCATCCGACGATGATTATCAGCAGAAAACACCTGAGTTATTAACCGATATTCCGGGAATTGGTAAAAAAATGGCTGAAAAACTCCAGAATGCTGGCATAATTACAGTTTCTGACCTGCTGACTGCTGATGAGGTGCTCCTCTCGGATGTTCTCGGGGCAGCCAGGGCAAGAAAAGTCCTGGCATTTCTATCTAATTCTGAAAAAGAAAACTCATCTTCAGATAAGACAGAAGAGATCCCTGATACGCAGAAGATTAGGGGCCAGTCTTCCTGGGAGGATTTTGGATGTTAACACAGGAACACGGATATACTGATGAATATGATATCATCCCGGTCAGAGTGACCATCAAGGACCGGGCAGAATTTCTTGATATGATCAGAAAGACCGGAGAAAAATATGGCGTGACTATTGTGTGCCTGAACCGGAACATGATTGCCGGGTTTGAGCATGTGAAAACCGCCCTGGTTCATGCTATCCGCGCCTGGAGAGAAGACCGGATGATCGCACGAAGTCTTGAGATGGAGGTCCTGCTCTATGCCGCCGGTACCAGGCAGACCGGGCAGATTGCCCCGTTTGGACCTGAAAATGGTATTAATGACTGCTATCTTTGTATAATTCCTCCAAAACCGGAAGCCGTCACATCGCTTCTGGAGGGAATGGAGGAGGTCAGGGATGATGACAGGAGTCTGATGTCTGAAGAGAAAAAAAGCAGACTTATACAGTTTTTCGAGGTGACGTCTGAAGAACTGGAGGTAACTGGTCCGGACCGCCTGACAGATCTCATATGTGAACGGTGTGCTCTCCTGGCTGTGAACCGGTAAAATTAAGAGAGATTTTTTATTTTATCTGCGAGTTGAGAGGCCTTTTTTTCATCAACAATGAGCTGGGCTGATATCCCAACCCATTTAGCCAGCTCAGGGATATGCTCTTTTTTCAGGTCGTCAAACTCAAGGCCGTCCAGGTGAAATTTTGTCTGCCGCTCCAAAAAACGCCTGGAAGCCGGACCTAACACCTGAACGGTTATGGCAAGGACCTTTTCTGATATATCTGACATAGACTCCCTGCCTAGGGACTATCATCCATCATCATGATCTTAAGACTTGAGACCATCCTGCTAAATGACCCGGCAAGTTCCCCGATCTCATCATTTCGTTCAACCGTCACCAGAACGTTCATATCACCGGTGGAGATCTTTTCGGCAGAATCATTCAGGCTTCTTATATCCCGAATCATGGTCTTACTGATGACCCCGATGATGACCGCGGTGATGCCAATACCAATCAGCATGATCAGGTAGATGATGTTCCCGATAAAGTCCTGCCGTTCGATGACCCTGGTCGCACTCATGTCAACACCAACGATGCCGGTGACCTCTCCTGCTGCATTCTTTACCGGGGCATACCCTGAAATGACGGTTCCCCACTGATCGGTTGTGTACTCATGTTCTGCAACCGGAATCTGGAATCCCATCTTCATCTCCTCTGTGGGAGTATCATATACATCACCAATACCTGCAGAATCTTCTGATATTCCATATTCTGCATCAACCACAAAAACAATCCCATCTGAGGTCTGTTTCATGGTATAGAGGTATAAAATTTCAGGGCTTGAGGTCTGCATCGCATAGAGCTGATCCCGCATTGTGATGAATTCAGGAGTTACCTCATCACCAGGTTGCAACGCTGCAAGGATATCCCCGTCTATCTGGGTTGCAATAACACTGGCAAGAGCCACCAGTTCATCCTGCGTAGTCTCTTTAAAAGCTGATTTTGTCGCTCCGAATGTATAGAGCACACTCAGACCGGCAATAACCAGAATCAGAATGACAAAAGCAACGGTGAGTTTTGTAATGATACTATGATACCACTGAACCATGCAGACATGATTGTTCTAATACGTAATAAGCAGGTTTATTTGAGTGGTGCCAACGAAAAAAAAATTCCTAGAAAGGAAAACTCACCGGTTTGCATGAGTGAGGATATGATAAATTTCAGGGATAATAATGTCCCGGGTAGCAAGTTCTGCGGCATTTTTTGACCCAGGTATACAAAAGATGGCTTTCCCATCAATGATACCTCCCACAGCCCTGCTTAATACTGTCCTGGTTCCAACCTCTGCAAAACTTTTCATGCGGAATAGTTCCCCAAAACCGTCAAGTCTCTTATCAAAAAGTGGTTCCACTGCTTCAATGGTGCAGTCATCGTGAGTTATCCCAGTACCCCCAGTCAGGATAATGCAGTTCGCTTCAGAAAGAGCCTTGTGAAGAGCTTTCTGGATCTTTTCAATATTATCGGGAATGATTTCAGTTCTGATAACCGGGATTGATGACTCCTGAAAGAGTGATTGTATTGCTTTTCCTGCTGTATCTTCTTTTTCTGTTCTGGATGTAGAGATCACCAGAATGATCGTCTGAACAGATATCTTTTGAATATGAGAGGGATCCATGTAAAAAAGTTGATAGATTTGGTATTATAGTATTCGACTGGAAGGGTTCCATCAGCAGGATCCCCCACCCCTTTGTTTCCACTGGAAAGATGGATCGTCTTTCACCCACAACATCTTTCGCACCTGCTTCCTTCATATACAATCTTTCATTTTTCTTAATTTTTTAAATTTTTTATTATCTTATAATAAAATCGGTATCTTTTTATGTACTCGAGCTGACCTATACCACAGAAAGTCTATCCTATTTTTTAAAAAACTACATGGCATGAGTCAAAGTAAGTGCTCCAGTGGAAATGAAGGGGTGGGGGTATAATTCTTCAGACACCTGAATACTCCACTAGTATTATTGGAGTACCGATCGTACAATAGAGGGATTACCTGTTCCATGACACAAGATATGAATGACAGTCCTGGACTTTTTGATAAATATCTCTCAGAGAATCGGATTTTTCGGGACCGTGAGGTACTCCGCCATTCCTACCGGCCTCATATTCTTCCTCACCGGAAACCTCAGATAGATCAAATAGCGGCCATTCTGGCACCAGCACTTCAGACAGAAACTCCCTCAAATATTTTAATATACGGAAAGACTGGAACAGGAAAGACTGCATCTGTCCGATATGTCGGATCAGAGCTGGAGTCAGTAAGCGCCAGAAGGGGGACCGTCTGCAGAGTCATCCATCTGAACTGTGAAGTCATTGACACTCAGTACCGGGTTTTGGCACAGATTTCCAAGTTAATCATGGGTGAGGATGAAACACCAAGTGACAAGATTAAAACTCATATCCCCATGACCGGGTGGCCGACAGATCAGGTGTATAGTGAACTTAAGAATCAGATTGAACTTAATTCCGGTGTTTTCATAATAATTTTAGATGAAATAGACAAGCTCGTCAAAAAAAGTGGGGATGATACCCTCTATAATCTCACCAGGATTAATACTGATCTCAACCGGTCTAAAGTATCCATTATCGGGATCTCCAACGATCTCGGATTTAAAACTTTTCTTGATCCCAGGGTTTTATCATCCCTGTCAGAAGAAGAACTCGTTTTTCCCCCCTATAATGCCCCTCAGCTCTGTGACATTCTTCAGCAGCGTGCAGTGATAGGTTTTGCAGAAGATGCATTGGAAGATGAAGTCATTCCTTTGTGTGCTGCACTCGCTGCCCAGGAGCATGGCGATGCAAGGCGGGCTCTTGACCTCCTCCGGATATCAGGTGAGCTTGCTGACAGGGAGAATGGATCAAAGGTCACCGTTGAACATGTGAAAAAGGCCCAGGCAAAGATAGAGACTGACAGCATGGTAGAGTGTATCAGGACGCTGCCTACACAGAGCAAAATTGTGTTATACTGCATGCTTCTTTTGCACCGGGCTGGTCAGCGGATCTTCATCTCAGGAGATGTTACGAGAATATATAAAGAACTCACTCCGTTTCTTGAGATTGATGTTCTTACCGCACGAAGGATATCAGACCTTATTTCAGAACTCAATATGCTCGGCGTTATCAATACAAGGCTGGTAAACCGGGGTCGCCATGGGAGAACCAAAGAAATGTGGTTTGATACTAATACGGACAAGATATGGGAGGTAATCATGGAAGAGTCAGATGGACGTCTCGCACAGGTTGATGAACAGATTGTGGTCCAGATATTACGGTAAATAAACAGGGCTGAAATTCATGGATGATATAGACCGATCATTACTCTCTCTTCTTGAAGAAGACTGCTCAACTCCCCTTCATGATCTGGCAGTCATGCTTGGGTGCAGTGATGAAGAGGTAGAAAAACGGAAAAAGCAACTTGAAGAAGATGGCATTATCCGCCGGTACTCTGCGGTTATAAATTGGGAACAGGTGGATAAAGGTGCAGTGTATGCAATTATTGAGTTGAAAGTTGCGCCTGAGCGGGACTATGGGTACGATCGAATCGCAGCACGGATCTCCCGGTTTTCGAATGTTCGTAACCTACGACTCAGGACCGGGACCCATGATCTCCAGCTGCTGGTCAAGGGGAAGAGTATGCAGGAGATTGCACGGTTTGTATCTGAGCAGATTGCTCCCATGGAACGGATCCGGGAGACTGCGACACACATTATCATGAAGACATACAAGGAAAACGGGGTGCTCTATGTTGAGCGTGAAGACGGACAACGCCTGCCATTCTCGTTCTGATCAGAGAAAACGGGATTTCGTCTCTGAACGGGCGAAAGTTATACCACCGTCAGGAATACGGCGCTTTTTTGATCTAGCCGGACAGATGGAGGACGTCATCTCTCTCGGGGTTGGAGAGCCGGATTATTCAACTCCCTGGCATATCTGCGATGCAGCGATCACATCTATTGAGCAGGGTCATACGGCATACACCTCAAACACCGGCATGGAGTCTTTGAGAAGGGAGCTTGCCCGGTTCCTCCGGGACCGGTACCAGGTTGAGTATAATCCGATGTCAGAGATGATCATCACCACCGGGGTATCTGAGGGCCTCGATATCGTCATTCGTGCGGTAACTAACCCGGGAGATGAAGTACTGGTCATTGACCCGTCTTACGTGAGCTATGCTCCCTGTGTCACCATGGCAGGCGGTACCCCGGTTCCGGTCCCCTGTACTGAGAAGAACCGGTTTCGTCTTACTGCGGATGTCCTGATGGAACACATCACTCCGCAGTCCAAGGCTCTCATCCTGAACTTTCCCAATAACCCGACCGGTGGTGTTATGAGACGGGAAGATCTTGAAGCAATTGCAGATGTCGCGATTGATCATGATCTGCTCCTCCTCTCAGATGAGGTCTACGCCGAACTGACCTATGAAGGTCATCATACCGCTACCGCCTCAATCGAAGGTCTGTGGGACCGGACAATTACACTATCTGGGTTTTCGAAAGCATTTGCCATGACCGGGTGGAGACTGGGATATCTCTGCGCCCCTCCGGATATCACTGCTGCCACTCTGAAAATTCACCAGTACGTGATGCTGTCGGCTCCGACTATGAGCCAGTATGCTGCACTCGAGGCATTGAAAAACGGAGAAGAAGCGATGCGTGAGATGGTTCGGGAGTATCATCTCAGGAGAAACCTCTTTGTTGACGGGTTAAACCGGATCGGGCTCTCCTGTCATACTCCAGAAGGAGCGTTCTATGCATTTCCGTCCGTCAAAGGGACCGGACTTACCGACTATGAGTTTGCCGAGCGTCTGATAACAGAAGCTGGCGTTGCGGTCGTTCCGGGCAGCGTCTTTGGAAACAATGGTATCGGGCATGTCCGGTGCTCATATGCCGTTTCAAGGCAGGAACTTACTGAAGCAATACGAAGAATGGATGAGTTTATCAGGTCTTTGCCCTGAACTTAATAATAATCTGTTTTTATCCAGATCCGATTCCAAGTATTCGTGCTGCAAGATGGGCAGCATTTTCTCCGTTGTCAACTCCGACGCAGGCGACCGGAACCCCTTTCGGCATCTGCACAATCGAGAGCAGGGCATCAAGACCCCCCATGAGTTTACCGGAGACCGGAACACCGATCACCGGCTTTTTTGTTTTTGATGCTACAACACCGGGAAGGGCGGCGGCAAGTCCTGCAATACAGATAAAGACCCTGGCATCAGAAGCGGATATGTGTTCATCCAATCGGTCAGGGTCACGGTGAGCTGAAATGACCTGGTAATCATAACTTATTTCATAACCTTTCAGGACTTCCCAGGCCTTTTTCGCGATCTCTTCATCAGATGAGGAACCACAGATAATGCTGACGTCAGGCATACTCTCTCCACAATTACCGGGATTTTTCCCTATCAGAGGGTCATATTATCCCATCTTTTGCACATACAATATACACTAGGAAATAATCTTTGTTTTCATCCCGATTATGATGGATGGAGTGAAAGGCACTATAATCAGTCTGGAAGTAAAATACTATACTCGATTTTTATGGAAGATGAGTTGCTCCTGATGCTTCCGGGCCCGGTTCCGCTGCCTGAACGGGTTCGTGCAGTCATGGCCCGGCAGGCTATCAATCACCGGGGGGCAGAATTCGGCAATGCATATGCAGATATCGTTCGTGTTCTGAAAGGCCTGTTTGGTACGAAGAATAATCCTCTTGTCATTTCAGGTTCAGGGACGGCCGGAATGGAGGCTGCGGTTGCAAACTTTGGAAAGGGCCGCAAAATGGCCCACCTGATCAATGGTAAGTTTGGGGAGCGGATGTACACGATTGGACAGCGGTATGCATCCGAAGCCCGTCCGATTGAGTCAGACTGGGGCACTCCGCTGAACCTTGAAAGCCTGAAATCTGCCCTTGAGGATGGGTGTGAGGTCGTCACGATGGTCCATAATGAGACATCAGCCGGAATATTAAACCCTGCAGGAGAGGTTGGTAAGATCTGCCGGAAATATGATGCGCTCTTTATCATGGACGGGGTGACCTCCATCGGTGGTGACCAGGTTCTGGCCGATGACTGGGGGGTCGATGTTGCCGTCGTCGGTTCACAAAAATGTCTGGCAGCACCTGCAGGTCTTGCAGCAGTCTCCGTGTCAGATCGGGCATGGGACCGGGCAGTAAAAAATCCACCATATTACTTGGACCTTCCGGCGTACAAGAAGAATGCAGCCAAAGATCCCATGGAGACTCCCTATACTCCGGCAGTTCCGCTGTTTCTTGCACTTCGGGAGGCCTGTCTCATCATTGAAGAAGAAGGGGTTGACAAGCGGATCGCCCGGCATCACAGGATGGCAGGAGCAGTCAGAAAGGCAGTACACGCCTGGGGTATTGACATGTTCCCAAAGACCGACAGTCTTCATCAGTACTCAAATACCGTAACTGCTGCCTGTATCCCGGCCGGGTCAAATGACAAGGATTTCAGGGGAGTAGTCAAGAAACTTGGCATTCAGATCGCAGGTGGACAGGACCACTTGAAGGATAAAATTTTCCGGATCGGTCATATGGGCGCTGTATCAGCCCCCGAGCTTCTGGCAACCCTTGCAGCAACAGAATACGCAGTCCGAAAGACCGGCCATCAGGTTTTGGAGTCTGGTGTGATGGCTGCAGCAGAGGACTTAGGATGAAGATAGGTATCGCGGACACGACCTTTGCACGGGTGAATATGGGCAGGTTCGCGATCGATGAACTGAAAAAACATAGTAGTGTTACCATAGAGCGCTATACCGTCCCCGGTGTGAAAGATCTACCGGTAGCCTGCAAAAAGCTTTTTGACGAGTATCAGTGTGACATCTGCATGGCTCTTGGGATGCCTGGCGGGAAGGAAAAAGACCGGATGTGTGCCCACGAAGCATCTACCGGCCTTATCGCCTGCCAGCTCATGACAAACCGCCATATCATCGAAGTGTTTGTCCATGAAGATGAAGCAGCAGATGATGCAGAACTTGCCTGGCTTGCTGAACAACGGACCAGGGAACATGCGGTAAATGTCATCAAACTCATGCGACCCGGAACCCTTGAGCGGGAAGCCGGAACTGGTCAGAGACAGGGTTTTTCTGATGCCGGTTCGGCACGACAATAGAAGAGGATAATTATGACAGTGAAAAATACAGGAATAAAACTAGGTTTTGTTGTCGCGGAATTTAACCGTGACATCACCTATATGATGGAGATTGAGGCAGAAGAGCATGCAAAGTTTCTGGGAGCCGAGGTAACAGAGCGGCTGTATGTCCCCGGCGCTTATGACATGCCTCTTGCCATTAAAAAAATGCTGAGAGATAACAAGGTCGACGCCGTTGTTACCATCGGGTGTGTCATTGAAGGGGCAACTCAGCATGATGAAATTGTGGTCCAGCATGCAGCCCGGAAGATCATTGATCTCTCCCTTGAGTTTGAAAAGCCGGTGACCCTCGGCATCTCCGGTCCGGGTATGACCAGGATCGAGGCGACTGAGCGGATAGAGTATGGAAAGCGTGCGGTCGAATCCGCAATCAAACTGGTACAGCGGTTAGCATGAGGCCTCTCTCGACCAAACTTGCTGCCATCGCTCCGTCAGCAACGATCGAGATCACGGAAAAAGCCCGAAAAATGCAGGCTGCAGGGACAGATGTCATTAGTCTCTCTATCGGGGAGCCTGACTTTCCTACCCCGGCCCATATCACCGAGGCATGTATTGATGCTCTCCGGCGGGGTGAAACCCACTATGCACCCGGTAAGGGAATCCCGGAGCTTTTGAAGGCCATCGCCGAAAAGATCGAGCAGGAGAATAAGATTCCCTGTACTCCGGATCAGGTGATCGTCGGATGCGGGGCAAAGGACTCGATATATGAGGCATGTGAAGCGGTCCTGAGTCCAGGTGATGAAACCATCATTCTGGATCCATCATGGGTCAGTTATGAGCCCTGTGTTCAGATTGCCGGAGGTGTACCAGTACATCACCCTCTGCATCAGGATACATTCCAGGTTGATGATAGTCTTCTTGAGAAGGTTACAAAGAAGACCCGGATGATCATTGTCAATACTCCGTCAAATCCCTCCGGAGCGATATTAAACCATGAATCCCTGCAGCTGGTTGCTGATATCTGTCAGGATCATGACCTCATTGTCCTCTCCGACGAGATATATGAGAAACTGATCTATGGGAAAATCCACACTTCTATCGGGGCATTCCCAGGGATGGAGGATCGGACCATTACGGTGAATGGATTCTCAAAGGCCTATGCTATGACCGGATGGAGACTTGGGTATGCCGTCGCATCCAAAGAGATCATCGGGAACATGAACAAGGTCCAACAGCATACCATCTCCCATCCGACGACCTTTGCGATGTATGGCGGGGTAGCAGCACTCAAAGGGCCGCAGGAGTGTATTGAGGAGATGCGGACAGAATTTGAGAGAAGACGTGCCTTTGTTCTGAAAAGCATGGATGAGATGGGCCTTTCGTATGCACCGGCAGACGGGGCGTTTTACGCCTATGTCAAGGTCGACGGGGATGATGCAGAGGTTGCGAACCGCTGGCTGGAGAAGGGTCATGTCGCTGTCACCCATGGATCTGCGTTCAATCATCCGGGATGGGTTCGGTTAAGTTATGCAGCGTCAATGGACCGGTTACAAGAAGCGATGAGGAGAATCTCTGCTGTTCTCTAATTAAAAATCAGATGGTAACCTGGTAGGTTACATTCCTGGTGGTATAGAGCCAGTATCCCTGCCAGGGTACCAGTATCCGGCTATCACTCTGGTTCCCGGTTCCATTCCGTAAAATGGGCTCATCGTACATTTGAGATTGGGCATCATACCCAATCACATAGGTCCAGTTATCTCCCAAAGGAATCAGATTGGTTTTTGCTGATTCATATCCGGTTCCAACGACTCCAAACCCGTTCCAGCCATTTTCCATATCTCTGGTGTATGTTCCGCTTTGATTTGGATCTGATTTTGGGGTGATATTCTGACTCTCTCCTGAATATATCCAGTATGATGAGAGCGGGGCAATCTTCTCTTCTGCCGGGACTGTTGTCCAGTTTGCATGTGCGTATTTCAGAACCGAATGTCCGGAGGTGTTGGTGATCTGTCCAAAGAGGTCGAAGGCGGTGTCATTGCCAGCTTTCAGCCTTTTTGTAATGGAAACATGGTTCCATCCTGGATACAGGGATATCTGGTCCGGTTCTGGTTCAGGTTTTTTCAGGAATGCAAGAGCTGCAGACAGATTTGCCCGCCCACCAGATACTGTAATATTTGCGAGATTGGGAATTGGATCAGCAGTTTTCAGTATGGCCTCCTTTATTGTCTGATATGAGACATCAGGAGCATATGTCGCCATAAGACCTGCCATTCCGCTGACAAACGGTGCAGCCATGGATGTACCGTCCATATACCCATATCTGGTCTCTACAAGATCTCCATACCCTTCTGAAAGGGTGATATCATCGAGGAAACACATGACAAAGGTGCCATCCGCACCGAACCTGATATACAGAGGTGCGTTCATCATATCTGATGGAATTTTACACTCCCGGTAGATCCAGGGAAGAACGGTCAATGGTTTTGTGTCATACTCCAGTTTTTTCCAGGTCAGATTATCATTGGAAGCTTCAATATAGAATGTGGAGTATGCCCCCACCATCTGGAGCTGATAGGAGATTATCGGTTCTGTCAGGTTAAAAATGTCAAGGGGTTCTTTTAATGAGATGATAACAGGTGGCTCTGTCTGGTTCAAGACGGTATTGTTTACCAATCCGGAGGCACTAGATGGTGGAGAGGAGAAATTCTCAGTATTGAGCGTCCAATTTCCGTGAATCGTCCAGTTGTTTAATGTTTCGAATGAATCACGCCAAACCGGGTCTGGTTTATAGATATTGTGTTTGGTAGAATAGATATCTGCTCCTGGTGCTCCGATATCAACTGATACTTTTCCGAAGTTTGAAAATGAAGCCAATTCGTCATGGGCATTCGTCGCTGCCACAGAAATAATATTGTCAAGGTCATAACTTGACGGGTAATGAGGCTCAAAATCATTATCCTGCCCAATGTTTCCTGCTGCACAGATGAAAAGCCCCTCTGTTCCGGCAATGACCTCATACTCGGCTTGGCTGAAATCAGAGCCCCCATATGAACATGAAAAAATTTGAGCACCGTTTCGTGCAGCCCATAATATTGCTTCTATCTCATCCGATACTGTTCCTGTCCCGAAACTGTTCAGGAACCTGACCGGGAGGATGGTAGCATTCCAGTTTACTCCTGAACCTCCCTTTCCGTTATTTCCGACAGCTCCTATGATTCCGGCACAATGTGTCCCATGTGAGGCAAGGTCCATGGGTTCTAATGTCCCGGTTATGGCATCATACCCATGTGTTCCGGTCAGGGGATTTGTCCAGATATTATCTGCCAGATCCTCATGGAGGTAATCAACACCTGAATCCAGGACGGCAATGATGACATCCGAATTCGTGGTTGTATTCCAGGCAGATGCTGCTTGAATATCTGCTCCGGGTGTTCCTGGTGCAAAATCTTCTTTATATACTTGTCCTGTGTTCACAAGTCCCCATTGTCTCCAGAGATCCGGATCGTCAGGGATGATTGCTGATGTCCGGTAATAATCCGGTTCTGCGTATTGAATCCCGGATTTTACCGAGTAGTATGCAACCCCGTCCGTCACACTCATTCCTTCAGGAAGTGCAACTAGTTGCAGACCTGGGGCACCCGAAGCAGAAAAATCCTCGAGCACTCTGGCACCTATTGTTGCGTGAGCTGAAGAGAGAACTGAAGCGGTATCTTCAGCAGGACCGTCTGCCCGGACCAGGAGGACACCTGGTTGATATGAATCCTGAAGATCCTGAGGTTTTATTTCATCGAAATTGAAAGGCATTACCGGAATTGCAGTACCAGCCTGTATGAAAATACTAAGAAGAACCAGCACAAAAACCTTTGAAAAAAAAAGTTTCATCCATCCAATCCCATCTTTCATCGTTTGATCACCTGATACTAGGAGATTATGCGGCCCCTTATAAGTATGTGACGTTTCAGATAGTATTTAGGGATTTTCACGTACCGGTAGAGGATATGTATGCGAAGTCTGGTATATATCCTGAAACGGATTCAAACCAGAGAGTTTTTGAATGATGAGTAAAGCGGGGAAACCGAAAATACATATCTCTATCTGACAGATCTCATCTTATGAAGATTCTGCTGCTGATTGTAACCGGCCTTCTTTTTCTCATGGTCTCCGTAGCAGCGGAATCTGGCTCTCTTGAGATCACCGCTGACATTCCATCAGTTCCGGTTTATATTGATAATGAATATGCAGGACTTTCACCGGTACACGTTTCAGAGATTTTGGAGGGTTATCACCTGATTCGGGCTTCTCCGGAAGGGTTCTTCTCTCAGACACAGAATATCTCTGTTGAGGCTGGTGAATTAACATATGTTTCCTTTTCTTTTCTCAATAGTGACAAGATCCCAATGCCTGCGCTGGTCCGGATTGGCGAATGTGTGGGAACACCTGAGCCCTCTGATCTGGATGGAACTGCCTATGATATCATCCGTCTGCCTGATGGATCCCTTATGGCGTATTATAGCGGGTGGGAAGAAGGAATCATGTGCATGGAGTCAACTGATGGGATCTCCTGGGAACGGATGAGTGAGCCTTGTCTTGGTGTTCCGACGAGAGGAAGTGTTTTCAGAACCGAACCATGGGTCTTTGCCCTTCCTGACGGGACATACCGGATGGTGTTTCGCCAGACAGTCGGTCATCAACATTCACTGTATTTGGGTACTTCTCAGGACGGGATATCTTTCTCCGGGGAGGAACAGATACCCATTGATGGTGAGGATACTCAGGGCAATTCAGGATATCCATCTGTCCCAACCGGGATAACCTATGATGACGGAACTGTCAGGATGTACTACAGCATCCCTGGTTCCGGGATAAAAAGTGCAATATCTGATGATATGGGTATTTCCTGGAAGAAGGAGGATGGTATCAGGATCCGATATGGGACCGACCCTGCGGTCATGATCCTTCCGGACGGGAGAACTGGTATTTTTTATGTTGATACGACTCCAAAGTCTAAAGGTCAGCGGATATTCTTCTCTCTCTCTGAAGATGGCCTAAATTTTTCAGGATTACCTGTGCAGGTACTTGAGACGATGGAACCCGGCGTCTGGCTGATGGATCCTGAAATCATCAGTGAAGATGATACAACCTACCTGTACTTCTCAGTCATGGGAATGGAAGGTATGCAGCATCATACCCTGCCTGGTACACTTCGGAGTGTTATTGATATGGGATGCCTGAGCAGGCAGGTATCATAGACAACAAAAACGAATTCTTATTTTTAATTATCAAAAAAATGGACCCGGCGGGATTTGAACCCGCGGCCTCTGCGTTGCGAACACAGCGATCTCCCACTGATCTACGAGCCCGAAATGGAGATCAGAGAATGATCTCAATATCCAGTTTTTCTGCCAGTTCCTTATACCGGTTCCTGATGGTAACTTCTGTCACACCTGCAACCTCTGCAACTTCACGCTGGGTTCTGCGTTCACCGCCAAGGATGGAAGAGATGTAGATGGCAGCTGCAGCAACACCGGTTGGTCCTCGTCCTGAGGTCAGCTCCCGTTCTCCTGCCTGCCTGAGAATCTCAACAGCTCTGCTCTGAACTTCACCTTTCAGCTGGAGCCCGGAACAGAACCGGGGAACATAATCTATCGGCGAGGTCGGCAGGAGTTTTAATCCAAGTTCACGGGATATGAACCGGTATGTACGGCCGATCTCCTTTCTTGATACTCGTGATACTTCTGCAATCTCATCAAGTGTCCGGGGAACACTGCACTGACGACAGGCAGCATATAATGCGGCTGCTGCAACCCCTTCAATACTCCGGCCACGAATAAGGTTTTTATCGACGGCATCACGGTAGACAACGGCAGCCGTCTCCCTGACATTGCGGGGAAGACCAAGTGCTGAAGCCATCCGGTCCAGTTCAGACAATGCAAAAGCAAGGTTCCGTTCGGTTGCATTACTTACCCTGATACGCCGCTGCCATTTCCTGAGCCGGTAGAGCTGTGCACGGTTCTTGGATGAGATAGCCCTTCCATAACTGTCCCGGTTTCTCCAGTCAATCATGGTGGAGAGACCTTTGTCATGGATGGTAAAGGTCATCGGTGCTCCGACACGGGACCTTTTCATCCGCTGGTCATGGTCAAAAGCACGCCATTCGGGCCCGCGGTCGATAAATTCTGCATCAATAACCAGACCACACTGCTGACATACCAGTTCAGCCCGTTCATAATCATGAACGAGTTGTCTGCTGCCACACTCTGGACATTGAGATTCGGTCTGGTTCTCAATCTTCTTCTGTTTCTCAGTTACCTTCCCGGTCAGCCTGTTTTTCAGGGCTTCACGTTCCTTCTGAAGGGTCCGGAGTTTCTCAATCTCTTCTGACATTCTTTCCTCTATTTGATAAAGAGCTTCTCGCCGATGAGTCGCGAAGGCTCCTCGATATTGGTCAATACCGCAGCGTACGGTGATGTGACATTACCGAAAATATCGATAAGTTTCCCCACTGGTTTCCAACGTTTATCAAGAACTTTGCTGTACAGGCGGGGAAGCTTTGCTGCATCACATTCAACGATAAGGATGTGATGTCCAAATTTACTTTTGACTCTTCCAATAGCCCGTACCAATACATCGCCCCCAAAAATGCCTGTATCCCCCCACCGGAGATAAGATAAGCAACCTATATATGTGCGAATAAGATCTATTTAATATTTATGACAATTATTAAGTATTACGTAAACCGGTTAAAAAACTCATTTCCCTCTGTAGAGAGAAGGCTTTTAAGTGATTCACTAGATATTCCAGCACCTGCGGCAATGATCTCACGGTCTCGTCCTGACATCAGATCACCCGGATGATGTGCATCTGAATCCACAACCATAAGACATCCGGTCTTTTCTGCAATCCTGGCAACATGGCCGTTGGTCCGGTTATGCCCCCCCCGAGCGGTGATCTCCAGGGCGATATTGTGTTTTCTGGCAAGGGTTGCATCCTCTTCCGTGATGAGACCTGGGTGGGCAAGAATATCAACGTGAGGACAGGAGAGGGCAGCATGATTTGTTCCTGGCATCACTGGTTCCACCGGAGATTCACCATGTACCACCACAATGTCTGCCCCGTTCTCTTTTGCATATCTGGCCAGATCCGGAATTTCTACCGGTGGGACGTGGGTTATCTCAACTCCCCTGAGCAGTTTAATTCCCATAGTATGGGCAGATTTTGCCACCCGGCCTAATGATACGAGTGTCTCGTCTATATTTCCGGCATCAACATGATCGGTAATCCCGACGACGGTGTATCCAAGGACCTGCATCCGTCTGAGCAGTTCAGTCGGAAGGAGGTCCCCGTCTGACAGGAGTGTATGGGTGTGAAAATCGTACATATCAGTTCTTTTTTCCTCCGGTTTTCAATCCGGAACTGACAAGTGCGATCAGTTCACCCTTCGATCCCGGATATTCGACGACAAATCTTCCCTGATGTTTCCACCAGTATGCCGGGTGGCATTTTGACTCACGGGTAAAAGGAATTTTATTTGCTTTTAAAATACGTTCGATATCCCCGGGTTCAGGATGAGCGACGCCGGTGTCATGGGAGACTCTGCGCCCCTCTGACCGCATCAGCTCACTGTCAAAGTAACAGGGATAGAGTTTTACTCCCTTATCCATTCTCACAGATCTGCAATCTGAACCTATAAAGTACCAGCGGGAGAGATGCTATGGTATGCATCATATCGATATCTCCATTGAAAAAGATATTTTTTCAGCGAACCGAAAACTGGCTGATGCAAATGCCGCGCATCTTCATGCCCATGGAGTCAGGGCCTTTGATCTGCTCGGGGGCATCGGTTCAGGAAAGACGGCACTCATCGAGAAGGTCGTTCCAAAACTGAAGAGCAGAGGACTGAAAGCAGCAGCGATCGCAGGAGATGTATATGGCGATGATGATTTTCAGAGGATTGTGGCTCTTGGCATTCCTGCTGAAAATGTGAACACCGGAAAGGAGTGTCATCTTGATGCCCATATGATCGAACATGCTCTGGATCATCTTCCGCTCGATGATGTGGATGTCCTGTTTATTGAGAATGTTGGAAATATGGTATGTCCGACTGATTTTGAGCTGGGCGCGGAGAAACGGATTGTTGTTGTCTCATCCACTGAGGGCGATGATGTAGTCAACAAGCATCCGATGATGTTTCGGGGCTGCACGATTGCTGTCCTGAATAAAATTGATCTTGCCGATGCGGTTGGTGCAGACCTGAACCGGATGGAACGGGACATGCTCAGGTACAATCCAGCTATGAAGATATTCAGGACGAATATGAAGACTGGCGATGGGATTGATCCCCTGGTTGATGAGATCCTGTCCTAGGCGGAATCTTATATACTGGCGCGGGGGATATGTATAAGACTCCGTGGTTTACCCGGCTCTCCCACTCCGGGTAAATGATACTTGAGGATGAGATATTATGCAATGGCAAGGACGTTCTGTTCGGAAATCCACCGGCGGCAGGTACAGCCCGTCCCGTGGAAAAAGACGCAGGGAGATAGGGTCAGCCCCGGCTGAAACCCATATTGGTATTGACCGGAGAAAAATTTCCCGTACCTACGGTGGAAATAACAAGGTCCGGGCACTCCGGTGTGAATATGCTGCAATCAGCAATGCAAAGACCGGAGAGACGAAGAAAGTAAAGATTGAGACTGTGGAAGAGAATGCAGCAAACCCGAACTATGTCCGGCGTAACCTTCTCACCCGCGGTGCAATCATCAGAACTGAACTTGGCCGTGCACGGATTACCAGCAGACCAGGTCAGCATGGCGTTATCAACGCTGTTCTGATCGAATAACTCTTTTTTAAAAAGGTTTCAGGTGGGTTTTACCTGAAAATCAGTATATCCATAATAACTGACAGGAATCTCCCAGACAAATATGCCCTGATCATCCGGAATAACGGTGGCAAGATACTGATACTCGGCAGCTCCTGTCATACGCCCGAAGATATTAACAGGTGCTCTTAGATTTCCTGCAGATAAAAATCCCACGAGTGATGGTTTTTTACCAGTTGAGAGATCTCCGGGGTATATCGAGAATGATATGTTCTGTTCCTGGTTTACAAAAGGCTCCGGAATTCCACCTTCATAGGTGTTTACAACGGCAGGAATACTCACTCCCTGAGCCGATGTAAAAAGTCCTGGGTGATACCCGGGGGCTGAAGAAGGGACACCTCCGGTATCTGCCAGAACGCTGCTGACTGAAATGGTGCCAATCCCCACCAGCACACAAATCAGCAGCATATAATAATGCGATCTGATTTCTCCATTCATCTGACTCACATCTCCATCCGCTTATGCAGTATGTGTACCACCAATATTCTCTTGTGTAGATAAAAAGAATGGGATGGAAGTATTATCTGTCCAATCCGTGGGAATTTTAAATCAATGAAAAAAGAATGATGAGTTAAGGAATCTAACATAAAGTACAGGATTTCTCACCCCCGGTACTCTGACATGACACTGAAAACCGCACTCGCAGCACCCTTTTATCATAGCAGGGCTCAAAAGCTTGGAAAAAGCGAATTAATTTACTATTATGCCTTTGACCGCCGGTGGATGGATCGTGAACAGGTTGATCTCCTGATTCACCGGGGCGTAGAGCAGCATCTTCTCGGAACAGATGGAGAGATGTATTATCCTCTCTTCGATCTCGCAGAGGTCCAGATTCCTATCGGGTATAAACCATCATCATCTATTTTTGATGCGCATGATCCCTTTGAACAGCTCCTGGACCGTATCACCAGTCATACCCGGAAAGAACCGGAGGAGATCATTGCCCGGATGAATCAGGTGATAACCGAAGACTTTGATGGAAATATAAGACCTGAAGCAGCACTAGTTATTGTTGCAAAAAGAAATCACATCCCAGTTGCCGATCTGCTGGATCCGCTCAAGCAGGTACTGCTGAAAAAAGATTAAAATATTTATTCTGCTGCCGGTGCTTCTGGCTCTGCCGGAGCAAAGTATTCTGCAAGAGTCTTTGAACCCTGGGTTGCGACGATCGCATTAATCTGAACAAAGTCCTGGGTGATCTCTGCACCACGGACCATTTTCCTCCGACGCTCGCCATCTACACGTGGGTGAAATCCGACACCGCCTGCCATGAGGACCTTACGCCGTCCGGCAATCTGGAGGGTCTTTCTTGCCGGGGTTCCGTTCCGGTCAGATGCACCGGTGATCCGGATCTTGTATCCGTCAAACCCAAGTGCAGCACCATCAATCTCCTCACCGATACGCTTGCCAATAAAAGAGCCGGCACCTGCACCACTGGCATCAATATTGTATGCCTTGCCGGTTGCCGGATCTGAAAGGACTACCTTAAAATCAACCATTATAATCACCTACTAAGAAATTCAACGACCGCTGTTTTTTTTATTTTTCGTCCGATCCGAAGAACCCATCACTCAGACATCGCTGAGAAGTCTCCATACAGGTTGGTATATATCCTTAATAATTCTACTTCCCCCAGAAGGGATTCTCCTTACGAAAGAGCCGGGTGTATTCATTCAGCACTTCCTTTGCATCTTCGTTCAGGTGAGAGAGCATTTCAGTCTCCAGAACTTTTACGTGCCGTTCCGGAATGCCCACAAGCAGTTCATCCTCAACGTCAAATTGTCTGCCAACCGTGGCACCTTCAATGGAAATTGCAACCTCATCTCCGGCATGTGCCTCCTGGATGTTTTCCTTCCTCAGTTGCATAGATTTGAGCGTTCCGGCCTTTTTACCATCTCTTCTGACCAGATTCACACCGGTCCTGAGAGTTCCTGAGAGGATTCTGACCCCGACCACTGCAGGATTATTCTGCCTGAAGACACATCCGGGAAGAACAAGGATTTTAGCGGGGAAGATTATTTTTTCAAACCGCTTCTGGTCCATTATCCTCTTAAGATTATTCCTCCATTCCAGGTAATCCTCAAGAATATGATAGATAACATTCCCTGAGAAGAACTGGATCATCTCTGCATAGGCTGGTTCTTTCAGGAGATCCTGGGCGTCAGGAAGGACCGGGGTGTTGAATGCGATTAATACCCTGTAAAGGGGATCTTTTATCGTTTCAGCCTCGATAACATCATGCCTGCTGACCTGGCCAACCTCAGCCCGCATGACCGGTATTTCATGCGCGGTCAGCTCCTTACATAGTGCCTCAAGCGCCCCAATGGTATCTGCCTTTATGATCAGACCTTCCGGAGAGAGACTGACATTTATTTCGGTCATCTCTTTCGCAATACTGGTCTTCACCTCTTCAGGATCTTCACCGATAACCCGCACCGGAGATCCGGCAATGACCTGGTCAAGTCCTGGGGCACTAACCTTCACTCCCGCTGCGGCGACGACCTCTTTTACCCGTAAGAACCGGTCTTCAACCAGGATCTCCTGCATTGGTCTTGGTTGAAGAAGAGATCTGACCTTTGTCGTCTGAACCCCCTCTGTGGTTGCGATTGCTATTTCGTCACCGACCCGAATGGTCCCGTCAAATAATATGACGTCGATTGTGGCACCAAGACCCTTCTCTTCCTTCACTTCAAGGACGGTTCCTGATCCAGGTCCGTCAACAGTAAGAGTCAGGGCTTCCTCCATGTACCGCTGTGCAAGACCAATGAGAACCATCAGAAGGTCTGGAATTCCTTCACCGGTATGGGCACTGACCGGGACAATCGCCAGGTTTCTTGCGAAATCAGATACCCGGTCAAACCGTTCTGATGAGAATCCATGCTCGGCAAGAGTGGCAACGATGTCATAGACCTTTGTCTCAACGAGGAGAGTTACCCGTTCATTCTGTGCCGCAAAACTCTTCAGGAACGGAGATTTTTCTGTGGATCTCCATCCAGGAATCCGGTCAAGTTTGGTTGCAGCGACCACAAACGGGGTCTTGCAATTGCGGAGGATCTGGATCGCCTCGATAGTCTGAGGCTGAAATCCCTCGGTAATATCCACAACCACGATGGCCATATCAGCAAGTGCACCTCCCCGTGCCCGAAGGGTGGTGAATGCATGATGCCCCGGCGTATCAATAAAGAGGAGTCCGGGAATGCTGATATTCAGATTTTTCATTCCACCACTCATGCTCATAATCGAATCTATCGGGACAATGGTTGCACCGATATGCTGGGTGATTGCTCCTGCCTCTCCGGCGACGACTGAGGATCCCCTGATCCGGTCAAGAAGAGATGTCTTCCCATGATCCACATGCCCGAGGACGCAGACAATTGGAGTCCTGATATGGGGTGTATCTCCTTCGTTTTTATTTTTCTTTACTTCTTTTTTACCCACCTTTCCACCACCACACCTATTCTGTTGTCCATTCCCGGTGCTATTTGAAAACAGGAGATATCCTTCCGGGAAGAGGATCTGATAATGTGGTATACATCAGTGGTCACGACTAATAATCATTCACAGTACCTCTCAGGGACGGTCATTCATACTGACAGCAATCTCGATACGTCAGAGTCAGGGAGTGGATAAGTTCAAGTCATCTCCCTGATAACATATATGGTGCAACCTGCCTGGGTGGGGTAATGGCTATCCTAAGGGATTGTGGTTCCCTCGATCTGGGTTCAATTCCCGGTCCAGGCCTGTCCGTTTTTATTCAGTAATTCTGCTATTTCTTCTGATATTCTGGTTTAATACTACCGTCTCTGTTCCTGGCATCTGAAATCAACCGCTCTCTCCGATAATTTTCTTAATACCCCGGTCAATATCATGGTATGGACCAGAGCGAAGAGTATCACGAAGCTAAAAGGAAAGTCACAAAACTCAGGGGATTTTATCAGCATCTTGGCTTTTATATCATCATGAATGCCATTCTCATAGTAATAAATTTAATAATAAGCCCGGACAGTCTGTGGTTTTACTGGGTGACCATCTTCTGGGGAATCGCTGTGCTATGGCAGGCGTATGATGTCTTTGGAGATGAGAAGATCCTCGGAAAAGATTGGGAGGAGAAGAAGATTCAGGAATATATGGGAAAGAAAAAGTGAACCCCGCGGTTACTGAAACCCTCCTGCAACCCATCCGGTATACCCGCCGGCCACATTGAGGATGTTTGAAAAACCGTTTCTCTTCAGGATACTACAGGCCATGGAAGATCTCGCCCCAGTTGCACACAGAACGGCGATCCGCTTCTCCCTGGATAGTTCTGAGTACCGGGTCCGGAGATCAGGCCAGTGGATATTCACGGATCCGGGAATATGATACCCGGCAAACTCTGCCCCCGTTCTCACATCCAAAACAATAAGCTCCTTATCAGCCTTCAATAACGCAGCAAGTTCCTGAACAGAAATCGTCTGGACGTGGTCCAGTTCATGTCCGGCCAGAGCCCATCCCCACACTCCTCCCTCTACATACCCGATGATCCGGTCAATACCTACCCGGTGAAGCATAAGGGTTATTTTTGGGATCTCATCAGGACGATGAACAGCGAGCAGAATATCTCTGTCAGGAGGGATTACCCACCCGGTGAATGTTGAAAAGTTCATCTCACCATCGATATTCCAGCTCTTCGGGATATGAAGAGACCCGAAGGCATCGTATCGTCTGGAATCAAGCACTTCACATGCCCCCTGTGTCATGAGATCCTTTCCTGCCCGTGGGCTGATTCCCCTGACAGGAGGTAAAGTTGAGAGAAGAGCAGGGCCCCTTCGATTCTCATCAGAACACCGGCTGAAGTGATCCGGAGAGGGGGGCATATTTTTCGTAAGTTCATTGATGAATGCCTCTTTATCGTGAATCTGGAGTATCTGGTTAAACCTCCGTTCATAGCCGATGGTTGTCGTCCGTTTAGCGGATAATGATCTTCCACAGAATGATCCGGCTCCATGAGCGGGATAGACCTCACAATAATCCGGCAGTTTCATGATCTTCTCATGCAGGGAGTCATACAATGCTGATGCAAGCTCATGGGCACGTCCGGGAAAAAGATCCGGCCTTCCTACATCACCGACAAAGAGGGTATCACCGGGAAAAAGAGCAGCCGGTTCATCTCCTCTGCTCATATGGGTGACAATATAACTGACATGCTCCGGTGTGTGGCCTGGTGTCTCAATGACAGAGATGGAACAATCATCAAGGGTAATGGTACTTCCCTCACTGACAGGAATATGGGGAAATACACATCCGGCACTCTTTGGAGCATAGATTGGTGCACCGGTTCTTTCATGGAGATCGAGGTGACCTGATATGAAATCTGCATGCAGATGTGTCTCAAGAATCCCGGTAATTCTAAATCCTTCTTCATCAGCAGCCTGAATGTAGATATCCGGATCCCTGGCTGGATCGATGATCATGCAGGAGGAAACCCCGCCCAGAAGGTATGAGCTGTGAGCGATCCCCGGAATGAAAAACTGCCTGATAATCATGAAGAGATGATCATCTCAGGAAGTGATGAATCATTCCCCCATCTCGTATGACCAGCCGGTCCTGCAGGGTTTTTGGGATCTGGTACAGGGAGCATACTCCTTTGTTTATCTCCTCTTCTATCTGCTGAATTTTTTTCCTGATTCTCTCCTTGTCATGAAAGGATCTGGCACATTCACGTCTCTGTTTAAGAAAGGTCAGCCTATGTAAAGATTTGGTAATCTGCCTGACATGCTCCATCTCTTCAGGGGAATACCAGTCTGGCTGATGAAACGGGATAGCAGCGATGAGTTGTTCCGGATGGAGAGAAGGCTGGTTTTTACTTATATACCTGTAGTACCACCTGATCAGGGATGATCCAAGCAGACCTTCAAGGTATTCATCCGGGCCCTTTATGATGATATCTGCAGCGTTCTCATAAGTATCTCCTGCGGTAATCAGCAGACCATCCGAAGTGTCTTTTAGTGATATCCAGCACCCGTCATGGTTGTGTTCAGACAGGTCTTCTGGTGTATAGAGAGCTCCAAGACAGTACTCAGAGAGTGATACCGAATCTTTCAGGAGATAACTCAGAACGACGCTCTCCAATGGATCTTCAAGGTTCCAGCCATCTTCTTTTGGCAGATCATCCCGGTTCAGATGATATGATACCATACATCCGTTATTGGTAAACCGGGTGATCCCGATTGATGACGAAATATTTCCTGCACAGATGCATGACCATGTATCAGACAGGTCCCGTTCCGATGGATGTTCATCCAGGATGATCTGAGTCACTCTGCTTCTCCGGATCATCTTCCTGAATGGTCCCGCATGCATATCAGAAAGCCATGCTGACGGGAGAAAAATAAATGAGCGGTGTTGCATTCTGATTGCATATTCAGCAGTATACAATGCAGTCATCGCATCATAGGAATAAGATGAAAAGTGTTTACACAGGTACTGGTGTACTTCCGGATCTTTCATGGCTTTTTGTCTGCATGGAGCGGTGATGAGCATGGCAGGACGAGGTATGTTTTCCAGCCAATCTTCATCAGATGGTCTCAGCGAATGAACGGCTGCCTGTGCCTCGTGCACTGAGAGATATTCATTTGCAATCTCTTTGGAAAAGAGGATATTTCCAACCCTGATATGTGACCGGAACATATCCAGCTGTTCTTTCTCACAGAGCTGAAAGAGGTCCGGGTGCCGTAAATCACCATCGATTGCATGGAGTATCAGCCCGAACCTGGTCAGCAGAACTGAAGAAAACGAGGGATCTGAACAGAAGACAGTATCTGCAATTCTGCTGAACCGATCACGGGGAGAATCCTCTTTTCCGGTATGTGATCTGAGAAGAAGAAGCAATAATTCACCATTGCCCGATTGCGGATCAATGACAACCGGAGTTCCCTCTGATTCGTTTATGTACCGGATTACATGGAAAAAGACCGGTGATGATATAAGAGATGAGATATCGCAGTTACTGGCAATATAATCCTTCTTTCGCGTGTTCCGATCTCTGACCCGCGTTATCAGACGGCTGAACGCACGAACGAGAATGACCGGGTCTATGAGATATATCCGGATGGGCTCAGGAACCGGGAGAGAGCACCCTTCTCTTACCATCATGGAATGAGTTACCGGATCAGGTAAGTAAGGAGGTTTGTCTTTCAGATAGCCTGGGATCGCAGATCCACATTTCACAAGATAACTGATCCAGGAATGTTCCGGGACCGTGTAAAAATCAATGCCACTGCTTTCGAAAATTTTCTTTGTAACGGTTTCCAGAATGCCGGAAAGGACCAGGAGTTCACGTCTCTCCCGATCACTCTCTCCATAGGTCCTGTAAAAAACCCCTGACAATGTCCTGTGTAAAGCATCCAGATATGTGTCCAGAGATTCAGAAATATCAGCAGATTCACAGAGTATTCCTGTTTGGATGAGTTCAGGAAGGGGCTCTATTATGTTGGAATATTCCGGGTCTCTTGTCTGCCCGTTTATTACCTGGCTAATGGTACTACTGATAATTCGATATCCTGCACAGGCACCTGTATTTTTCAGGTGAATTATGAGTTCTTTTTTTATCTCATCACTGATATCAGACTCTTTGGAACAATCCCAGATGATAACCTGACGGAGATCATCCAGGGTGACATAAAAACAGGATATACTGTGATTATAATCTTTGATGATGAGATTTCTCTTTCTCAGGGAACAGATATTATCTAAAAAGCCTGCCTTCCTGATTACCTGAATGCAATCCTGGTGAATGTCAGGAATCATACGAAGAATACCTGAAAAGAAGTATAGCGAGGGATGGATTTGAACCATCGGTCTACGGGTTATGAGCCCGTCGGGATATCCTGACTACCCCACCTCGCTAAAAGTGGATATGAATGTCTCTCGGATGAAGATATATATCTATCGCTTCTCTGATGCGAATTTTTAAACCAACACCAAGCCAATCATCACCTATGGATGAGGAACTTGAGCGGTTACGGGCAAAAAGAATGGAGGAGATCAAACAGCGCATAATGACCCCGCCATCGGCCCATGAAGGAATTCTTATCGTCACGCAGGAAAATTTTTCCAGGATAATCCGTGAAAACCCGAATCTTATCATTGATTTCTGGGCTCCCTGGTGTGGCCCCTGCCGGATGCTTGCTCCGGTTATCGAACAGCTGGCGGCAGAATATGCCGGAAGAATCCGGTTTGCCAAATGTAATACCGATGAAAATCAGCAGATTGCATATCAGTTTGGAATATCAGCTATACCATCCCTGTTTTTCTTTCAGAATGGTACGATTATTCATACAGTTTCAGGAGCTCTTCCAAAAGAACATCTTGAGATGCAGATTCGTTCGGTGTATACTATTCAAGCCCCCCACCGGAGTGATTAGGGTATACTATGACAATGAATCATAGAAGCTTGTTTACTGATTTCTACCTTCCAACAGGAACTGAAACGCTTTTACAGCATCGATCAACCCATATCCATAGGTTGGGTCCCAGCCAGGTTCTCCCAGGTCAAACGCATTTGAATACAATGCTTTCAAGAGGTCATCCCGTGACACATCAGGAAAAGAGCTCAATAATTGTGCGATGACTCCGGCAACATGGGGTGCTGCGGCACTTGTACCGGGGAATGGAACCGGAAAACTTCCGGCACCGCTGACCTGTACATTTGTCGGTGCACAGATATCCGGTTTCCACCGTCTGGATGGTTCAGGTATCCGGATAGTAACCGGCCCCTGGGATGAATCCGGTGAGACAGAATACGGTGTTCCAATCCCGACTGATCCTACCGTTACCACTTCTTCTAGTGCCGCGTGGCCAAAAATGGAATCTACTGGATCCTTTACGACCTCTGATTCAACCTGGCGTGGATCGATATTCCTGATATACATTTCAAGAATATTCGGTGTGATATTTTCACCGTTCCGTATAATTGACAATGATATCCGCCTGGATTCGTTCATCTCATTTCTGTAGACCAGATGTTCAAACGGTTCTCCGGTATCTTCCTGAATATTCATACTCGTTGCAACGACCTCACCCTTTGCAGGATCGGTGAGGAAGAGGTCATAGTCATGAACCGCACCTCCCCATGGGTCATCCCACTGTAAGGTAATTATAACCTCGTCATCAGGTTTGAGGACAATAGGAATTGCAGAGTATCCATCACCAAAGTCATGGACCGTCTGCTCTGGTCCGATACTTAAACCCGGTTCCCAGGACTTCTGATAATGAAGTGAGGCAAAATTGCCTGAAACGGTAACATAGATGCAATCCGGATGAGATTTCAAGACCTCCCTGATATGATCTGCAACGTCACCATCTTCGAGAAATGGCTGCTTGAAAAAATAGAGGTCATCACAGATGATCCGGCATCCGGCAGCAGCCAGTGTTGAAACTGCTCGTTTAAAATCGTCTGAATTTCCTCCATACGCATGAAAACAGAGTTCTGCATCAGGTGCAATGTCATGGATGATCTCAAGCATTGCCGTCCCTTCATCTCCAGTCCCTCTCTCATACAGGGTTACCGGTCCCAGTTCTCCCATCTTTTGGGACAGTTCCAGGGACTCTGCTCCGTTTCCGATGACTCCAACTTTGATACCTTTTCCTGATGCACCGAATACTTCTCGAATACCATTACTTCTGACCAGAAGATCCCCTTCGGTCTGCAAAGATCCAACGCAGGATACTATGGTTGAGTTATCAGAAGATAATGTCAGGGATGTAGTATCTGTCTTCATAGCGCATGAGCTCAGGCAGATATACCCAAGTACCACACACAAAACAAGTACCTTCATGCACCCCATTTGACAGATCCCCCCGGATCTGAAGACCAGACAGGAGCCCCTCTTCAGGACGCTTTCCTGTTTGATGAGCTATGTATCCATGAAATATAAGGTTCTCAGAGTCCTCCCTCTGGTCAATCAAATCTTCTATTATCTGGCCTGACGAATACTGATATGTTCAATATGCAGATTTATGTGTTTCAGAGTTCTAGAATTTGGTTTTCATTATTTTGTATCTGTATGTGTTGTCTTCTGTTTCCCGCTGCAATGGCGGAAGAGAAGACAGGATATTTTGAAGTGACATCAGTTCCTGAGGGGGCAGATGTCTTTATCGGCTCACAGTTTATGGGAGAAACTCCGGTTCTGATACCTGCCCGTAATCAGACAGATGGAACACGGATCCGGGTTATGATGCAGGGATTTGAGATATGGGAACAGAATATTGCAGGAACCCCTGCTGCCGGTCAGGTAGTTCCCATAAAGGTCTCATTAATCCCGATCTCTCCATTTGGAACACTTGAAGTTACATCTTCTCCTTCAGGAGCTTTAGTCACGGTGGATAATGGCATGGGTCAGATGACTCCCTGGACTTACCGGGATATCAGTACCGGGACACATCTGGTCTCTCTTTTTCTCTCCGGATTTGAGCCGTATGTGGTCAATATTGATGTTCTTCCCGGCCAGGTAACCAGGCTTCATGCGAATATGACGATCCGTTCCGGAGCGGGATCCCTGCAGGTCAGTACAACCCCCGGTGGAGCATCGGTGTATGTGGACGGGGTTTTTTCCGGGACCACGAACACAGTGATAGGAAATATCCCGCCTGGAAAACGCCGTGTCCATATTACGAGGGCGGGGTTTGAAGATTATGAGCAATGGGTAGTGGTCAGTAACCGTCAGGTAACAGTAATTGAAACTGCCTTAAAGCCGGTGACAAAAACATCTGACGGAGCACTTGTCATCACATCAGATCCTCCCGGAGCCTCAGTATTTGTGGATGATCAGTTCAGAGGAACGACAGAGACCGGCAGGCCGCTTGAACTGACCGGTATGAGTCCGGGCCAGCACAAAGTTTACATGAGTATCAGAAATTACGAGGACTACTCAACAATGGTTGATATACGGGCAGGTGAGGTAACGCCGGTTTCAGCCAGACTGAACCCGAGCCCCATGCCCCAGGACTGTGGAAAACTTATCCTGAATACCGAACCGGCAGGCGCAGAGGTATATATTGACGGTTCACTTGTTGGGGTTACGCCGGCAACCATAGACACAGTCTGCACAGGGAAACATACTTACCGGTTGTTCCTTGCAGGATACCACGACTACTCATCACAGGTAGAACTGATCCCTGGTCAGGTTCTGCAGGTAAATACTGTCCTCACGCCCGAACCGGAAAAGGCAGAAGGGACTCCGGGACCGGCGATTCCAGTGATCATCGCAGTTCTGGCTCTTGTACTGGTCATCTTCTCAAGAAGAGTATGAACAGATCCCTTCTCCTTCTTTCCGTGATGATATATACCGTGCCGGGCAATATGTAGAGAGTTTAGATCAGGGCATGGGATATGAGGAAAATATCGACTCCTCATTACACCTGAAATATCGGAGTTTTTCATGCAGGATAATCCATCTATTCAGTTTGATGATCAAAGACTGGCGAAACGTCAGCAACTCATCGAGGCCGGGGTACCGATGTACCCTCATGAGTTCAGGCGTTCACACACAATAGCAGAAATCAGAGCAAAATATTCACAAGCAGGGCATGATCCGTCATCAGATCAGGTGATCACGGCAGGCCGGTTATATGGTGTGCGGGATCATGGAAAGACGTTTTTTGCAGACCTCCGTGATGAGACTGGAAGAATTCAGTTGTATATCCGCAAGGACGCTCTTCCTGAAGGGAAATTCCAGATGTTTAAATCCTCAATTGAGAGGGGGGACATCATCGGGGTAACCGGGAGAATTTTCAAGACTAAGGTAGGGGAGATTTCCATTTTTGTCGATGATATTATCCTTCTTACCAAGACACTCTGCTCCCTGCCGGAGAAGTTTCATGGTCTGACCAATCTTGAGAAACGGTACCGGCAGCGGTATTTGGACCTCATCGTCAATGAAGAGAGCCGGGAGACATTCAGGACACGGAGCAGGATCATATCGCTGCTGAGAAATTACCTTACCGGGCAGGGATTTCTTGAGTTTGAGACCCCGACTCTCCAGCCCCTCTATGGAGGAGCAAATGCACGGCCCTTCACAACTTTTCATAATTTCCTTGGCCAGAAACTCTATCTCCGGATCGCTCCCGAATTATACCTGAAAAGACTGGTTGTAGGTGGCTTTGAGAAAGTCTTCGAGGTTGCGAAAAACTTCAGAAATGAGGACATTGATACCAGTCATAACCCGGAATTCTCTATGGTTGAGATATACCAGGCATATGCTGATTACACTGATATGATGAAACTGACCGAAGGTATTATCAGCAGCATTGTCCACGAAGTGACCGGGTCATATGAGGTGGCATTTGAAGAAAATACCATTTCATACAAAGCACCCTGGACGGTCATGAGCATGGAAGAGGCTGTGAGGACCATTGGGAAGGTTGATATCTTTGCTCATGATCTGGAGAGTCTGAAAAAGATCGGGAAAGAGAAAGGCGTTGATGGTATTGACGATGTCCACACACAACGTGAGATGCTGGTCCTCTTTTTCGAAGCTCTTGTCGAGGATAAACTGATACAACCGACCTTCATCACCGACTTTCCTGTTGAAAACTCACCACTGGCAAAGTCTCATCGGGAAAAAGAGGGATTTGTCGAACGGTTTGAACTGTTCATTGCCGGAATGGAGCTTGCCAACGGGTTCTCCGAGCTGAATGATCCCCTGGATCAGATGGAACGGTTTGAGGCTCAGGAAGAGAAGCGGAGGCTTGGTGATGAAGAGGCCCAGATGCATGATTACGATTTTGTCAATGCTCTTGGGTATGGCATGCCACCGACGGGAGGTGTCGGGATTGGTATTGACCGGCTTGTTATGCTGATAACAGGAAATACCTCAATCAAGGAGGTGATCCTCTTCCCATCCATGAAGCGGGAAGTTACCACTCCGGCTGACGAAGAGGAACCATCGTCTGTTTAAGATGAATGTAAAGGAAAAATTTTATCCATTATCTTTTATTTCACAAAGCATTTCAAATCTGCAAATCTTTTTGTTCGCACCACCTGTTTTGCATGCTCTTTAATTCTGCATAAACGCACCGATGCTCTAATATTTTTTAGAAAATATTATACGTCAATAAAAAATATCCTTGTCATATTGTACATGGCATAAAACTGGTGTCTTACGGGAGAACTGACCCTGCATAATCCAGTGTTTTTATCTGAGGCGGGATTCTCGGATAAATGCTGAATTAAAAGAATATGCAGGAGTTTTACCATGGGGTCAATTATGGACTTGGGGGTTAGGATGCGATGAACCGGAACATATCTAAAGGAGTGCTTGCTGCGCTCTTATGTATTCTCTTATGCTGCATTGTGATGGCAGATAATCAGGAAATAAATTATACTGATATTTCTGCACATCCGGTGCAGTTTATCGAAAATGCCGGACAGGCACACGAAGATATTCTGTATCAGGTGAAAAGTTCTGAATTTTCATTTGATTTTACCAAAGATGCTCTTCTGGTAAGTGGTCCGTCCGGTGACTGTGAGGAGTGTGGAGAGAATGTCACTACTCCGGTGATTGTAACAGTTGCAGATGCTGAAGAGAACGTCACCGTTGAGGCATTTGACAAACTTGATGGATATGCAAACTTCCTCATCGGGAAGAATGAGTCAGACTGGCAGCAGTATGTTCCCTGGTATGGGGGCATCCGGTATCGCGAAATACTTCCTGGAATTGATCTCTCCTATTCCGGAAAGCAGGGTGTTCTCAAACGGGAGTTCACCGTCCGGGAAGGCGCCGATCCCAATGCCATCCGACTCATTTATGGAGGAAACGAGGGGTTATCGCTCACAGAAGATGGTTCCCTGCAGGTAGTTACGTCGTTTGGTAATCTGACCGAACGGTCTCCTTATTCTTATCAGATAATTGAAGGCAATACTATTGAGGTTGAGTCTTCATACCAGATTTTTGAAAATGGTGAGGTCGGGTATACTATTGGAGAATATGATCCTGCCTATCCGCTTATAATTGATCCGTACCTAGAATATTCCACCTTGCTTGGGGGAAATCTCGAAGATTATGGTATGGATATTGCCAGGGATTCTTCGGGGGATGTGTATGTGACCGGATATACGTCGTCGTGTAATTTTCCGTTACGAGATCCAACGGTCATTAATACTGCATATCTTAAATTTAATGGTTCATATTGTCATAACAGTCGGGATGCATTCATAACGAAAATTGGGATCAACCAGACAACTGGAAATGCATCCATCATATTTTCAACGTATCTGGGTGGAGATAAGGCAGACTTTGGCAGGGGAATAGCAGTTGACTCCCTGAAGAATATTTACGTGACTGGAGACACATTCTCTGAAGACTTTCCAATAATGCTTCCGTTTGCCTATGGTGACAGGCTTCATGGGTCAAATGATGCATTTGTTATAAAATTGGATCCGACCGGCACAATTATCAGATGGTCTGATTATCTTGGAGGAAATTTTGCCGATCAGGCGAATGATATCGCCCTTGACAGTCTGAATGCGGTGTATCTGACTGGTCAGACGGTTGGGAACAGTCCTTACAAGAAACTGGAACAGGTCTTCCCAACAACCCCGAATGCGTATCAGACTGCACCAAATCCGGATGCTGTGATGGGTGATGCATTTGCAGTAAAAATCAGCCCGACTGGTCAGGTTCTGGAATACTCTACATATATTTCAGGTTCCGGGCAGGACTATGGAAATGGTATTGCGGTTGACGGTCAGGGCATGGCATATATCACCGGAACAACAAGTTCAACAAATCTGCTCCCTACCGGAGTCCCAGGGTATCAAAAATCCATCAAGGGAGGGCAGGATGCATTCCTCTTTAAAATGAACTTCCAGGCAGGCATTCCGCCAATCTACGCGACTTATCTGGGTGGATCAACCGGGTATGACTATGGTGAAGCGGTTGCTGTTGACTCTGCAGGAAGTGCATATGTTACCGGAGCGACAGCCTCTACTGATTTCCCAGTCACGAATATGGCATTACAGACGGTAAAGGGGTGGCCATATGATGCATTTGAGAAAGATGCATATGTAACGAAATTTGGTTCTGATGGAACTGGCCTTATCTATTCTACCTATCTCGGAGGAAGTATGGATGACTGGGGATATGATATCAAAGTTGATTCCTCATTCCGTGCGTTTGTCACTGGTTATAGTCGCTCATCCCAGATCCCCCGGAGTGGACTCATCAATACCATTAAACAGGCATCTGGTGGTCAGGACGGATTCCTGACGGTGATTAAGAGTGACGGCCGCTCTGCTGAGTCATCAACCCTGTTCGGAGGGTACCGCGATGATGTCAGCAGGGGTGTTGCGATATCTCCTGATGGAAATACCAGTTTTGTTACCGGATACACCAGTTCTCCAACAATGCTTAACCTGGTATGCGGAAGCGATTGTGAACGGGAAGCATTCCCTGTGTACAAGTGGATTAACCAGACGGTTTATGGTGACAGACTCTATATTGGGGGGAACTTTAGTGGAGATTTTCAGGGCAGCTTTGATGCCTTTGTCATGAAATTCGGACAGCCATCACTTGTTCCTTCATTTAGTGCCAGCCCTGTTTGTGGGACGGGAGAGCCTAATCTGACTGTAACTTTCACTGAAACGACAACCGGTTCAGGAAATATTCTGAACAGGATATGGAACTTTGGTGATGGCACTCCGGTAAATGATACCGGAGCAATACCGATGGTGGTAAGCCATAATTATACTAGTCCAGGGACGTACCAGGCAACCTTAACACTCTATACATATACGAGTATACTCGTGAGCGATCCGGTTAGTATTACCTTCTGTAATCCATATACAAGTGCAAACTTCACCGTAGCAGGGTATAATAACACAGCGGATCCGATTGATGTACCTATAAACACAGACATAACTTTCAGTGGATATGCAGTGAATTACACGCCCACTTCCTATAATTGGCATTTCGCTGATGGTTCTGCAAACCAAACAGGGCAGACGACTCATCACCTGTTCTCTCAGCAGGGAACATACACGGTAAATATGACCGCTCCTTCGGGAACCTGTTGTGATAATAATACGAATATCGTCGGTTCAAAACGGATTCGGGTTCTCGCTCCTCCGTTAGCAAGGTTTGTGAATAGTACAACCACTCCACGAATCGGGTGTCTTCCACTTACCGTGACCTTTAATGATACTTCCCCTGTCGGTACAGTTGATTATGGGGTTCCCACCGCATGGCAGTGGAATTTTGGCGATAACTCTTGGAATGGTACTACCCAGAACGTAACCCATACCTATCAGCATGCTGGAACATACACAGTTAGTCTGACAGCATCAAATGCTGCTGGTTCCAATACGTACACCCAGCCTGGTTATGTTCTGGTTAGTGGAAATGTGACTGCCGGGTTTACGGCTTCACCCAGAGCTGGCACAGCTCCACTGGGTGTTCAGTTTACTGATACCTCTGCGGGAGTGCCAACATCCTGGGATTGGAGATTTGGTGATGGTGGTTCGAATACCTCTCAAAACCCCTATCATGTATATAACACCGCCGGGACATACACGGTGAACCTTACCGTTACTAATGATTGTGGTCATGTCGCGAGTGCGAATTATACTGATTGGATAACCGTCAATGGAAACATGACACCCAAAATATTATTTGGGAATAGCACGTTTCCCCCGACATCAGAAAATCCGGTTAATGGCACTCCGGTTCTTAATGTCACGTTCCTTGGTAATACCACTGATGGCACGCTGATTGATTCAGCCGTATGGAGTTTTGGCGATTCGAATACAACAACTCAGACCAGAGCAGCCGGGTGGCCGGCTGATAATACCTGGTTCAATACATCACACAAATACTACACGGTCAGAGATTACACGCCAGTGTTGCAGATTACCAATACTACTTATGGTTCCGGAACAACTGGTGGGTTGTATACCGACTGGATAGGTGTATACCCCCCGATCATTGTGAACTTTAGTGCAACCCCGCCCTCGGGGATTGTCGGACAGAGTATCCTGTTTACTGATCAATCTTCAGGTTCTCCAGTCAATTGGAACTGGCATTTCACTGATGGCAGTCAGAATGTCTCAGGGCTGTCATCTGTGAGTCATGTATTCAATTCTACTGCAGTGTGGAATGTCATGTTGGAAGTCTGGAATAAGTATGGGGCAACCGGAATCGGGTATCGGTATGTAAATATTACATCTGCAGATTCATCTGGTCAGGTTTACTTCATTCCTCAAAATATTACTCTTATTACTGAGGATCTCAACTACCGGGTTCTGAATGTTGTTTTAAGTAAAGCAGACTACGGGCTTTCTTCGTATACGATAAAAATCGATCTGAATAATTCAGCACGGGCACATATCCGGAACTGGGCAACATCTCCATCATGGGTAGATCATTTCACGTATTCAGTAAGTCCGGCGTTTGATTCGATTACCTTGTCAGGGTATAAGGATAGTGGAATGCTTCCAGCCGGTTCCAGAAATATATCATTAGGAAATATCAGTCTGACTGGAATTTCTGCAGGAGATGCAGATTTGAGGCTGAATGGAACATCGATTGCTCAGTATGGTTCTTCTTTTATGTCTTTGACAGGAGTCCCTGCTGATATTCACGTATATGCTGTCAGTCCTCTCCCTGGATACTCCAATAAGCCTGCTGATATCTGGCCTCCTGGTGTGCATGACGGACTCATCGATGACTTTGACGGCAACGGGGTTGTAAACACCGCAGATGTTACCGTGTTCTTTAACACCTGGGTTTCAGGAGGATTTACCGGCATGCCGGTTCCGCCATTTGACTATAATCACAACAACCGGATTGATACCGATGATATTGTTGAGTATTTCAATCTCATCTGGTAACCTTTCATTTCAGGTGATCTCATGAAAAACAAATTCCTTACAAGCATTCTGACCATATGTATGGTTTCATTGTTCCTTTGTGGAACAGTATGTGCTGATAAGGTATCCCTTGAGGATATCGGAATCAGTACCGTCGGACAAAAAGTTGAACTTCCCGTTCTTCTGGATTCAGCTCCTGGAGGAATTGCCGGTTATAAATTTACCACGTCATTTGCTCCAGCCGGGATTGCACAGGTATCTTCAGTAACCATGCCTGAATGGGCTGGAATTAAAGTTGTAGAAGGAGCACCTGGTGAAAAGGTGTTAGTATCTGCATTGGATCTTGAGATGAAGGTTGAGGCTGGGACAGGGCAGGTACAAATCTGTACACTTGGCATTGAAGGATTGTCTGAGGGTGTCGCAACCCTTACACTCAATATCACCGAAATCACCGATGATAATGGGAACCCCATTTCTGTAGAACTTACTCCTGCAACCATCACAGTCGGGAGCCAGACCGCAGCACCAGTCCCGGTCCAGACGCCCCAGTCCTCCTCTACCCAGGTACCTACCCCTGAAGTAACTCCGGAAATTCAGGAAAACACTCCGGTAGTTGAAGTAACACCAACCGTGACCCCCACACCGGTTCCGACGGTCGTTGCAGATTTCACTGCCCAGCTTCAGGAGGGATCTGCTCCCATGACCGTTTTCTTTACCGATAACTCCACTGGATACCCAACGAAATTCATGTGGAACTTTGGTGATGGTTCGAGTGACAACACATCTCCTCTTCAGAATCCCCAGCATATTTATCGGATTCCCGGAGTGTACACGGTATCTCTGACGGCATCGAACAGTGAATATACCAATACCACAGAAAAAGCCGGTTTTATCACGGTAAAGCCGATGCACCTTCCTGTTCGGGGAGCAAAAAACAATGTTACGATTTTTTCTGTACCTGACGGAGCAGAAGTATACCTGAACAATGCGTATCAGGGTGTAACTCCTGCATTTCTCACCAATCTTACGTCCAGGGATTATCAACTCCGGCTTCATAAGGAGGGCTATTACGATGTTGTCTCTCCGATATCGATCCTTGATGATGTCCTTCCAACCTTCATCTCCGGGTTTGTGATGATGCCACACCTCGCCGAGATTGGAGAATTATCTGCAAATCCGCCACAGACCGGTGCAGCATACATCGTTTCATATCCGGAGCTGGTGAATGTCACAATTGATGATACCCCGGTTGGAAAGACGGATATCATGGTTATGAACCTCGCTGTCGGAATGCATAACCTGACCTTACAAAAGGAAGGGTATGAACCATGGAATGACACCCTTGAGATCAAGAATGGCCTTGCAGTGATTCAGACCTATCATTATGAAGAGCCATACTTCTCTCTGAACAGGACGGTTGAATATGTTCAGTATCCCTGAATTATCTTCCCTTTATGAGAAGATTTTTAGCAATTTCAGCACCATCTTGCACGATGGGACGGACAGGTGAATGAAATGAAAGGACAAAATTTTGGTATCTGTGTTCTCGTCCTCCTTCTCTCTCTGGGGGCCGGCGTTCACGCAGCTACATTATCTGCGACAGATCTGACTCTGGTAACTTCCGGTTCTTCCGGGAGTATTGATATTATGCTGGATCAGGCTTCCAGTGGATTAGCGGGATATCAGCTTGAGGTATCCATGAACCCTGCAGGTTCTGCAGAATTTTCATCGGTTAATTTTCCTGCAGCCTTTAGTATGAATTCTGCGTCAACGCTCCCTGCTTCTACAGTCAGTATTGTTGCAGTAGACCTTACTGATCAGATTAAAGCTGGAGCAAGTTCGGTAAAATTGGCCACCCTGAACGTACAAGGTCTGGCAGATGGTTCATCCGAGGTTCAGATTGCAATAACCGAGCTGACGGATGATAATGGAAATCCTGTATCTGTAACCATTCAGCCCGGCCATGTCACTGTGGGCTCTGCGATTCCGACACCTACACCAACCGGTGAACCGACCCCTGCTCCGACAACTCCGGTCCCGACACCTACACTAACTAGTGGGCCGACTCCTGTTCCAACGACTCCAATCCCAACACAAACCGGTGAACCTACTCCCACCCCGACTGAGGAACCAACCCATATCCCAACAGTAGAGCCTGAACCGCTTATTGCAGCCTTTACTGCACAGCCTATGACCGGGACACCACCACTAACCGTGAACTTTACAGATCATTCCACGGGAACTCCGAAGAAGTGGAGATGGGACTTTGGAGATGGAACACTCTCAACAGTTCAGAATCCAACCCATGTGTACGGTGGTATCGGCCGGTATACGGTAACCCTTGAAGTAATCAGTGATAATTACTCATCGGTTGAGAGAAAACCGGAGATCATCCGGGTCGTTGGTGACTACCCGACAGGCCCGTCCGGATTTGTCATGGTGACCTCACAGCCATCCGGAGCTGAGGTGCATATGGGTGACCTTTATCTTGGAACGACCCCTGCCACCCTGATTGTGCCGGCTGGTTCCCGTTCGCTCACATTCCAGAAAGAAGGGTATCAGAAGAAGACCGTAAATGTGACGATACGTCCGAATGAGATGAAGCTGATTCCAAAAGTTATGCTGAAACCAGTCTCATAAAATCTCTTTTTTGCCGGCATATACACATTGACCAAAGGAGATACACCCGTCTCCAAGTGGCATATCATGGTTTGTGCACAATTGGTATCCGTTTTTATGCACCGTCTCCCGGATAGTATTCCGGATCATCTCGTTATATGCAACGCCCCCGGATAACGCAATGGTTTGTAGTCCTGCACTTGCAGCGGCGTTACAGGCAATTACTCCGATCCCTCGTGCCAGGTTATACTGGATAGATGCTGCGATCTGCTGAATATTTTGAGAATCTTTTGGATCAGACATAAACCGATCTCTGGCTTGTTTAAGAAGTGAAGGTGTATCAAGTACCTCAGCCGTACCAATTCTGGTAAGCGGAATCTCCCAGGTCTCCGGAGATGCTCCATAGGCGGCTGACTCAAGTTTCATCGCAGGCTCTCCGTCGTATGTCTTTTTCCTGCAAATTCCCAGGAGTGCAGCTGCCGCATCCAGGATCCTGCCAGTACTTGAGGTGACAGCGGTATTGAACCGTTTTGAGACTTGTTTCTCTAATATGGAAAGATCCTGTTCTTTCCATCCCCGTGACAAAAGTAACTGATGGGTCTGTTCATCAGGAAGAATACCATACAACATCCGTTCAGGCCAGATAGTAGCCAGATCCCCTCCCGGCATCAGCACCGGCATAAGGTGCCCTACTCTGGAATAGTGCGGAGCAGAACCCTGGAATATCTCACCGCCCCAGATCGTCCCGTCTGTTCCGTACCCCACCCCATCGATTGCGATTCCGATACACTCTTTCTGACATGATGCAGCGATGTGAGCCTCATGGTGCTGGACCGGAACAAGAAGGGCCCCGGTCTCGTCACTCAATTCTTTTGCATATCTGGTTGAGAGGAACTGCGGGTGAAGATCATGAGCGATGATTTTGATATCAGGCTGCATCAGATTACACAGGCAGGAAGTTGTCTCTTTCAGGTATGCATAGGTCCCTGGATTTCTGACATTGCCAATGTGGGGTGAGGTTATACAAAACCCCTGGGTATAGAGGGTTACGGTGGCGTTCAGTTCTGGTCCGGTTCCAAGGATGGCGGTATTACCAAGATCTATCTTTGTTCTCTTCGGTGCATATCCCCGTGAAAGACGGATTATATGTCCTTTTCTGATGACCGAGTCATCACAGCGGTTCATGATATCACGGGTATGGGTGAGGTAATAATCGGTGATTCTGGAAAGTTTACTCAATGCCTCGGCTAATGTCGTAATCATCGGATAACCGGGTGCATTAGCACTGGTCATGATAAGATATGGTGCTGAAAGATAGGAGAAGAGAAGATGGTGCAGACCGGTATAAGGTACCATGCACCCGATAGTGTGAAGATTACTGACATTATCCAATGCGTTGGGATCTTTTTTATCCAGAACTACGATTGGGGAGATCTCACTCTGCAGGATCTTTTCTTCATCGGGAGATATGGATGTATTATCAAGAATCCATTCTTTTCTGGCCATGATGGCAAAGGGCTGTTCAGTTCTGCCAAGACGCTCTTTTAATGTCCTGGCCATATCGCCGGTGCATGCGATATGAAACCCGCCGATTCCCCGAATAGCAATAATGGATCCCTGATCAAGGAGTTGTGCAGTTCTCTTAATCGGGCTTTGTTCTTTGATCACTGCACCGGTTCCAGAATGAAGAACTAGTTCTGGCCCGCAGATCTGACAGGCGATCGTCTGGGCATGATGTCTGCGGCTGAAGGGATCTGAATACTCCTCTGAACAATCTCCACAGGGTGGAAACTCATCCATTGCCGTTCTTTCCCGGTCATATGGCAGGGTTTTGATGATTGAATACCGGGGTCCGCAGTTCACGCAGGATGTCGCAAAATATCCTTCATACCTCCCGTTTGGGGTGAAGATATCTTTGATACAGTCCGGGCAGGTGGCAATGTCCGGAGGAATAAGACCTGTCCTGACACCATCATGACTTTTCAGTATATGAAAGGATTTCGGTGAATCCCCTGAGAGCGGGTGCACTTCAACTGAGTCGATGGTGGAGAGTGGCGGACCTTTTCTCAGATCACTCAGAAAATCGTCAAAATTATCTCCCCAGGCATCTATCTGAACTTCTGATCCGGTGTTACAGACTGAGCCGCGGATTCCATGCGCAATAGCCCGGGCGTACACGAACGGACGGAAACCAACCCCCTGGACAATCCCCCTTATAATGATATGACCCTGTTTTGGCATTTTTGTACAAGTAACCTTTAATTTTTTATCCAACGTTATTATAATAGGGTTTTGAATTGACGGGTCATGTGCGGATTGTGAATGATCCGGTAGAGCTGGTTCCCCTTTTCGTGGTATTTAATAATACTCATTATAAGAAAATTCTCGAACTCCTGAATAAGAACTGGATGACCCGTACGGAGCTGGGTGATGTAGTCGGAACAGATTACGTCAGAGATGGGCTGCTCCTGCTTCGGAAAGGAAATCTTATAGAGGAGAAATGGAGAATGCCTGAACCAGGTAAGAAGCCGGAGAAGGAATACAGAGCGAATTATTGTAAGGTCCGTGCTAACTTTCAGTGTAATTTTTCAGATCTCGGGGATCTTCTTGCAATTGCATTCACGAATGGGGATGATCTCAAAATGAAAGGTGATAGTGTGGAAGCTGAACTGTTACGGGGAAATTGCTCCATAAATGACATTGCGAGAAAATTCGGAGTCTCACCTGTGATTATAAAAGGGATCGCGAAGAGAATTCCACATCTGGATGTAAAAGGTCAGGGTCTGGTCGTTTTGGATGAATGAGAATGATCCAGGATACACCATCCTAAAAAATAAGCGTGATGTTACCAGATTTCAAATCCTGGTTGATATCGCAGCACATCAGCCTGCAATACGGCAGCAGGAGATAGCGGCAGGTCTCGGGGTTACTCCCCAGGCGATCTCGGAATATGTCAGGGAACTGACTGAAGAAGGTATGCTTAAGGCACCAGGCCGGGGCAGGTATGAAGTCACAAGGGAAGGTGTTGAGTGGATCCTGCACCATGCAGAAGTTCTTGAAACATATGCACGGCATATCCGAAATGATGTCATTAAACAGGTTTCGGTCTGGACAGCCATTGCAGCGGAGGATTTAAAAAGAGGTGATCCCGTCGGAGTGTATATGAAAAATGGTCTCCTCTATGCCTCAAAGCAGCCTCAGTCAGCGAATGGCCTGTCAGTTTCCGATACACCAAAAGGTGAAGATGCAGGGGTTTCCGGTCTTGAGGGAATCATAACCCACCGGGAGGCGACTGTTCTTGTCTGCAAGGTTCCCAGGGTGGAACGGGGCGGCTCGCGAAAGGTCAGGTTGGATCTTCTAAGGGATGTTATCAGCAGGGTTACCGTGGTTGCCTGTGTTGGTCTTGAAGCATGGGTCTCTCTAAAAAAAATTGATCGCGTTCCAGATCTCTATTTCGGATCACGTGAAGGATCGGTTGAAGCAGCCCTGCATGGTATCCCGTGTGCCATTGTGATTGTAGATGAATTTTTCACAGATTTTCTCAAACAGCTCGAGCAGGCGGATCTTAGTTACGAGATCCATGACCTGGTGTCTTCATGAAGGCGATAATCCAGCCGACGAAGAAATATTACCGGGTTTTATACATCGATACGCATCATATCCGGATAACGGGGATGCTTGAGCTTGTTGATACTCCTAAAGGCATCAGACCGGTAAAATACCGGATCCGGCATACGAAAAGCGGGGGATACCGGAACACTCCCAGTAAGGATCTGGTCACTCATCTCCGCCGTTCCCGTCTTTACCTCACGGCGAAGGATAAACCCTTTGAATCATTTTTGCAGGATCTTCAAATCCCGTATTCGTATGTGTCACTCTGCAGGTTCTGTCTGATGGATGACCGGGTCACAGAACTTGACAAAAAGAACGCTGTAGGGTTTGGAGAGGAAGAGCAGATCTGCATGGATTGTGCCCGCAAGGAACTGCGCAGGGAGCTGGTGCATATGGGCCGGCTTGGAAGATCCGCTCTTTCCCATCTTGATGAACTTCTGGAAAAGTACAGGAGTGTTGACCGGGTACTTGCAACGATAGAGCCAGATAGGCTGACAGTCGGACATACGCTCTATGATCGTCTTGAAGCTCACCCAGTTGTGCAGACAGCCAGGATTGAAGAGCTTCCATTTCCCCGTGAGTTTGTAACGGCATGTGGCGTTGAGTCATTAATGCCGGTTCAGCAGCTGGCAGTAGAGGCAGGGTTGTTGTATGGCAAGGATCTCCTGGTGGTTTCGGCTACAGCCAGTGGGAAGACCTTTATCGGTGAGATGGCAGGGCTGAAAAATTACCTTGAAAAGAGGGGCAGGGTTCTGTTTCTTGTTCCTCTTGTTGCCCTGGCTTATCAGAAATATGAGCGGTTTTCACAGAAATATGGTCATCTCACTGATGTGTCAATTATCACCGGGGCCAGCAGGATTCTGGTGAAAGATAACCGAAGGCCAGCTAACCGGAACAGGAATGCTGGGATTCTTGTTGCTACCTATGAAGGGATAGATCATCTCATGAGACTGGGAGAGTCCCTGACAAACATTGGCACGGTGATCATTGATGAGGTCCAGATGCTTGAAGATCGCGACCGTGGTCATCGTGTTGATGGTCTGATCGCACGGATGAAGTTTGCATCTCCGAAAGCACAGTTTTTATACCTCAGTGCAACCATCGGGCATCCAAAATTACTGGCTGCAAAGCTCGGTTCAAAGTTGGTCAGGTATGATGATCGTCCGGTCTCACTGGAGCGGTATCTGATATTTTCTGAACGAGAACAGAAGATTCCAACAGAACGTACCCTTGTGGCAGAGGAGTATAATCATGTATCAGACAAGGGATATCATGGGCAGACCATCATCTTCACAAATTCCCGTGCCCGGTGTCATATTATCGCAGAGAAGATAGGAGAGGGCGTTGCTCCCTATCATGCCGGGCTGACACAGGCAGAACGTCGTCAGGTTGAGGAAAAGTTTGAGAAAGGGCAGCTTCGTGCCGTCGTTACCACGGCAGCCCTTGCAGCAGGCGTTGACTTTCCTGCATCCCAGGTAATTTTTGACTCTCTTGCCATGGGTATTGAATGGCTTACTGTGCAGGAGTTTTACCAGATGTCAGGAAGAGCTGGGCGTCCTGATTTTCATGATCTTGGTAAGGTGGTAATCCTTGCAGAACCTGGTGGGAGTTATATAAGAGGTTCACGGCTCACTGAAGAAGAGGTAGCCATGGGTCTTTTAAAGGGGGAGATGGGAGAGGTGGCCCCCCAGTACAATCTTGAGCAGAGCTCTGAACTGTATGTTGCAAATGCGGTGATATGCAAAGGAGATGTGAGTTCAATTGAGAAGATCGAAGGGTACCTTGTTGGTGAATCTGAACCGGTTGAAGAGCTTCTTATAAACAGGAATCTCATCTCCAAAGAGAACGGACTCATTCGTCTGACTCCCCTGGCCAGGGTAATGTCTGAACATTTTATCGGTGTTGAGCGGTTATCCCGCATCATACGTCTGGTCAATGAGATGAAAGATCCGCTCGACATCCTGGCAGATCTTGAATGCGCATCAGATGAAGAGGCTGCAAAGGAAAAGATCCGAAAAGAGAATGAGAAGGGTGATAGCCACCGGAAAAAGAAAAAAAGACATGGAAGAAGGATGAAAAAGAATTCTTAAGCTTATTTTTTGCCTATTCATTATTCAACAAATATTTTACCTTTTTATCTGATTCTGCGGTATGTTACTGGGTTTTAATTTTAGTATAGCTACAATTAATTTTATATATGGTGGAAGATAACTTCTTACTACCCATGTGGACTAGACCCACTGGGGATGACTGAAATTAGCAGTTCAATAGTTGATCTTGAAAAAGGAGAGGATAATCATGGGCTGCTACGAGATCAGCAATACTGGTGATCAATCAGGTGATTAAAAATGACGCTAGATAGTGGTGCAACTGCGTGGATACTTGCCTCTACCTGCCTGGTCATGCTCATGACTCCAGGGGTCGGGTTGTTCTACGGAGGATTAGTGCGGAGGAAAAATGTCATCGCAATGGTGGCACTAGCATTCCTCAGTTATGCTCTCGTGAGTGTACAGTGGGTCTTTTGCGGATATTCAATCGCATTCGGCTCAGATATTGGTGGATTTATCGGTGGTCCTGACTATATCGGCCTTTCCGGAGTCGGGATGGAAGCTTCAGCTCTTCCCATACCGGATATCCTGTTTGCAGCATTCCAGCTGGTATTTGCTGCACTGACACTGGCAATCCTGACATCAGGAGTTGCAGAACGGATACGGCTTTCGGCCTTTGTGGTGTTCGGGCTGCTCTGGACAACGCTGGTCTATGATCCCCTTGCACACTGGGCCTGGGGTGGTGGCTGGGCTGCGTCGCTTGGAGCTCTGGACTTTGCAGGAGGAACTGTCGTTCACATCAGTTCAGGATTCGGTGCCCTGGCCATTGCACTAGTGATTGGAAAACGGATGGGCTTTGGAGAAAATTCGATAGAACCCCATAATATTCCGATGACTCTGCTTGGTGCGGCGTTGTTATGGTTTGGATGGTTCGGATTTAATGCCGGAAGTGCCATAGCAGCTGACGGTCTTGCTTCAAACGCCCTCATGGTCACCAACACCGCAGCGGCTGCCGGAGCACTGACATGGCTGCTTGCAAGCAGTATCCGTGGGAAACCAAGTTCAGTCGGCATGGTGTCAGGAGCCATTGCCGGTCTCGTCGGTATCACACCGGCAGCCGGATTTGTCGATGTTCCGTCATCCCTTGTCATCGGTGGTGTAGCCGGTCTCATATGTTATGGGGCACTGCTCTGGCGCCTGAAGAAAGGATTTGATGAGAGTCTTGATGCATGGGCCATTCATGGTGTTGGTGGTCTGTGGGGTGCAATCGCTACCGGTATATTTGCAAGTGTTGGTAAGACCGGACTTCTTGCCGGTAATGCGTATCAGTTTGGGATCAATACCATTGATGCCCTGATCGCTGTCGGATATGCCTTCGTGGTGACCTATATCCTGGCGATGATCATAGACAGGACAATCGGACTTCGGGTATCGGAAGATGAAGAATATGTCGGACTTGACATCTCCCAGCATGGAGAGCGGGCACGATCATAACAGAGGTGAATCATGAAACTCATAAAAGCCATCATAAAACCAGAGCGGCTTGACGCCGTTAAGAAAGCATTGGAAGACGCCGGGTATTTCGGAATGACCATCACCGAAGTACAGGGCCGGGGAGAACAGAAAGGTATCAGCCTTCAGTACCGTGGTGGAACAATAGAGGTAGATCTCATCCCCAAGATAGAGATGGAGATTTTAGTCTCTGCAGATAAGGTCGATCATGTCATTGAAACCATCAAGAAAGGAGCATATACTGGAAAGATTGGTGACGGAAGGATCTTTGTCATCCCTGTTGATGCATCTATCAAGATCAGAACCGGGGAAGTAATCACTGAATAAATCTTGTCGGAATTCATGGGTTCCTGCCAGAGAAAAAATTCCTCCCCCTTTTTTAGAAAGGGAAGAAATGTTCCTGTTCCCTACTCTGAATAACAAATCCACCGGTCATATATCGGATCTGCATCCGATTCAAATATCTCCGCTTTTTTTCCGGTGTCAAAAACCCAGTCTTTTATCTGATTAATCTCGTGTTCTGTGCCAGCGGTGAAAAGAACCCTGTCTGATGCCATACATGCAGCACCAATGATCTCCTGCCATATATGTGCATTAAATGAATGAATTTCACCGATCATAAATCCACATATCAAGGAAGCCTGTTTCTGAATGAACCGGTTTATCATCCGCCCATCTATCCACATGGTCCGTTCTGGTTTGAGCCGTCCGGCTTTCATTCCCCGGACAAGGAGGGATTCGTCATTATCATAGGCTATCGGATGCATTCCACAACTTTCCATGACCATTGAGCCTACACCGGTCCCACAGCAGCAGTCCAGACAGAGCCCGTGCTGATCAATTCCTACGGTGTTTCGTAAAAGAGTCTTAATGCTTTGAACCCTGGCTGGATTGAGATCATCAGGTCCGGGGAGGACAGAATCACACAGCAGGGTACTGTAATATTCCCTTAATGCATCGAGGATAGTCTCATTCTCCTCCTGATACATCTCCCATTCAAACTGCTCGAAAAGATCGATGAGTGCCAGTGATGGCTCACGGAACATGGTTACACACCCGTTCCACGCTCCTCCGCTGTCAGTTTTAGCAAAAAGAACCGGGTTCTCATCTTCATTAACCAGTATCTTTCCGTCCTTTCCTGGGGAACCGGTCATAAAATCATCCATCTCCTGATATATCAGATCAGAAAATGTTGGTTCAACAAGAGAGATGGTTTCAAGTTCCAGCATTTGTGCAATTTTCATATTTCAAGTCAGAACCTGTTAGGACTATGAAAAAAAAGAACTATCGGTTTGAAATGCGCAGGTCAGGCAAAAAGAATACAATTGAAAATTCTGCTCTTATAGAAATTCTTTGTCATTCATGTAGGGCCTGAGTACCTTTGGAATCACTACAGAGCCGTCTTCCTGCTGATTATTTTCAAGAATTGCCCGCATGGCCCGTGAAGTTGCAATAGCAGTAGAATTCAGGGTATGAACAAACTGTTTTGACTCAAAATCCTCTTTGTCCCTGACTCTGATATTTAACCTGACCGCCTGATATGTGGTGCAGTTTGAACATGAAACCACTTCACGGTATTCGTTTTCACGGGGCATCCAGGCTTCAATATCATATTTCTTTGCTGCAACCGTTCCGATATCACCAGTGCAGATATTTACAACCCGGTACGGGATCTCAAGTTTCTGGAATATCTCCTCAGCATTTTCACGAAGTTCTTCATGAATCGTCCATGAATCATCCGGATGACAGTAGACAAACTGCTCTACTTTATGAAACTGATGAACACGGAAGAGGCCCTTTGTATCCAGACCATGAGATCCGATCTCCCGTCTGAAACATGGTGAGAGTCCTGCAAGTCTGAGTGGTAGATCCTTCTCTTCAAAAATTTCATCCTGGTACATTGCTGCCATCGGATGCTCACTGGTGGCGATCAGGTATGCATCATCATCCTCAATTTTATACATGACCTTCTCAAAATCATCAAGATCAGTAACTTCCTCGTATGATTTCCGGTTAATCATGTATGGAGGTATGATGGGCGTATACCCTTTTTCCATCAAAATATCAAGGGAAAATCTCTGAAGGGCGAGATCAAGAAGCACCAGATTTCCTTTCAGAAAATAAAAGCCCGCTCCGGATGTTTTGGTAGCACGTTCAAAATCAGCCCAGTCATTATCTGCAGCAAGTTGCCCGTGGTTTTTAAGTTCAAAGGTAAAGGTCCGGGGTGTGCCATATCTCTTCACCTCGACATTCTGGGTATCATCAGCACCAACCGGTACGCTCTCATGGAGAATATTCGGGATACGCATGAGGTAATACCGTATCTTTTTCGAGATCTCCTCCATCTCAGCTTCATTTTCTTTTATGCGTCCAGGGAGCCCTGCAGCTTCAGCGATGAGTGCAGATGCATCTTCTCCGGCTTTTTTTGCACGGTTTATGTCATATGAGATGGAATTTCGTCTTCGCCGTAATTCATTGGTCTGACCAATAAGTTCACGGTGACGGATATCCTGAACAAGCAGGTCATCTATCCATGCTAACTTCTCCATATCATTTCGTTTCTTTAGATCTTCCCTGATGGCATCCGGATTTGCCCGGACAAATCGTATATCAAGCATTACAGTACACCTGGATTCTGGTAATAAGACCCTGATCTATTTTGATTGCCAGTACCTTTGGTCTTCCCCCTACATCACGATGATCACCGGATCTGCTGATGTATGGGAACAGGTTACGTTCAGCGATTGAGAGATCGAAAATAAAAAAAGTTTCAGGCAGAACTCTTCGGGAGCTCAACCTTGGTTTTGATTACTTCAACACGACGAACCGGGTGAAGCTCTTTTACTTTCTTAAAGAGTTCCTTTGCAAGATCGCCGTTGATGATATTGTTCACAAAAACACCGAGTTCATTCTCTTTGCCAAAGGTCAGAACATCATCGGTAAGAATTTTTCTTATCTCGTGCTGCTGACTCTGGTCTGCACGGGTGAGCGTGAAACAGGTAACTGTTGCACGGACCTTGCAGCCATCCTTGCTGACAAAGTTTACCACACAGTCAATCCTTGAGGTACGGCGTTTTACCAGTGATCTGATGAAATCACGCGCAAGTTCATGACCAATGAATGAGGTGTATGCTGCATCACCTGCTACATTCGTGATAGCAAACTTCATCTTTACATTCTGCTTGGTATAGTCATTTACCAATTCTGAGAGCGGTGCCTGCATGACCCGTCCCATAAGTTTGGACGGATCATCTGCCACGGTGTCACCAAGGTATACTTTTCCCACATTGTCAGGGCTGTACACCTTATACCAGGATTTTGCTTTCCATCCGTCGACTCTTCTGCCTGTTGGTTTTTTCGCTGCCATTATTCACACCTTTTTTCATTATGATGCATATGTTCTGACTTCCTGTATTGATGTCAAATAATTCAACCGGTTAGTTTCTCCCGGTATTATTGTGAAACTCCTGATTTGATGTTTGTGAGGATTTTTCACAAACTTCTTCTGCTACGGTGAGATTCATAAGATAATCGTCCATTGAGGCGATGACTGACCGGATTTTGGTACTTGTGATCTGTGTGATAACATAACTCCCCTCAGCATTCGTTTTCATCTCTGACAAGTTATCGACAGATATCGAATCCGCAATACATTGTGCATGGTCATGAATTGTCCGGATGATACCCTGAATATTCATGAGCTGAAGGCCTCAACAACCTTTGATGAAAATGTGTCAAGATATTCACAAGCAACGGTCGCTCCTGCCCTGTTCTGATGGCCTCCTCCATATCCTCCGTATTCAAGAGCCAGCTGACGGACTATCTCTCCTGCATATTTTCCACTCCTGCCGTCTGTTCGTATGGAACAAGAGCACGTCCCGTCATTTTTTTGCACTGCAATAATTACGGGGGAACTGTCCGGTATATTCCGAAACACGGTATCGGCAAGGTCACTGGTGAGATGTTGATCGCTGCACATGATCGGGCCTTTTTTATCATCCTGTGAACTTGCAAGGAATCGGTTCATCTCCTGAATGAGGGCCAGACGATGTGTTCGTGCTATCTCATAGGCCTTTTCAGTCAGTTTCGATGAACGAAGACAGAGTGAAACTGCAATGCTTCCATGACCTGCTTTTCCACATGAATCCACTATAAAGGCCATATTATGCGCATGCTCAATCACTTCCCGTTCCAGCATCCACATATCTCCCCATATTGAATCCAAGGTTTCAGGTCTGCACCTCTCTGCGGCCTGCAGAACAAGGAGTGAGCAGAGTATATCTCCCTGAAGGGTATCATCAATCGTTGATGTTCGAATAATATTGAGGGATTCCTCCTTTGAGCCGGAAATCCCATAGAGAAATGGTTCTGTTGAGAGCTCAATCTGCTCGGCAGGCGTTCTGCCTGGAAGAATAATTCCCCTCTTTTTACTGATGATCCCGTTCCCCAGGGCATCAAGATAGATATCCTGGTTTTTGCCGGTCAGGGTCTGCCCGTCTCCGATGACGCCAAGGAGTGTCAATCCTGCCAGATCACGGTTATCTCCAAGAGCATTTGCGACCAGATATGCAGTTCCCGCTGCGCAGAGGTCGGTGTCTCCATCGATCCCGTCATATCTTGGGTTCACATGATGCGGGCCCTCAAAGAAAGGGAGGTGATGATCAATGACCATCGTCTCTTCAGGTAATCCGGCAAGACCTGCACCAAGATCACAAAGAAGTAATGGCCTGGTCTTTGGGATATTATCTTCAGACAACCGGTGAGTTATCCGAAGTCTGAATGGAATGCCTGCCCGGTACAGAGCCATCGCCATGATCGATCCTGCTGCTATGCCGTCTGCATCATGATGACAGAGTATTTCAACAGAACTCTGTCTGGATAATTCATATGCAAGGTCTTTTGCAGCAGTTTCTATGGACATTTCAACCGTAGGATTATTTGGACAGGAGAATTTCTGCAGTTTCAGGTTTGTAAACCCAGTCTTTTGGAAGCTTTTTACTGCTTACATAGTATTTGACCAGTCTGCGGACTTTTGATTCAGTCAGCATGAGCTGGCGTTTATTATGAATGTCCCGCTTGTTTTCTGCGAGATGCTTGCGCATTCCAAGGGCTTTCTCTATCAGATTGCGGAGGTCTTCAGGGATTTCTGATGCAAGATCATTGTCACGCAGGATCTGGGTGATCTTTTTTCCGGTTGCGAGCTTGACGCTGGGAACACCATATTTGTCTCTCATTACAAGCCCGATCTCGGCTGTTGAGCTTCCTTGTCTGCGCAGGTCTACTATCTGCTTGATGATGGCTTCCTTGTCCGTGTTCGACCACTCCGGAGCCTGTGTCCGGTACGGTCTGACTGAACGTGAAATACCTCTTCTACGGGCATGCATTCGTGCCATTTCTAAATCCTCCTGTAAACAGAGCAAAATCCTGAGAGAGAAAAGAGTCAGATACGACTAATCTGCTAACTCTCTGCAATCCCAAAGCCCAGAACGGGCAGTGATGAAAATCACGTCGGACTTGCGTCTGCCAGCACTATAAAAAGTGCGGTATAATATGATTCGTGTCAGGTGATAAGGATACCCGTCAGGAGCCCCACTGGTTTATGAGATTGATAAGTGTGCGGCACCCCTCCAGTTCAAGAGCCAGAACCTCATCCCTGGTCATTCCCATTGATGTCTCACCATCAGCAGTGAGCATATCCGGTCCACGAATGACAATTCTTGATCTTCCATCTGCAGAGAGCACTTTTTCTGCTTCAGATATATGAATGAAAGATCTCCCCGGTAAAATAATCGTATCCGGCATGGTGGAGAGATCCAGTTCCTGAATATCATCTATGGTAATGAGATCCGCGATCTCTTTTTTCACCATGAAGATGAGATTCTCACCTCCTCTCGCTCTGAGGATCTGATCCAAAAAAGGACCTGCTATTGCACCGGTAATGACTCCGGCACACTTTGAAATCATTGGAAGGGTTTGAAGATGATCTGGTTCATGGGCCAGAATGAATGGAGAACCAAGATCTGGGTCATACAGGGGCGTTCCAGAGATTCTTATACTGGTAATCTTTTGTGTTTCCTTCACCAGATCGGCAAATTCGAGAGGGGTATGGATTCGTTGTCCTGGAATGATAGGTGCATTCTGTAGGATAAGGCCCTGCTCCGGAGTGTTTGCAAAGCGCATCAGAATAGCACCTTTCACTCCGGCTTTCTCCAGCCATCTGATGGTATCAATCAGAACCTTGCCGTCATTCACTCCAGGCAGAATTACCAGCGCGGCATATACCTCAATTTTTTGTGCAAGCCTGTGGAGCGTTTCCAGCGAAGCTTCTGGTGTTGGATCTTTCATATATTTCCGGCGAAGTTCAGGGTCATGGGCAAATACTGTAAAAGAAATCTCCCGAAGGCCGTTCTCTATCAAAAATTCTGCAATATCCGGATTATCAAATCCCTTTCCGCTGGTATATCCAATGTGGATAGGTGCTTCAAGAGAGGATAAAAGTTCCATCAGGTCTGTAAATTCCGGGTAACAACTGGGGTCTCCACCACCAGAAATCGTAATCCTTGTCAGGTCACCGGTGAGCATCTGAAGGTCGGCAAGTACTTTTCCCGCAACCTCCTGCAATGGGATAAAGCCCGAATACTTCTCCTGGACACTCCGCGAACAATAATCACAGCCTTTCGTGAAAGGAAGACAGTATTTGCATCCAAATGCAGGGAGATCCTGTGCGTGTTTGAAATAGCAGTATGCACAAAATCCTCGGCAGTCTATCCCTGGTCTGCCTCCTATGTCCACGGTCAGCTGTACCATTCCTGATTGGTCTGTACCAGAGCAGGAAAAAGAAACCGATCAAACATCACCTTTAAGTGTTGAGAGGTATAAGTTGTTCCCGCGCCTCAGTGGCTTAGCTGGCAGAGCGGTTGACTTGTAATCAACAGGTCCCGAGTTCAAATCTCGGCTGAGGCTTCCCTTTTATTGACAACCCATCCTGAATTTTCTTCAAAATTAGGACTCTTGTTCTAAAGAGACTCCCATCAGTCTGATTGAACCAATTCACTGCGTTCGTAGCATGGATTGGTCAGTGATACCTACTCTCGATCTATAGAATAATCATGCCGGATGGGGCAGCGGTATGCGAATGACTTGATAGACCGGATCAACGCGCTCAGATACTGACCGCTCTGGCGCTGGTTGATTCTGAAAAAAGAATTATGAGTTTTAGGTCTTTTCACAATATATTAAATACTTTCTCTGACCACTTAAAATAGGAAATATATTTGAGTATTTTCAGCAAAGTGGCTCTCTTTATCGGATTTTACTCCCTGACCCTCTCTGTGATTCAGCTTTTAGCCACAAAACGGATCACAAGAATATAAAATATACCAGACAACTAAGTAATGATACTTCGGAGTTACTCTCGGAGTATTCCATATCTTCATACATCAGGATAGATAGCCGGTTGTGTGAGGTATGGGTTGTATTCATTCGGAGGACATGTAATGAACGCACGATTTGCAGTTGTCATGATGGTGCTTGTCGCACTTGCAATCATGGCATTCCCCGCTACTGCAGCAATCAACAAGATCCCCGCCGGAGGAGAAGTTTTCCTTGGTGAGAAGGGACTTGATGTCTCTGCAGCAACCGGTGGCTCAAGCCAGATTGCATGGTGGCAGCCAGGTACCAACACTGAGACTGAGCAGCCTGCAGATATTCAGCAGGTTACCAACGCACAGTCATTTTATGTTTCTCCTGATATCTTCGTCGGAAAGACCGGCAACTGGTATCAGTGGAACGGCAGCGTAAAAGGCCCGCTCGCATTTAACATCAAGGAACCATCCCTTAACCTTAAGGTCTGGGACGGATCTGTAAATGAAGATGTGACCGGCAAGGCAATTCCAGTAGGCAACTACGGGAACTTTGTCGTTGAGACCAACATGCAGAGCATCATCACCCGTCCAGGGTACCAGCCTGCAGATGCACCTTTCAAGATCAAAGTAAAGAGTGCAGATGGTGGTGTCTACACCAACCTTGTTGGAAACAACGGTAAGGAAATCTCGCTGACGAATCTTGCTGTCAACCAGCAGCTCTGGTACTGGGTATCCCCAGACGAGAAGCACACTGAGCCGGCATCCAACGATGGATGGAACACTGCAGCCGAGGACAAGTATGGCAACCGCATGTACAAGGCAGGTACCTATACAGTCTGGGCAGAGTGTAACGCCAACAAAATGAAGGATCAGTACAAGTCACCAGACGGTTCAGACTACACCGGAAAGACCATCTCTGCAGTAAAGAGTGTTCAGATCGCCACCGACCAGGTGAAGATCGAAGCCAACAAGGACACTGTAGTCCGTGGCAACCCATTCTCTGTCACCATCACTGGTGTCCCGAACGCTGAGTACTATGTCTGGGCAAAGGGATCCGGCTCAATGACCGGCCAGCCTGATGACCAGCCACCGATGATTCTGTCCACCCAGGCTGATGTCAAGCAGGACGCAGCTGCAGGACCATACGAGATCGGTAAGTACCAGTACGAGGGAGGAGCAGGGAAGAGCATCAAGCAGGATGTCCCCGATGATCCCGAATTCCATGGAACCAAGTTCTACGCACTTGTAAAACTTAACTCCAGTGGAACCAGAACCGTTGAGTGGAAGACCTCCAAGGACACCAAGGACAAGAAGTACACTATCCGTGTAGAACGCAAATCCGGAAGCCAGTACAAGTCTGATGAGGTCGATGTCAAGGTAGAGAAGGGCGATGTTACCATCGTTGCATCTGGAGACCAGAGCTACTACCTTGGTGAGGAAGTCAAACTCTCCGGTACCAACTCCGAGACTGACGTTACCTATCTGTTCATCACCGGTCCAAACCTCCCGAACGCAGGTGGTATGCTGAAATCCCCACGTAAGGAAGTCAACAACGACCAGCCGGCATCCTTTGACCAGGCTGACGTTCAGGATGACGACACCTACGAGTTCAAGTGGCAGACCGCCAACCTTGAGATGGATGCAGGTACCTACACCGTTTACGCAGTCAGCGCTCCGCGCGACAAGGATCACCTCAGTGACGCACAGTACGACACTGTCTCACTTGTGATCAAGAAGCCGTACATCCAGGCAACCGCTTCAGCAAGTGTTGTTGCAAAGGGTGACAAGATGTACCTCCGTGGTACTGCAGAAGGCGACCCGTCCAAGGGTGTCGCAATCTGGATCCTTGGTAAGAACAAAGTTCTCTACGCAACTGAATCCGTGAACGATGACATGTCATTCGAGCATGAGATTAAGAGCGCAGAAACTGCATCTCTCTATGCAGGGCAGTACTTCGTTGTTATCCAGCACCCAATGTACAACAATGAGTTCGATGTCTACCCAGACAACCCACTCGAACCACAGAAGATCCTCGGTGCATACCCGACCCGTGACTCTGAAGTCTTCAGAATCGGCGGTGCAGGTGCACTTCAGGGAACTGACGCAGCAGAGGCACTTGTAAGAGCAATTGACTCAGCTATGGTAGATGATATCTACACCAAGATGCAGTTCCTCGTTGAGGAGCCAAAGGTCTCCATCAATCCGATTGGAGAACAGGCTGTAGGTTCCAAGTTTGAGATCACTGGTACCACCAACCTCATGTATGACGACAACGATCTGCTGGTCGAGGTCACTTCATCCTCATTCAAGCCGACCGACAAGTCACAGAGTGGTGAGTTCAACGGTGCAACCGGAACTATCAAGGTTCAGCAGGGCACCGATGGTCTGAACAAGTGGAGTTTCACTGTCGATGCAAGCACCTTCAAGCCGGATGAGTACATCGTCCGTGTCTCTGGTGTTACCACCGATGTTGTCGAGACTGCTCTCTTCAACGTTGTTGAGGCTGGCGCAGCACCGGTCGCCCCGGTTGTTGCACCAACTGAAGCACCCGTTGTTGAAGTAACTGCAGAGGCGCCAGCTGTTGAAGAACCAGTTGCAGAGGAAACCAACGCAACTGAAACCAACACAACTGAAGAAGCACCTGTTGCAGAAGAACCAGTCAACAAGACTGCGTAAATTAAATCAGGTTTAACATCTGATTTCCCTGGAAACCCGGGGTTTCTTTTTTTTTATAAAATTCTTCCGGAATATTTCAGATTATTTTCCGAATTGACCATTTCTCTACCAAAATCATCAAAAGGGATCCTAACGATACGTAAGAACCAATGAATTATCGTTTTGCAGATCGGATGAGAAAAACTCCCCGTTCGTTTATTCGCGAAACACTAAAAGTTACAGAACATCCTGATATCATCTCATTTGCAGGCGGTCTTCCGAATCCATCAGTTTTCCCCGTCCAGGAACTTGCGAAGACAGCTGAGGAGGTAATCAGGGAAGATGGCCCGGCGGCTCTTCAGTATGCAACAACTGAGGGATTTCTGCCATTACGAAACTGGATTGCAGAAAGGTATGCTCACAGGTATGGGATTTCGGTTACGCCAGATGAGATCCTTATTACCCACGGTTCCCAGCAATGTCTTGATTTAATTGGTAAGATATTCATTGATAAAGGCACTCATATCGGGATTGAACGGCCCGGGTATCTCGGAGCAATTCAGGCATTTTCTCTGTATGAACCTGCATTTGTACCGATCTCATTAGAAATGGATGGCCCCGCTCTTGATGATCTTCAGAATTTTCTGCAGATAAAGAATTGCGGGTTTTTTTATGGGGTTCCAAATTCCCAGAATCCCTCAGGAATCACCTGGTCGGATGAAAAACGCAGGGCAGTGGCAGATTCTCTCCATGATAATAAAGGGATTTTCATCGAGGATGATGCATATGGGGAGATCAGATTCCGGGGCGATATCCCGCGTCCGGTGAAGACAATGGTTCCTGATCAGGTCGTCATGAATGGCTCTTTTTCGAAGATTATTACCCCCGGAATGAGGATGGGGTGGATCTGTGCTCCAAAGCCTATAATGGATCAACTTGTTACGGCAAAGCAGGGCACTGATCTCCATTCAAGCATCCTTGCCCAGCGGATTATATACCGATATCTTTCAGAATATCCCATTGATGCCTACATCAAAAGGATTTCAGATACCTATAAATGCCAATGCGACTCTATGGTCCGCTCTATTCAAGAACATTTTCCTGAATCAGTTTCATATACCATTCCTGAAGGGGGGATGTTTCTCTGGGTGACCCTTCCGGAGAATATATCCTCAATGGAAGTATTTGCGAGAGCATTAAAGGAGAAAGTTGCGGTGTTACCTGGTATTCCTTTCTATACAGATGGAGGCGGGTTTAATACGTTACGTCTCAACTTTACAAACTCATCACATGAAAAAATTGAGGACGGGATTATTCGATTAAGCAGGGTACTGAATAGGTTACTTGAAAAATCCGAAAGATAAATTCAATTTATTCGGATTTTTATGCAACGATAACCCAATTTTTGTATAAGTAATTCTTAATTATTTATGTAAGATTCTTCATGAACTAGTTATTGACTACGGAATTCTTTTTTGAACTTATCACTGCTGTAAGTCCGCTTTGTGGAGGTATTGTCTTTTCCGGACCTATTGTATAAGTTGATATAACCATTGGTTCCGGTTTCTCAACGATTATTGAAAAAATTTTATCAAAAATTATGTTATTTTCAACATCGCTAAAAACCACTGATAACTCTTTATTCTTTGTTGCCTGGAAGGTATATGATAGATTCTGAGCTCCTCCCTTAGATACATGTTTGTCTGAAAGAGTTCTCCCTTTCTCCTGTATTGACATCTCTCCTGGAATATTTGTGTTATTACACACGATCTCAAATTTAATTATCTCTCCAGATTGAACCAGTATATTATTGTCTTTATTCTTATTTGAATCAAAAATGAGAGTTCTTCCAGATAATATCTGAATATTTATATTTACAGAAGGCTCCTCCTGACCAGATTTATCAGATTTAGCAATGTGAGAATTGTCTGTTATAATCATTTGAATTGGTTTTGGAGTAGAAACCGGCGATGGTTCAGGGATGGAGTTTGGGTTTTGGTTATAAGAATATGGGATGTAACCCTTGCAAGGGCATGAACATTTTTTTCTCCCCTTGACTATTACTTCTTCACAGCCATCATACATGCAGTAAGGATCATAGTCACTCGGGTTACAGATACAGGATTCATAATCTGGATTAAATTCACATGAACGACCTGGTGGGCAGCACGCAGTAGTACCTGAATATGAAGAATATTTCTGAGTCTCAATTTTTTCGTTATAATTATCCGATATATTCTTTGAAAAAGTGGAGGCTTTTAATGAATCAGGGGTATCAGCTGGAGATGTGCTGATAATAATACAGAGGATAAGCACGTTCACAATAATGAGAAAACATTTTATATTCATAAAGATTGATGGTTCCGAGATCTCTTATTCATGATGGTTCCCTAATAAGACAGGTATTATATAGTAAACCGCCATCCACAATGATAGGTTCGGATCATGGTATCAGGTGGACATGCGATACATTCAACATTTATCTTCGGGTCAATGGTACGAGCAAATATCTTGTAATCAATCAGACCAATTCTCTTGCAAGGAAATAACGGGAGGCCTTTTCTGTCACGTGCCGCCTGGGTTCTGCATGAGTTCATAAATAACTCCAGAACTCCTGGGACAGGTTTTCGTATTTCATAGGTGTTCAGGAGGGAGAAGAGCCGATGGTGCAGGGCAGTTTCCAATACCTCCAGTCCGCCACCGGAAGGAAGGGCTAGACGGGTCATGATTCGATCCGCTTCTATCCTCGAGAACTCTTTCCAGACAGCAGCATCACACTCAAGAGCGATATCAAGCCCAAACCGTTTTTCAATCTCTAAAAACCATAGTCCGTCGATTGCAAGCCAGTTCTTTGCCGCATCAATCAGTTCTTTTTTCAATTCTATAGAATTATCAGTCATACAATGAGTCTCCGTTCAAAGAGCCGGATAGCCAGCACTGAAAAGACTATGGTTCCGAGGACTATCCATGTGATGTTCAAAGCCCATAATGGGTCAGTGCTTTCGGTAAGAAGTCCCCTAATCAGACTGACCACATGGGTAAGTGGCAGGAATATGAGGGCCAGAATCTGAACAATCCAGGGGAGGAGGTGCAGAGGAAAAAACGTCCCTGAAAAGAGAAACATCGGTGCGATGAAGAGAGTAGCCGGGTATGAAATGGTATCTATTGAGGGTGAAACCGCAGAAAAACATGCGGCAATACCGGAGAATAACAAACCTGCAACGAATGAGAGGGGGAGTGCAAGGAGTAACCCGACTGGAGAGGCTAGTCCCAGCAGAAGGAGAATGATGCTGATTGACAGAGCAGAGATCAAACCCCTGGTTGCTCCCCAGAATATCTCTCCCAGGATAACTTCATGAATGGTGATCGGTGTTGCAAGCAGTGCATCAAATGTCTTCTGATAATACATGCGAACATATGTCCCATACGCACATTCAAAGAAGGATGCATTCATCACGGATGCTGCAAGGATTGCCGGTGCAATAAATCTGACATATGGGAGCCCCTCAATATCGGTGATATATGCTCCGATTCCAAACCCGATCGCCCCAAGGTACAAAAGAGGTTCGATGAACGGAGGAAGAAGGTTGACACGAATATTTTTACGAAATACCAGAGCATTCCGAAGCCAGACATGGTATGCACCAATAAAAAGGATCCTGAATTTTTTACCCGTCTTCCTCCTCATTCACGAATCCTCCTTCCGGTCAGCATTAAGAATACATCTTCGAGTGATCCTGGCCGGGTGATAACCCGTATTCCCTGGAATTTGTCCATCAATATGTTAGCCAGTTCACGAGGTTTATCGGTTCGTATCTGTATCGTCTCTCCGCCAATCTCAAACGAGATATTCATCAAATTCAGATACCTGCTAACCTCATCAGTATTGTCTGTCTCGACAATATCCATACCGATATAGGCTCTGACCAGTTCATCCGGAGATCCTTCAACCAGAATATTCCCATGATCCATGATCACCAGCCGGTCACAGAGACGGGCTGCCTCATCAAGATAGTGTGTCGTCAGAACGATGGTGTGCCCTTCCGCACGTAATTTCAGAAGTTTCTCCCAGATGTGATGGCGGGCCTGTGGATCCAGGCCGATGGTCGGCTCGTCAAGGATGAGAAGATCCGGATTGTTCATGAGAGATCGTGCAAGGTGCAGTCTTCTTTTCATCCCTCCAGAGAGTTTCTCGATTATAGTGTCCATTTTAGCCTCAAGTTCAAAAAATTCAAGAAGGCTTAGAGCACGTTTTTCAGCATCGGACTTTGGGATATCAAAGAATCTTGCATACATCACGAGGTTGTCAAAAACTGACAGGTCGGGATCGAGATTTGTCTCCTGTGGGACAACACCAATTCTCTTCCTGATGTTTCTTCCTGAAAACTCCGGATCCTCTCCGAATATTTTCAGTTCTCCTCCGGACCGGGGAGAGACACATTGCACCATCTTCATGGTTGTCGTCTTTCCAGCTCCGTTCGGTCCGAGAAATCCGAAAAGTTCTCCTTTTGTTACAGAAAAAGTGATGCCATTTACCGCAGTCAGCTCGCGGTATCGTTTAATAAGGCCTGTTGCCTCAATTACCTGGTTCGGAAGAGAGGAGTCTGATGTATTCATATTATTGTGTCAATAGAAACCAGCCGATAAGAAATCCCAGTATCGCTCCGCCGTTCAGTGGTGGTAGTCCTGCATGAGGCCGGCCTGAATGTACTGCATAAAGAAGGATTCCAAGTCCTGCAAGAGATCCCAGTATCACCCCTATTGCCGGAAGGTTCAGTATTCCCATTCCACCTCCCGGAATAAATACGGCAGCCGATGTCACGAGGATTGATGGCATGATGAGATCCCCAAGACCCATCAGATATGCAGCACGGTCATGTTTCGGACTATTGTTATTGGATATACCCGGATCAATACTGCCCCCGATTCCGTCACGAATGAATGAGTATCCCTCCTTCTTTGGTACCACAACCATGATGGGCATTCTGCCTTCAATAACACCGTTTGCGAGGGTGAGCATATGTTTTGTTTTGTATACTGATATTGCATCATATACCGAGAGGAGGATAAGGAGCAGAATGACCGGTACCGGTTCGAGTGATATACCAAACATCGATGCAATTCCTGCTGCAAGAAGGACACCCAGAATGTCTACAACATACCATTCGGGGTATTTCCATAACAGGAACGTTGCCGCTCCGGCACAGGCTGTTCCTATAACCAGTCCAGACTCCGCTGACATGATGAGTCCAAGAAGTCCTGAGAATACATAGATATATGCGATAAACAGGGATGCCCGGATTATCCAGCCCAGCACTCGTTTGAATCTGTATTGTATGAGGATAAGAAGAAATGCCGTGAATACCAGGAGCATCACGATAAACCATACCGGATTTGAAAGTGACTGTGGGTCTTCAAAGACCGCATATCCGGAGGCGTTCATGGGCATTGCAAGGAGAACGGATCCGATTTCCACAGCAAGGAGCATTACCGGCATTGCAAGGATGGCAAAAAACTCCCGGATTTGTTCCTTCGATCTCATGATAACCAGTACTTACATCATGGGAGAACTACCTATCTGAATATATGGATGATCGGATCCTTCTGGCTGGTATTATCCCGCTCCTTCTGGTTTCATGCGGGTGTATCCTGATCGGATTTGCATACAGGTTCCCTTTTGAAGCGATTATCGGACTTCTCCTGATGACACTTCCCATTATCTTTCTTATGTGGTATACTCTTGTCAGAGTTGAAAACCTTGCAGCAGGAGTAAAATATCAGGGCAGAATTATCCATCGGGCAGTCGATGATCAGGCATCGGATATGAAACGAAGATATGAGGAGTCTATGCGAAAGATGATGGATGTCCATACAGAACTGACCAGAAGGGTGTACCGGTAGGCTAACCATGGGTGTAGCACTCAGAGATATTCTTACTGACCTGAAACGGCCGGCTGAAACCGATGAACTGAAAGGAGTCGCGGCAATCGATGCATTTAATGCGCTGTATCAGTTCCTCTCTATCATCAGACAGCCGGATGGTACCCCCCTTATGGATGATTCGGGAAGAATCACCTCACATCTTTCCGGCATCTTCTTCAGAACTGCCAACTTTCTGACTCAGGGCATCCGTCCGGTCTTCATCTTTGATGGAAAATCACCGGAGATGAAAGGCAGGACCATCCAGGAACGAAGGGATGTCCGCGAAGAGTCGAAAGAAAAATGGGACCAGGCAAAAAAAGAGGGTGATCTCGCCGGGGCCTTCAGGTATGCCATGTCCAGTACGGCCATCGATGCCTATATTCTGTCTTCGGCACGTCAGCTGATCCAGCTGATGGGTCTGCCTGTTGTTGATGCACCATCAGAAGGAGAAGCTCAGGGGGCATATATGGTCCTGAAGGGGGATGCTGACTATGTTGTCTCTCAGGACTATGACACCCTCCTCTTTGGTACTCCGGTCCTGGTCAGAAATCTTACCATTTCAGGCAAGCGTCGGCTTCATGGGAGACAGATAACCGTCCAGCCTGAGCGAATTGTCCTGTCTGATGTTCTCAGTACCCTTGATATAACCAGAGAGCAGCTTATCGAGATTGCCATCCTGACCGGCACCGACTTTAATCCCGGAATAAGGGGGATTGGTGCTAAAACCGGATTAAAGAAGATCAAATCCGGAGAATTTGATTCAATTATCCGTGAGAAACTTCCTGATTTTGATCCTGAACCTGTTCGTAGTTTTTTCCTGAATCCCCCTGTCACCGATTCATATACTCTTGATCCCGGACGGATTGATCGTGACGGAATCAGGGCATTTCTCTGTGGTGAACATGGGTTTTCCCAGGACCGGGTGGATCCGGTTCTTGATAAGATATCAAAGAAGGAGAAGCAGAAAACTCTTGAGAGCTGGTTCTGACCTCTTTTCGTCACTTATTTTTATACTTGAAGTGCCTACAGGTACCTGATTTTTACTTATGGCAGAGTATTCTGGTCAGATGCAGAAATGCGTGGGTTTCCGGCTATTATGTGTTTTCGTATTCTGTGTGTGTATCTCTGGGGTTCTAATATCCATAACGCATGCTGATGAGCCGGAGGAGAATATCACGAATAATACCAGCAATCTGTCAGCTGAGTGGGTCGTGGATTTTACCGCCTCTCCATTTGAAGGGTATCCTCCTCTTTGCGTTCAGTTTACTGTTTCAGGCCCGAATGGTGAATATGTATGGGATTTTGGTGATGGAACAACGTCATATGTTATGAACCCGGTCCATTGCTATAAACAGAAGGGATCCTACTGGGTTAAACTGAAATATTCCTATGGCACAATCGCCGGGGAAGTTTCAAAACCTGACTGTGTGAAAGTCGGAGATCCTGATATGTATGTTGATTATTTCGCAGAACCCTCCTCTGGACCAGCCCCGCTTACTACTCAGTTTTCAATAATCGGCAATCCTACAAATATCATCTGGCATTTCGGAGATGGAAGTGATGATAGTACTGACCTTAGCCCACGGCACCAGTTCAGGGAACCTGGAAATTACAGCCCCACCCTGACATATTGTATTGCAGGTTCCTGCAACAAGATCTCAAAATTCAATTATATCGAGGTTGCACCGGGCAACAAAGTAGATTTTCTTGCCGAACGACAGAATGGCACTGCCCCGATCTGCACCAGGTTCATCGTCTATGGGGAGGCCGACTCATTTCAATGGGATTTTGGTGATGGGAGTGTATCATATGAAAAGAGTCCGGTCCATTGTTACCCTGAACCGGGTCTTTACACCGTCTCCATGACCTATACGATTGATGGTGCTCCGTATACCATCACTAAAAACCGGTACCTGAAATATGTTCCAGCAGGAACTCCTGATTTTACCGCTACCCCGGTTGAAGGGATTGCTCCTTTATGTGTTGCATACAGTGTCATCAATCCCACTCAGTCATGGGAGTTTAATTTTGGTGACAACAGCACGGCGACCAGTGCACAGGCAACCCATTGTTATGGGACCAGTGGGAATTATTTCCCATCTCTGACCTACTGTTCCAATAATTTATGTGACACGGTGGAAGGAAAAGAGCCCATACTCGTTCATCAGCCCCGGATTCTGATTGCCCAGGGGAGTGCTCTGAATGAATACAAATTCAGTACCGATGCCCCAGAAGGACTGAAATATTCCTGGGATTTTGGAGACGGGACACGGGCAGAGGGGCCTGCTCCCTCACACCGGTTTGATATGGAAGGAACATACCGGGTATCACTGGTGGTCACAGGTACCTGTGGATGTAATGCCATAGCGGTAAAGGAACTAAAGATGAAACCCAAAGGGAAACTTGATTTTACTGCGACCCCATTGGCCGGCTGTGCACCCCACTGTGTACAGTTTAATGAAAAATCCCCCGAGATACCCCTCTCCCGTGTGTGGGACTTTGGTGATGGTGAGACCAGCTCCGAGAAAAATCCCTTCCACTGTTTCCGGTTCCCTGGTCCTTACACGGTGAGTCTGACTGACACATTTCCGAACGGCACACAGCAGGAGGTAAAGGAGAACTATATCACGGCTCATGCGGTTCCGAAACCCTCATTTACCATGTTCCCTCCCCACGGCGATGCACCTCTCACGGTCAAGTTCACTGATACGACTGTTGATTACGCTGAGAAACGGTACTGGAGCTTTGGTGATGGCACGTCAGATTCAGGAAAAATTGTAGAGCACCGGTTTGATGAACCAGGGAATTATAATGTGACCCTGACCATATGGGGGGCCGGCGACTGTTTTGGATCAAAATCACAGACCGTCCACGTCTTAAAGAAGGTAGATTCCCCATATGACTTTTCCGGTCTTCCAAGGCGTGGCCTTGCTCCTCTCTGTACCTCCTATAAAGTGACCGGTCAGATTCAGCAGTCAGAGCTTGACTTTGGTGACGGACAGAAGACAAATGAACGAAATCCGTTCCATTGCTATGAGACCGCCGGGATATACTCACCCGCTCTTCAGGCATGTGATTCAGTTTCCGGGTGTGAGGATATCAGAAAACCAGCATATATTGTTGCAGTCTCTCCCTATTACCTGAATATTACTCTCCTTCATGGCTGGAATCTGGTCTCTGTTCCAGTAACCCTTGAACCAGGTTTCGACACCATGGATATTCTCTCCGGTGTTGATACCGCAGGACATTCCATTTTTACATGGAACAGTACATCAGCTGCCTGGATGAGATCAGCACGATCTGATCCAATCTCCCCCTTGTCAGCCTTCTTTATATACTCATCAGATATGGTGCAGGTTCCGATCAGGATATCAGGTGAAGGTCCGGAGTATAATCTGACCAGGGATCTGGATGAAGGGTGGAATCTTGTCAGCTTTGCAGATATCATGATGGTATCTGCTGATGAGGCTTTCCGATCAATCGAAGAATTCTGGAGTTATGTTATCGGGTATGATGCAGAAAAGCAGAGATTCTCTGCCCCTATTACGAATGGAGTTGAGAGTAGGGACGTTTCTCTTGACCCGAGACAGGGATACTGGATATTTATGAATTCTTCGGCCCAGATGGTTGGGAAACAGCTATAACTGTTTCCACACATGCCAAAACCGCTGGGCTGCGGTAATATGACCAAAGATGCCAAAAATCAATAACACCCATGCAAAGAGGGACAGTCCTATGATGAGTGCGGATGAGATTATAGAAGCAACTCCTGCTCCTATAAGAAGAATGAGCCGGTCAGCCCGTCCCAAAAATCCCCCATAAAACCTTCCAATCCCGACCGCCTGTGCCTGGGTTCCAAGGTATGATGCCATCAGAACGCCGGTCAGTCCGAAAACACCTATCTGCCAGGGACAGAGCGGACCGGCGAAAATCCCGCATATCATAAAAATATCTGCGTACCGGTCAACGGTGTGGTCCAGGAAATCTCCTTTCAAACTCTGGATATCCATGGCCCGTGCAATTGAGCCGTCGAGGGCATCAAATATTGCATTGAGAAGAATGCAGGCGGTACCGATCCCGATCTCGTAAAAATAGAATCCTATACCTGCTCCTGCTGCAGCGATGAGGGAGAGGACCGTACAACTGTCCGGAGTTATTTTCATTCGGATACATGTGGCAACAACCGGGTCGATGATCGGCTTTACCTGCTCACGATATGAGTCAAGGGTCATAACATGTCTCCGCATGAGATAAGCCAGTCAACAATTCCGATTGACGGCTGTGCAGTTCCTCTGATTATTTCCTCAATTTTATCTGCACATTCTGCAATATCCATGTGTGTTGTGTCAATCTCGTAGAGCTTCTCCTCATCATGGATATCAAATGCTTCTGCCAGAGTAACATCCAGGATTTCTGCTTCTATGTTCTCCTGGATCTTCACTTCTGAATATCCCCGTTTTTTTAGTCTGTCCTTGAGGATACTTGGATGACACCGTAAGATAATGATCCGGTCTGCCGGGAGGAGATGTGTCAGATGCCCCTCTACGATCCCATTAACCGGCGTGAACTCTGAAACCCAACGCTCATCATCGATGATATCGGTGTCCCGATCAGGATCTTCACCAATACGATATGGTCCGACCGTATCTGTAGCATAGGTCACCGGGACTCCCCTCTTCTGAAGTTCCCGGGCAACGGACGTCTTTCCTGTTCCGGGTGTTCCGGAAAGAGCGATCATCATAATCTTCTGAATACCTCAATGAACCGGTTGTTCTCCCATTCTTCTCCTATGCATACCCTGATATAATGATCTGCAAGACCGGGAAAACTCCGGCATGACCGAACCAGAACCCCGTTCTGTGCAAAGAAGTCTGTAGCCTGATCACCAGTGAGCGGCGTAACATCAATCATCACAAAATTTGCCCCGCTTGGAAGAATCGTTTTTCCGCTCTCCTTTGTAAATATGTCACGCCATTTTTTCACATAGGCGATGGTCCGGTCGATATATTCATGGTCCTCAAGGGCACCTACAGCTGCAGCCGCTGATATGGTGTTCAGCGTGAACGGGGTTGCTGCCTTTTCATACACCGGTCTGAACCAGTCCGGAACAAATGCATATCCGACTCTGCATCCTGCCAGTCCAAAGACCTTGGACATGGTTCGTCCGATGATCAGGTTATCATACCGGTTCATAAGATCCCGGTAGTCCACCGGTGAAAACTCCACATATGCGTTATCCAAAAAGAGGATGCCATCTATGTTCTTCAGGATCTCCTCAATATCTGAAACCGGTGTTACTGTCCCTGAGGGGTTGTTCGGAGTACAGAGGAAGGAAATCTTTGCCTTTCTGGCTGATGCAATAAAAGACGGAATGTCTACAGAAAAATCAGGGTTTCTTGGAATGTGGGTAACGTCTCCTCCCTGGGCAGCAGCTGCAAGACCATAAAAGGAGAAGGTTGGAGTTGAGATGGCAACCTGATCACCGGGATTTATCAGTACTCTGATACAGGTCTCAATCACTCCGTCCATTCCCACACCGGTAACAAAGGAGTAGTCACCGTGATATCTTCGCAGAGCACTGATAAGGTTTGTATGAGTGGTATCAGGGTACCGGTGCATGGAACAAAGGGCTTTTTCTGCCTCTTTTAATGCACGGGGTGATGGTCCGAAGGGGTTTTCATTACTGGCAAGCCTGGCTACCTCTGCAAACCCGAACTCCTTTGCAATCTCCTCTGGCTTTTTTGCAAATACGTAACCCGTATCCTGCCGGTAGAGATCACGGATCAGATCAGCAGATCGATTCGATTGCTGCATGAATGACTCCGCATCCCCTGTCGATCTCCTCAGCACTGATGACAAGAGGCGGCACTAACCGGAGATTGCCATGTGCAGCACAATTGACGAGGACACCGTTTTCCCGGCATGCCTGCTGGACGGCCGGACAGGAATCACCGATGGTCATTCCTGCCATGAGGCCGGTAATCCGTATTTCATGTGCGGAGAGTGCTTTTTTCATCTGCTCACTCTTATGTGCCACCGATGGCAGTACCTCATTAATGACATCAAGGGTTGCAAGAGCTGCAGCACAGGCGACGGGCCCGCCGGCAAAGGTGCTTCCATGTTCTGACTTTGAGAACTCAAGACCGTCGCGGGCTATGATTGCTCCCATCGGAAATCCGCTTGCGATCCCTTTTGCCAGTGATACGATATCTGGCTGGATCTTTTCATGCTGGTATGCAAACCATCTCCCGGTCCGTCCGATCCCGGTCTGTACCTCATCTAGGATCAGGAGGACGTCCTTTTCATCACAGATCTCCCTGACTTCCCGGAGATAGCCCTTCGGTGGGATGATGACTCCGGCTTCTCCCTGGACCGGTTCAACCATCACTGCGGCGGTATCTTTGGTAATTGCCTTGCGGATGACATCTGCATCACCATAGGGAACAAAGGTGCAGCGGGGATTTAAGGGCAGGAATGGCTCTCTGATGGCAGGTTTGTGTGTGCATGCCAGAGAGGCCATTGTCCGTCCGTGAAACCCGTCTTCACAGGCTATGAACTCTTTCTTCCCGGTTCTGACCCGTGCAAGTTTGATCGCCGCTTCATTCGCCTCTGCTCCGGAGTTGGAGAAGAATGCCTTCTTTAATCCAGAATATTCAACCAGCCGTTTTGCAAGGGTTCCCTGGTGAGGGACATAGTACAGGTTTGAACAGTGAATGAGTTCTGCAGCCTGTTCCTGAATAGCCTTTACCACCTTCGGATGACAATGCCCGGTGCTGCAGACCGCAATTCCTGCAACAAAGTCAAGGTATGATCTCCCTTCTGCATCAGTGACGGTGCAGCCTGATCCCTTCACCAGCATCATGTCCCGGCTGAATGCAGGCATATAATATGACGATTCAAGTTCTCGATAATTATCTTCGTATTTCATGATTTCTCCAATGGTATGGTTATTCGTATTCTATCGTTGCAGGGGGTTTGGGGGTTACATCATAAACAACCCTGGCTACACTTGGTATTGAGGAGGTGATCCGCGATTCGATCTCCTGAAGATCCTGAAATGATATTTCAATGGGATCTGCAGTCATCCCGTCGCGTGAATTGACTGCACGGACGGCCACGATCCATCCATGGAGCCGGTTATCGCCTTTCACTCCGGTTCCAAGTCCCACCAGGGCCCCAAGGCATTGCCATGGCCGGTATTTCTCAACCAGAACCTCCTCGATGATGGCATTTGCCTCTCTCACCACGTCGATTGCTTCTCTTGTCACCTTTCCTACAACCCTGACCGACAGACCTGGACCAGGGAAGGGCATCCGGTGAGCAATCTCCCGGGGAAGGCCGAGCGCCTCTGCGACCTCCCGTACCTCATCCTTATAGAGATCCCGGAGTGGTTCGATAACGCCCTGAAACTGCATGGTGAGGGGCAGCCCGCCGACGTTATGGTGACTTTTAATTCCTCCTTCACTTTCGATACAGTCCGGGTAGATAGTTCCCTGCAGGAGATATTGAGCTCCGGTTGCGGTAGCCTCCCGCTCAAAGACACGAATAAAACGTTCTCCAACGATTTTTCGTTTCTTTTCAGGGTCACTCTCTCCCTCAAGGGCATCCAGGAACTCATCAGCGGCGTTCACAACCTTCAGACCCAGATGACCGAAGATCTCTGATATCCGCTTTGTTTCTCCTTTCCGCATAAGCCCGGTGTCCACATAAATTGGGATCAGCCGCTCACCTATAGCCCGCGATGCAAGTTCTGCACAGACAGAGCTGTCTACTCCTCCGGACAATGCAATGACTACCTTTTCACCGTTCGATTCTTCTTGTATCCGGTGAATGGCCTCTTTGATGAATTTCTCTGTGTTTACCATTATTCTCCTTTCCCCCTGTTCTTCAGGCATGCCTCTACAAAACCCAAGAATGGCGGTGATGGGCTTGTTGGCCTGGATCTGAACTCCGGATGGAACTGGGTTGCAAAGAAGAAGGGATGATCTTCAATCTCTGCTATCTCCATCCGATTCCCGTTTCTCCCTGAAAAGATGAGGCCTGCATCCTCCAGCCGGCTGATGTATGCCGGGTCAACCTCATACCGGTGCCGGTGACGTTCGATGATCTCATGCTGCCGGTAGAGTTTGTATGCAATCGTACCGGATTTTATTTCAACCGGACAGTCACCGAGCCGCATGGTCCCTCCCAGGTTTTCAACACCTTCCTGTTCAGGCAGGATGGTAATGACCGCCGTGCCGTCTCCGCATTCACTGCTGCAGGCATCGGCGATACCCAGGACATTTCTTGCAAACTCAACGACTGATAGCTGGAACCCAAGACACAGGCCAAGGAGCGGTATCCTTTCTTCCCTGCATAAGCGGATCGCATTAATCTTGCCTTCAATGCCCCTGACACCAAATCCTCCTGGTATTAGCACCCCGTCACATTCCCGAAGGTCTGCAGGCTCTACCCGCTCTGCATCAAGCCACCTGATCGATACTTCGGTCGAGAGTTTCCTCCCCGCATGCCTGAGTGCTTCCTTTATGGACAGGTATACATCTTCCTTTCCATATTTGCTGACGATGCCGATGGTAATCCGGTGGGTATATTCACGGGTGACAATCCGGTACCATTCAGGGTCAGCACCATCCTTCCGCAGTTGAAGAAGTTGACATAAGACATCGGCCATTCCCTCCTTTTCCAGCTCCATCGGAACCTGATATATATCCGGAGCGGTTGCCGCACTGATGATCCCGTTCTGTGGTATATCACAGAGTGATGAGAGTTTCTTCTTCGTATGGGAGTTTAACGGTCTCTCACTCCGGCCAACAATGATGTCGGTAAATATTCCCAGCTCACGAAGTGCCTTGATCGAGTGCTGGGTTGGTTTTGTCTTCAGATCCCCCATGGAGTCCGATGGCATGAGGGTGACATGAACCAGAGCCCGATCTGCCGTGGCAAGTTCACTTCTCATCTGCCTGACTGCTTCAAGGAACGGCATGCTCTCAATATCACCGACTGTTCCACCGACTTCAACGATGCAGATGTCAGCCGGTTTCCCGTCAAAGACCTTCTCTTCTGCAGCAGATCTGATACAATCCTTGATCTGGTCGGTGATATGCGGAATTATCTGAACTGTCTGACCCAGGTAGTCACCACGACGTTCCTTGTCGATGACCATCCTGTACACTTTACCGGTGGTGATATTATGGGAGGAGTTGAGTTCGATATCTAAGAAACGCTCATAATTCCCAAGGTCCAGGTCAACTTCACCACCGTCATGCAGGACAAAAACTTCTCCATGCTGGGCCGGGTTCATGGTCCCCGCATCAATGTTCAGGTATGGATCAATTTTTACTGCAGTAACCTGGTATCCTCGGTTTTTTAAAAGCCGGCCGATGGATGCTGCGGTAATACCTTTTCCAAGACCACTCATAACACCCCCGGTAACAAAAATATACTTCACGTGACTCCTCCGAAAACCTGCAGAAAAGTTAACCCTTATCCCTCATTTACCCTGTGCCAGTACCCTGCCTGACTATAAAAGAAGCGGTGCACCGTGCGAGCAGGTTCCCATCTTTCGCATTAGTGATGGAGGCTTCGGCATAAATCATTGTTCTGCCTTTTCTGACCACGGTGCCATCTGCAAAAATGGTACCCTCCCTGACTCCCCTGATGAAATGAGTGGTGCAGGAGACGGTTGCAATGGTCTCTCCTTCCGAAAGCAGCGTATAGATAGCAAGGGCGATTGCCTCATCACCAAGGGCGGTGTATAATCCTCCCTGGAGCCATCCTTCACCGTTCTTCATGTCATCCCTGACCGCCATACTTAACCGGGCTTTTCCATCTCCGAACGATTCAGGCTCGATACCCATGAGACAGAAGAATGGGTTTGCCTTCTGGCCCCTATTTTTTATCTCATTCAGATAACTCATACATACATATGCATGGTACAGGTGCATGAGATTGACGATAAAAATGGGGAATGCATATGAGTATTTCAGGTGAACCTGTTAGGGTACGAACTATTCATTCTCCAGCATTATGAATCATCCATCTGTCAGTATTGTTATCCCCGCATATAATGAATCAACGCGTATCAGGCCACTTTTGTCAGAATTAACCGATTCTGACCTTGAGTTTATATTTGTCTGTGATGGTACCGATGATACTGCTGATATCATTCAGGATTACAAAAAAATTCATCCTGATCTGAGCATCAGGTGCCTGACATTTCCACACCGGCTTGGGAAAGGTGGAGGGGTCCGGGCAGGATTTACAGTCGCATCAGGACCTCTTGTCGGGTTCATGGATGCTGACAACTCAACGAAGGTGTCAGAACTGGTCCGTCTCTCCCGCCGTATTGGAGATCATGACGGGGTCATCGGTTCCAGGCACCTTCCCGGTCAGGTTCTTCAGAGAAAACAACCCCTGTTCAGGCGCATCCAGAGCAGGATATTCAACGGCCTCATTCGACTCTTATTTGGACTTCCCTTTTATGACACCCAGTGTGGCGCAAAAATTTTTAAGAAACAGGCTCTTGATGCAGTTCTTCCACATCTTCGCTCAACTGGATTTGAATTTGATGTGGAACTTCTCTGGCAATTGTCAAGAAAAGGATACTCGCTTATTGAAGTCCCGGTCATCTGGAATGATACTCTTGATTCACGGCTTCGGCTATCAGATACACTCTCAATGCTGGTAACACTCTTCCGGATACGTTTCCATTTATTATCGTAAGACAAAAAAGGAAAAAGATTTTTTTCACCTTGGAGAGGAACGCCTTATCCGAACTGAATCTGCATGAGCTGACAGCCCCTCTGCCTCTGCAATCGTCTCCACAATATCCCCAATCATCTCAAGACCCTCACGGTCAATCATCTGGATCGTGGATGTCTTTGTGAAATGTGCAACATTCAGACCAGAGTAGTACCGGGCATTACCTGCGGTCGGGAGGACATGGTTTGTACCTGATGCATAATCTCCACAAGCAACTGCTGCGTAGGGGCCGATAAATATCGATCCGGCATTCTTAATTTTTCCGAGCAGGGAGAAGGAATCACTGACCTGTATTGCCAGGTGTTCAGGAGCGATTTTATTTGCTGCCTCTGCTGCCTGGTCTAGATCCTTTACGATAAGATATCCTGAGCGCTCAAGAGATTGTGAAATTATCTCTTTCCGATCAGCCTCTGCAGTCAGTCGGGCAATCCACTTCCCCACCTCATCAGCGAGCTGTGTACTTGGGGTTATGAGCATGGACGCTGCAAGCGGGTCATGTTCAGACTGGGCAAGGATGTCAGCAGCGATAAAGTCCGGTCTGGCATCCTCGTCGGCGATGATAGCGATCTCAGACGGTCCTGCCGGAAAATCTATCTCGACGGTATGGCGAACCATCATCTTTGCTGCGGTCACGTACCGGTTCCCCGGACCGACGATCTTCTCGACCGGAGCCATACTTTCAGTACCATATGCCATGGCAGCAACCGCCTGTGCTCCTCCGGTCAAATACACCTCGTCAACTCCGGCGATATCACAAGCAACCAAAGTCAGCGGGTGAACCGGTGGGGGTGTGCAGCATATGACCTCCTGTACCCCGGCTACTTTCGCTGGAATAGCACACATGAGAGCAGTTGAGGGGTAACTTGCCCTCCCCCCCGGAACATAGATACCAATCCGTGTGAGAGGGGTTGTCTTTACCCCCAGGGAGATCCCCGGCTCTGTTTCTGTTATCCAGAAGTCCTCACGGCGCTGGAGTTCGTGGAATCTGCTGATTCGTGCATATGCTTCAGATAATGCCTCGGCTAACTCTGGCGATACGTCCTCGTATGCTGCATCCCAGTCCTCTTCGCTCAGTCTGACTGCTTCTGGACGGACTTTGTCGAACTTTTCAGCATAATCAAGGAGCGCTGCATCGCCACGAGCTCTGACTTCCGAAATGATCGCCTCAACCGGCCCCCTGACTTCATCAAGCGTGTCTTTCTGTCTTATCAGCCAGTTCTCGAGTGTTACCGGACTCCAGCTCATGGGTAGTACATGGATGTATGGCTCAAAAAAGTGATATGACAGAGCAGACCGGAATGGGTGCCAGACCAATACTAGGGGGATGCAATCCCGCTGTCCCATCTCCAGATGTAAAAATCAGGTGCAGGACGCGCAATTTTTCCACGTAACAGGTCGGTAAGCATTTTGTAAAGATTCAGGTAGAGGAGAAGTAGTTCCTCTGTTTTCCCTTCAGACTCTGTTTTCAGCCGGATCAATCCTTTTACATACTCTTCCATCCCGTCACATGCCGATATATCGGCTGGCATGATATCAGACGGATTGACATTCCTGACATTGAATACATCATCAACCGAGACCGCCATTTCTGTTTCACTGACTGCTCCTTTGTGGATGATAAGAGTTCTCCGTCTTTTATTTTCTGCCCTGTCCATGCCAAGAAGGGGTGCAATACTGATGACCGGTATCATCTCCTCACCCCATTGTGCCATCCCTTCGATGTACGGGGGAGCATCATAGACATCGATGGTCTGAAGGGGACGGACAAACTTGTCGATGATGTCTCCATCAATAAGATAGTGATCCTTTCCCAGTAATATCTCAACGAGTGTCAGATGTTCCTGCATGCTAGTAAAATCCGTTCTGTTTTTTATCTTATCCGTTCCCTGTATATACTCTTTGGTATCTGTCTTCTTCTGCTGCAAAATATATCCATATCCTGAACCAACAGTACTCCTATGATAGACCGGGCCTGAATGTATGCCGGTCAGTCCCGGGGGTTTAATGGGATGACGACAAAAAATGATGTACTTCATCGGTTATTGCTTTTTGCCCTTGGGGATGGTCTGTACGGGGCACAGGTCTCATATATCCGCGAGATAGTGCCTGACCAGGTGAAAAATCCCCTTCCTGGCGCACCGGATTTTATCCCAGGTATCATACATGTCAGATCTGACGTCATAAAGGTCATCGATATCAGAAGAATCATCCCGCTCGGAAAGGAACGGGCCAAAAAGAAGATCATCGTCTTCGTCCCTGAGGATGCACACAGTACGCGTTTTGGTATCCTGGTCGATGATGTGTATGGAATTATGGAGGTTCCTGATGCTGTTGTATCCCATCTTGACCGGTCTGATGCAAAAATTCAGAATAATTTCATGCTCGGGTTTATGAAAATTTCACTTGATACATTCCTGCACCAGAATGGACGACAGTTCGCGGCTGGCGAAGATGACCTTGTCTGGATCGACTTTGAAGATCTTATCCGTACGATCATTGACGGGGACCAGGCTGATTCTATTGTCTTCCGTCTCACTGCTCTTTTCAATCCGCAATATCTGCTCTCTGGAGAATGGAAAAAGAATACCGGAAAAATGAAAGCATAAGGGATTAGATCACAAGTTTCAGTTTTGAGTCTTTTCCTTTCAAGATTCCCAGTTTTTTCATGTCATTGAGGACCGATTCAATATATGCCGGCGAGAGGTGAAAGTCGATAGTGAGTTTATCATTTTCAATCGGCAGGGTCTTATGGATAAATTCAGACATCAGGTGCTCTTTTGATGCCCGGCCATCCTTTTGAATAATCCCCAGAATCTCTCCGACTAATACCTGTTTCACCTGAAGGTTGGCGAAGAATTTATCTGTTTCCTCCTCATTATCAGTCTTTTTGAAGTACTCTTCCAGTTCTGTCAGATCTTCCAGGTATATGACGTCAGGCCCTGTGGTGACGACATAGGTATAGGTTTGCCGTGCCTCAAGGCTCCGGATGATCTCCCATTTTTGTAATGCCTCCTCCCTGAATGGGGGAATTTCATCACCGAACAGGGACATGACCGCGTCATCAGGAGAGATGGTACGTGTCAGAATCATGCCCTCCTCATCTATGTCAAGGAGATTATTGAGCCCCAGAATTTGTGTAACTGTGGCTTCTCTTAAAAATGCCTCCATATCTTCTTCGGTTTCAGGCATCTCACCGTCACTGATAAGGACATTGAAAAGCTTCGTGTTGATGTGATCTCCAGGTTTATGGCTGATAAATGTCTGCTCCAGGTAGTTTCTTTCAGTGATGAGATCCTGTAAACCCTCTTCAAAGGCCTTTACAAACTCTTCAAATCCTTCCTCCCCGGCATCACGGATACGGGCTATCTCTTCTTCAAAAACTCCCTTTAACGCTCTGAAGGGTGCTTTGTATAACACCCTGCTTTCCAGTTCCACCTTGGTCTTCAGACTGGCAGAGATGTTCAGATTTCGAAAAATCTTTACACAACCCTGTGCTTCTTCTTCCGAAGAAAACAAGATCTCTTCTTCAAGTACCATGACTAGCACATACCTCAGCCCGGTACCTGATATGTTAGCTGGTCGGTGGGAAAAAAAGGATTTATTCAGCGATCCGTTTGAGAAGCCAGGTCATATTGACCCCAAGGGTCTCCATGCATTCCAAACCTTCCTCGTCTGAGTCGACCTCCCCTGGAAGCCTTCCAAGGCCCATGTTCCAGTAGGATGATCCGGGCACTATCATCTGACACATCAGGAACAGATGGTTGATGGTATCAAACGCATGGATGGCTCCTCCTCTTCTGACCGATATGATCGCAGCACCTACCTTAAATTTGAGAAAGTCACCACCTGACCTGCTTAACATACCGGTCCTGTCAATGAGAGCCTTCATCTCGGCGGTGACGTCTGCAAAGTAGGTTGGTGACGCGAAGATTATCCCGTCTGCCTCCCGCATCTTCTCAACATATTCATTCAGATCATCGGTCTGATTTGCACATTGTCCATTTCTGGTTTCGTAACATTTCATACAGGCAAGGCATCCATGCAATGGTTTTCCACCGATTCGAACCATTTCTGTCTCTATCCCGTTTGATTCCAGAATATCAAAGACACGACGGACCAGGTGCTCCGAATTTCCATCCGGACGGGGGCTTCCAAGAAATGCAACTACTTTCATAAATCATACATGAGTGAGGGAGATTGATAAAATCCACTCAGGGATTTTTCTATGCTCCGTCTTAGAAAAAGCCACTCAAAGATCCGAAGAGGATACCAAATGCAATGAGTGCCACACCTGCGAAGATGACCGGGTTCCAGCTGAGGATCTTAGCCCCGTCCAGAGGTCCGACTGGGAGTAAATTAAATGCGGCAATCATCGCATTGACTTTGACGCCCACGAGGCCGATGATCGCAAGTAAAGCTGACCCTGCTGACTGACCAATTACTATCAGGGCAGCAAAGGGTATTAAGAGGATGAGATTGCTCACCGGCCCGGCAAGTGATATTTTTCCATTCTCTTCCCGTGAGATATAATTTCCATATATCATGGTAGCTCCCGGAGCTGCAAAGACAATCCCTGCGAGTGCAGCCATGGCAACGGCAACTACCAGCATCATACTGTTCATCTGAAATTCAGCCCAGTATCCGTACTTCATTGCGGTAAATTTATGGGCCATTTCATGTACAATGAAGGCGATTCCTGCTGTGACGAGGGAGATTATAAAGAACTGTCCGATAATGAATGGATCAAGTCGCTGCCCCCACACCATCGCGAGGGTAAATGCTGCAGAAAGAGCGAGCCAGGCAACCAAAAGGTCACGTCTTTCATGGGGGGGGATTTTTTCCCATATATACATGGCATACATGTATGTTGTAATACTACAATGGTTTGACGGATACCAAGATTCACATTTACAAGATTGCTTCAGTGGATTAATCCTGAATAAAAGGTTTCATTATGTGGGTGTAAAAATATCCATAGTAAAATTATCAATGGAATAAATTGGAAACAACCAGTGTCGATCACTATTCTGATAATATTTTCAGGGATTCTTTATTTAGCGTTGGGCATACTCCAGAAATTCCTGAAATTCGATGGAACGATGGGAAAGGTTCATACATTATCTGTGGTGATGGACTCACAATATTGGAAAAATTGCCCGATTCTTTTATTCAAACTGTTATAACGAGTCCCCCATATTATGGGATGAGGGATTATAGAATCCCTGGACAGATCGGTGCCGAAAGGTATCTTGATGATTATATTGCCCATCTTGTTGCCGTATTCAGGGAGGTGAGACGGACTCTTACAGACGATGGAACGATATGGATCAATATTGGTGATACCTATACAAGTGGTAACCGTAAAACCAGGGATTCTGATAAGAAAAATCCTGCCCGAAAGATGGATTATAGGCCACCAACACCTGAAGGTCTGAAACCTAAAGACCTCATTGGTATCCCATGGAGATGGCCCTTGCTCTTCTCGAAGATGGTTGGTATCTCCGGTCGGACATTATTTGGCATAAACCAAATTGCCAACCTGAGTCTGTAAAAGATCGTCCTACGAGATCACATGAGTATGTATTTTTGCTTTCAAAAAATGAAAGATATTATTATAATCATTCTGTTATGAAAGAACCGGATTCGAAAGGTGATGGCCTTCGAAATCTTCGTACAGTATGGTCAATACATACTGTTCCGAATGCGTATGATCATTCCGCAATTTTCCCTGAAGGATTAATAGAGCCATGTGTGTTAGGTGGATCAAAAGAAGGTAACATTGTACTTGATCCCTTTTTTGGGACAGGGACAGTAGGGATCGTAAGTCGAAGATTAGGTCGGTGTTTTCTAGGAATTGAATTGAATCCCGATTTTATTAATATTAGCTTGAATAGATTATCCCAACAAACACTATGAGTGATAGATCTCTTATTGTACTATCTCCAGACCTTCAGTTTTCCTTTTATAATCAACTAAAGATAATTTCTGAACAGTATCTTTCCAAAGCTCTCACTGATACGATATTGAAAATGGATATTGAAAGAATTGACGGGGAATTACTACAGCTTGTATCAAAGGATAAAATTAGGAAAGTTGCAGGTTGGGGTCTGCGTGGAGAAAGAATTTTCCCCATACCATGTATTTTAGTGGCAAATCCGTTTTTATTAGGCTATTATCGTTTATTATTTGGTTTTTCTCAAAAACAGTTTTATCAATCGAATATTTTTGGTAAATTTGGAATATTCTCATCCCATGGCATGAGCTTTTATACCTTAATCATGAAATTATTTCTTATCGTATATGACCGCCTGTATGGCACATTGCAGTTTCGGGTTGTATCAGCTTACCTTTCGCTGATCTTATAAGGTAAATGTTAAATTATAAAGCTTAACTTTATATCTGAGAAGTGTACATATATATGGGATGATCGCTCCGACACATCAAATTGAACACATCGGCGGAATCCCATATATCTTTGAAACATTAAAAGAACTTCAAATCATACGAATTTTGAATGAGGTATATTCGCCTCACAGAAACTGGGTGGGTTTGCCGATTGGTGAAACGATTGCCATTTGGATCTGCTACTGCCTGACCGAAAATGATCATCGTATGTGTCCCTTGGAGAAGTGGGTTACTACCAAAAAAAATTTACTGGAAAAATTGATTGGTTTTCAATTTAGTCCAAAATGCTTTACTGATGACCATTTGGCTCGTATATTATCTCTATTGCACAATAATGAACTTTGGAACCGATTTGAATCTGAATTAAATCGTTCTACACTGCGTATATATGGTTTAACGGATGAAAACATCGTCCGTCTTGATATGACAACAGTAAACAGCAATGGAATTATCGATAAAAACGGATTAATACAATTTGGCAACTCAAAAGATGACGCCTCCCTCCCTCAAATAAAAATCGTACTTTCAGTGCTTGATGTGCTGGGTTTGCCCCTCACCGTTAGTGTAGTCCCTGGAAATTGTGCTGATGATCCTCTCTATATCCCTGCAATGGAAAAGGTGAAAAAATCTACGGGACAATCTGGATTACTTTTTGTGGGAGATTGCAAAATGGGTGCCATAGCAACTCGTTTGTATACGACTATCAATAATGACTTTTATTTATGCCCGTTATCAGAAGTCTCTCATCCTACTCAGGAAATTTATTCTGCAATCATAGCACATCAGGAGTCTAATCTTTCCTTCACACAAGTTTCACGATCGTACTATGATGGAAGCGATGCGATTATAGCCGAAGGATTTGAGAAAAAAATATCTCATTCAATGGAATATGAGGGGAAAATCATAACCTGGGAGGAACGGCTAATCTACGCAAAATCATTTGCTCATGCAAATAAATTCAGATTATCACTTGAAGAGCAAGTAAAAAAAGCTTTCTTTGAGATAAATTCAATGAATAAAAGAGGAAAGGGAAAGAAAATTTACCGAACAATCGAGGAAGCAAAAGAAAAAGTACATGCTATTCTTGGAGATAAGGGATTAACAGCGGTATTCGAAGTTGAGTATATCGAGCATATTAGTAATACTCCAAAACGAAAATACGGAAACAATCCCGCCAGAATTGAACAATCGACGAGAATTGAGGTTAAACCAACTATTAACTTGCAAGCCCTTCAACAAGCGCAGGAATTATCAGGATGGAGGGTATATGTAACAAATAAACCAGAAAATGAATTATCGATGCAAGATGTTGTTCTGACTTACCGTGATCAGTATATCATAGAGCATCAATTTCATCGGCTGAAGGGAAAGGCACTTTCACTTGCCCCAATGTTTATTCAACGAGATGACAGAATTGATGGTTTAGTGAAGTTTTTGACTATTGTAATGAGACCACTTGTTATTATTGAGAAAAAAGTCAGGGATTCGCTGAAAAGTAGAGGTCAGGGTTTGAGTGGTCTTTTCGAATATAATCCAACGAAAATAGTAAATAATCCTAAAACTGAAAGAATTATTGAGTTTTTCAAAGAGATTTATTTGTTAGTTTCATTTTATGGTGAACAGGTTTTTTACACAATTACTGGGATAAATCAAAAGCATCGAGAGATTTTAAATCTGATGAATGTTGATATTAGTGTTTATACTCAATTGGGATCAATTCAGGAATCTGAATTTAAGATCAGCGAACGGTGAGATCAGAATAAATTTTAATTAATTGCATTGGTAGGGGATAGATAATGAGATTTACAGGTCTTGAAGAATTGCTCAAAGCAGAGATAGGCGAAGATGAAAAACTGAAAATACTTGCTGCACAGTATATAGAACGCCTGAAAGAGCAGAAATTACTCCTGGATTCTACACGCATCCTCGGAGATACATCACTCAGTCTCAAGGATGCTATCCGCCGTGTCCTTCGGGATATCCCGGATGCATTCCAGTACCCTGAGATCTGTGAAGCATCTTTTGAATATACAACTCTATCTCAAGAAAGGGACATTCTCAGTCCGGCTGACGGTAAACAGAGGCGGACAGGCAAGTACGGTTTATAAACAGCGGTTAATAACCGTAATATAACTTTTTTCAGCAAAAAATCAGAGTTGTATAGAAGCAAGTGCTTCTTTTACTTTTGGTCTCCAGGATTCAAATGGCCGCTGATATATTTCAGCAGCTTTCTGATGATCGGGATCGTCATTATTCTTCTCAATCCGGTCCAGCGTAAGCCGGGCAGTATCCAGAATCCAGCAGTCAACCACAGTTTTATCAACGGCGGTAATAGATTCTGCCCTGATTGATACCAGGTTTCTGCCATCAGGGGCCTGAAACACCCCAGGCTTTCCAATAATGACTACATAGGATGGTGATTCGATCGATGAGATCTGATGAAGCGCTTCGGGTTGGTAGCTCCCGGCACTCACAAAAAAGATTCCGGTGGGATCCATGACCCTGATCTGATAAAAGACCGCCTCTCCTTCAGACTTCTTCTTTTCAGTCAGAGTTCCGGCGATGAATACACGATTACACCGTTCTCCAGTTGGAAGCAGTATATAGGTCGGGCTTTTGTCATCCGTCCCTTCTCTGAAATGATGGTGAGCTTCCCGAAGTTCTGCCGCAAAGACTCTTTTCGCTGACTCGCGTTCAAATCTTCGGTTTGCTGAGTTGTCACTCATGTGATCCACCCTCCGCACGGTTCATCAGTTCGGCCAGCATCCCAGCATCAAAAGCCTGAAATTCGCAATTATAGGCAACCAGGCGATTATCAAACACTTTGCCCCGGCAGATAAGATACCGCCCCAGAATCTGTTCATTGACATGATAAAATACGGTATCAAGACCAAGAGGGTTATTCTCTGCCATCTCCTGTGCCGTGATGAGGTTTAATCCGGTCAGTTCTTCAACACCCTCCCGTGAAATTATCGTATCATAGGTCTTCTGACCGTCATCAAGCCACCCTTTAACCCTGAGATCATAGATATAATTCGGCTGAATTTCATGGATCGGACAATAATTCTGCCTTGAGAGGACACGACCACATCCCTCAACCGGACATCGCTTGATAAGACCTGATCCTGGAGACAGGTGGACAAATGCCCCCTTTACTTCCTCATTCGGAGATCTCACCTGAATAGTGGCGCCTTCGTCTGGAAGAAGGGTTGCCCCGTTCAGGGTTACAGATAACCGGCCGTTGAACTCATCAACTGATGCATAATAGATACTATAGACCATGTCCGGTACCAGTCTCTGGGCCATATCATCCTTCCAGGTGACGAACCGGATAGTCCCCGACTCATCGCCCAAAAGGCCGCTCTGGAAGATGCGTTCTGAAGTATTTTCATATTCCTGGACAAGTTTTACCCGCAGACAGACGATTCCCGGCCCTGCCTGGGCGACCGGAATGATATTTGGTCTGATACTCCGGTCCTCCAGAAGTGGTGTCGCTGTACCAGGATTTATCTGCATGCTTAATGCCCCCCGGTACCGATCCACAACTGCCCCCTTTATTGCGTACCACTGATTTTCCATCAGGGGTTCTGCTCCCGGACTATTTCGGATGATAAACCTGACCGCTCCGGAATCATCAGCAAAAACACCCCGTTGAAGTATTTGATCAGAATATTGCTTCTCAATCGCCACTACCTTCCCCTCAACCAGGGCGACACCAGGTGATAATTCTCCAACCGGGGTCTTTTCGATGTCAGGCATTTCATCTCTGGATATGGGGGTGATTTTTGTCCCGCTATGAATTTTTATTGATAATTGCCCGTTAAACTCGTCTGATTCAACAAGATCCAGCCGGTACCAGTGCCCTTGTTCAAGGAGCGGAGCATTGGCAGAGGCCCAAACGGTGAACCGGATAGTACCTGAATTATCTGCAAATATTCCAGACTGTGCAATTGAAGGAGACCGGGGTGGAAAGATGGTTGTGACCTCACCTTCAACAGATATCCATTGTTTTGGTTTTATCTCTGATAGCGGTGTGATCACCGGTTCAGGAACAGAATCCGGAGAAAGTTCAGTTATGGTGGTTCCCGAATGAACTTTCAGACTTACCTGACCATTATATTCATCCGCTACCGCAGATTCGAGCCTGTACCATTTTCCCTGTTCCATGACCGGTGCATTTGCCTTTGCCCACACGGTAAACCGCATAGTCCCGCTTGAGTCCATTATTACCCCGCTTTGGGCTACTGATGGAGAGCGTGACGGGATTAAGGTAACTATCTGTCCTTCGACCGTTACCCATTGTTCGGCCTGGATCTCTGATATCGGTATTACAGAATCAGCATCCTGTTTTGACGGACCTGCTGATGGAAGTTCCATCCCAAATTGCCGGGCATAATCACCAATTATTGATCGTTCCGCTTCGGCTGGTGGGACAGAGAATTCTTCTACAAACCGGTTGATCTTTTCCTCAAGTTTTGCCCGGTCAATTGGATGACCTGCTGCTGCAAATTTTTCGGAGATCCTGTCTGCGATTTCTTTGAGTTCCATTTCATCTCCATAAGAAAGGTCAACAACAAGGGTATTTAAAGAAGACACCCGCGGGGTGAAAGTGAAAACATCAATAAATTATAGATATTTTAGAGAGTTTTGGAATATAAAGACTTTAATTCAAGTAAAGTGGCTTCAGGATTTCTCAAAAGATGGCTGGTTACCAATGGGTGGTGATTTAATAAACAGCGGGTGCATGCCCAGACCGGTGCCCGTTCAGATTTTAAAATCCAATCACCAAGGGTTGTATCTCCACACGGGTAGAGCGGACAGTAACACAGATCACATCGCTGCCCCTGATAATGACACGGATAATAGGGGCAATGCTCTTTCTCCCATAATACCCAGTGAGGTCCGCCGATACCTGAACGGATAAAAAATGAGGGCTTTTTCTTCTTCGTATCAGACTGGCGAAGCAGAGCTTTTGTTACACCTGTATACACTGTTTCATGAATCCGCTGTCCGGTTTCTGTTGCACTCCCTGCGTACCTGATGGTCCCCTGGCCTTCAGATGCGATGATGACCGCGTCAGTGACCGTTCCTGCAAAATCATAACCGGCATCACGAAGAGCGAGGACTTTTGCTTCGGTCGTAGTAATTACCGCATCGACCAGAGCCTGATCATGAAAATCCCGGGTCAGGACAATAATATTGATCGTCCCGGGAGCAGGATTTGGTACATCCTCCGATGCCGGTACTGATGACTGCACCGGATCAGGGTGGGTTATCCCTGCCGTTACAAAGACCATCATGGTATCCCAGGAAAGAATACAGAGCGTATTCATATCAACAGCCGTCAGAAGACCAGCAGTGTCCGTATATGAAAGACCCAGAGAATATGAGAGCAACTCCAGCTCCTTCTCCGGATCATGAGAAAAGTCGTTTTGAACCTGATGATTTATCAGCGTTGTACAATTTCGAATGCCACCATGAGGTCCGGAACTGCAGATTCGAAACTTCCCACGTACGATAAGGGAATTTGATCTGAGGAAATACCTCATGTGATGCTATAACGCTGACGGTCTTTTAATTCCTGTTGTTTGCCTGCATTCCAGCCGGACACGTCCTGCAGGTATCCGGTAACCCTGCTAATCTGCACAACGTCATGACATCCACATTCAGGGCAGACCGGTTCACCACAGAGCGGGCAGTATTCTATTGTTGCAGCAATCTCATGTGAACAGTCACAGTTGTCAAGGGGGCACATGATCTCCAGGTTCACATCACCGCAGACAGGACACGGACTTTCATCAACAATCAGGTGGCAGGTGTGACATTTATATCTTCGTTCACTTTCAGGGATCTCCTCCTTGCAGGAGTACTTCTCTGAAAGAGCCAGTTGTTCCTTGGTCCAGTTCATACTAAGTGATTGCCTTTCATTCCCTTAATGGATAGGGAAGATGAGGGTTCGTTCCGCGAAGACTTCTGAACTGTGCATATTGCTGCGCCGCACCGGCAGGATCTGCAGACTCGTAAATTGCTCTACCAACGATAATTCCATCCACGATTCCTGCTATTGCTGATGGATCCCCGCCCTGTGCACCAACACCGGGTGACAGGATCTTTCTGGTGCCGATGAGAGTGCGCAACATCTGTGTCCGTTCAGGTCGTGTAGCTGGAGCAATAATCCCATCCGCCCCGGTTTCGCAGACAAGTGCAGCAATCCGCTCGGCAATGCCCCCATGGAAAAAGTCTACCGCACCAGGATGGCTCATCTCAGTGACGACATAGCACTCTCCCCCATGATCATGAGCAGTATCTACACAGGCGAGCACAGAATCCCTGCCGACAAAGCCGTGACAGATAATTCCTGAAAACCCATGAGAAAAAACTTCCTCGGCGATAAGCCGGCTTGTATTAGGAATATCAGCCACCTTGAAATCGGCAATAAGGGGAAGTCCCCCGGCTGATAATTCGTCAGCTATCGTAAGACCTGCTGCCAGAACCAGGGGATAGCCTATCTTTATCGCATCCAGATATGGTCCAGTCTTCTCTGCAATCGACACCGCTGCATCACGGGTGCCTACATCCAGGGCAAGGATTACTTCGGTCATTTATTTCTCCAGAACTGCTGACATGATAAGTGGGAAGGTTATCGTTGCATCACCATACACCGTAACCGTCTGTGCATCCTCGTCAACCTTTCCCCAGGATCTGGCTTCATCAAGAGTCGCACCAGAGAGACCACCAAGATCAGGCCGGTCTCCGGTCAGTTGCACGGCATAGGTAAAACCTTTTGGTGTCATGAGCATGCTCTGGAGGATATAATTCTTCGGAACACCGCCTCCGACAAAGAACGCACCAGCGATGTCTGCTGAAAAACACCGGTCCATGATTTTATCCATGTCACCAAATGCGTCAACGACTATCTTGTGGGTCTGACGGTATAACCAGAACTGCAGCCCAATCATCGAGTCCTGAACTGCAGGACAAAACACCGGGATCTTCTTTCTGGCCGCCGTCGCAAGGATACCTGAATTGAGGTGAGAACCGATATGGGCAAGGAGATCCGTGATCGATATGACGGTACCATCAGGAATTTTTGAGAGGATGTCCTGCATAAACTCCTCAAATTTTATGAATGAATCATTCGGGAGATAGACATCATAAATCCGGTTAATCTCATCATGCCGCAGCTCAATATCGTTGCATTTCTCCGTTCCCCGGAAATGATGGCATCCGATTGCTTCTATAATATCATGAGTCAGGTTGGCACCGGTTGACACCAGAACATCAATGTATCCTGCTTCCATAAGGTCAGATACAATACCACCCATTCCAGCGGGAACCATCGCTCCGGCAAGACCAAAAAAGCGGGTTACCCGTTTATCCTGATACATCGTACCGGTTATGCTCACCGCCCGTGACAGGGCACCACCATTATACGCTCCAGCCTGCTCCATGGCACTGATGAGACTTTTTACTGTCATCCCAGGCTTAAGATGGACCTGTCGTACCGGCACATCACATTCCATACTATATGTATGGGTGGTCAACTCCCAAGTACCTGACGTGCGAGGAAATGCGATCCCACCAGGTGAAAATCAGCACCCCTTCTTCCGTGATGAGGGAAGGTAGGAAGGATGAGGCTCAACATAACCCCGGACAATAGGTCGTGAGAGATGACGTCGTGCTCCGGGGGGAACTTCGTACCAGCCTGAAGAGATGGTCCGCTTTTCAATGATGTGTTCAGGGTTGGTTGTGCGATTCCCGCACCGGCGGCATTTATACCCTTTTCCTGACCCTGCACTGGTCATCCGCTTCTGACATGCCGGGCAGATGGGTGCCCGTACTGATATATATGGTTCAGCAGAGAATACGTACATCTTCTCAAGGTTCAGGGTATTTTTCAGGTAACTCCCGGCCACCAGGATCTCATCACCAGGCCGTAATGATCGGACAATATCCCTGAATTTCTTCGTCGGTTCAAAGGCCATACAGTGAATCTGATGATCACAAATCTTGAGCGGGAAAATGACATGGCCGCCTTTTCCGGTTTTTGGTGTACCATGAACCCTGCCCCTGATCAGGTATGATATCCCTTCAGTCAGAAGGCTCCCTGCATAAAAGACCAGGTGTGCATCAGTCCCCTGGTTTGTCTTCCAGATACGAGCCAGATCCGCTCCTTCTGATCTGACCATCGACACTGCATGGGCTACAGAAAAGGGAGAGTCACCCCTGATACCAAATAACACCGGATCCGGTGTATGAGGGACACAGACCGGGCCTTTCATATCCGTATCCCAGGTATCCCAGGTGTGAGGACTGGTCTGTTCCTCTGATAATCGAAGACTCTCGGCGTCAACCTGACGGGGAGTATACAGCCGACCGGGATGCCGGTATGCCAGATACTCCCAGGTAAAATCTGGAAACTCACTACACACCGCAGCAGTCGCTCCAATAAGACCTCTCCCAAGTTTATACCCTAGAAATCGCAATGCATATCTGGCAAGGAAATCCCTGGCTTCATCAATCCTGCAATGACTCTGAACCGCTTTCCAGTAAAAATCAGCGGGTGGCTTTTGAAGACCGACCACAATACCGGGATGTGTATTCTCACAGGAGAGCGCAGCGAACTTTTCCACAAGACCTGATGCGATGCTGAATGCATAATCCGGATCGCCTCTGACACAAAGAGAGATCGCAGCATTTCCGCGTGTTTTATAGGGCACAGTCGGGTTGAGTCTGACCAGTCTGGAAGAAAATACCTTCATTCCTGACTTTTCAAGAATTGTGGCCAGCACTGCTCCAAGCCAGGTCGTACACATTCCATCCGGAGCATCCGTATCATCAAGGCCAATTAAAAACCAGGTGTTCGTCATCAGCTTTTCATCCGTATATTTCTGCAAATCTCATGCAAATCAGGGAGCATCCAGATTATCTGCTAATTATGAATCTGCGCACCAAATTCCTTATGTACAGGAATTATACAAGTACCTTCTACGGTACATGTCCCAGGATCGTCTGCTCCGTAATGTCATCAGTGTGATGATCATGGCAGGATATGAAGTATCCGAAGTTTTCGCAATGAGACCGAAGAGTTTTGACATCATTGCAGGAAATGGTGAACGGATAGTAGTCCTGAAAGTCATCTCACATATCGATAGCATTAGCGAAGAGAATGCACGGGATCTTGACAGAATCGCACGTAACCTTGACGGTACTCCCCTTATCGTCGGTGAACGGGCCCGTGATGCTGAACTTGAACGTGGCGCAGTATATGTCAGGTACGGAATATTCGCGATAAATTACCCGACCTTGCATGATTATTTTGTAGAAGATTCCCCCCCGCTCATTTATGCATCACCCGGTGGTCTGTATGTGAATATCAGCGGGGAACGGCTGCGTGAACTTCGTGAGACCAGAAGCCTCTCTCTCGGAGACCTGGGGCAGATTCTGGGTGTTTCCAGACGGACGGTGGCAAAATATGAGGCAGGCATGGGAACAACGATTGAGATAGCGCTGCGTATCGAAGAGACTTTTGACTCAGGAGTAATCGAGCCGATCGATCTCATTCAGTCAAAATCACAGTTCACAAAACCTGAAATGCCAGAGGTTCCGGAGGAGATACCGATTCAGGCTGCAATAGAAGAGATGGGTATGCATGTCCAGCCCATGTATCATGCACCATTTCAGGCCCTTGTCAGGTATGATTCACATACCATACTCACCGGATATGGATCGGCACAAAAAGTCGCACGACGTGCCGGGATCATTGGCAACATTTCTCAGGTGACGCGGACACATGCCATGTGTGTGATGACCGATGATCAGCGACAGCGCAGAATAGGCCGTACCCTGATGATTGGTGAGGATTCTCTTCTTTCTCTTGATGAGCCGGATGATCTCATCAATCTGATCCTAAACTGATATTTTTATATAGAACCACTAAACAACCTTATCCTACAACGTGGTGATATTTTATGGCTACACAACTTGGAGGACAGCCAATTCTCATCCTTAAAGAAGGAAGTTCCCGTACCCGCGGGCGCGATGCACAGGGCATGAACATCGCCGCAGCAAAGGCCGTTGCCAATGCAGTCCGGACTACACTCGGACCAAAAGGCATGGATAAGATGCTGGTCGATACCATCGGTGATGTCGTCATTACGAACGATGGTGTAACCATTCTCAAAGAGATGGACATCGAACATCCTGCTGCAAAGATGATGGTAGAGATCGCAAAGACCCAGGATGATGAGGTCGGCGATGGAACCACCACTGCAGTAGTTATCGCAGGAGAGCTCCTGAAACGCTCAGAAGAACTCCTTGAACAGGATGTTCACCCAACGGTTATCGCCCATGGATACCGGATGGCAGCTGAGAAGGCACAGGAACTTCTTCAGAAGATTGCCATTGATGTCAAGCCGAGAGATACAAAGATACTCAAGAAAATAGCCGAGACCGCAATGACCGGAAAGGGCGCAGAAGCAGCAAAAGAAAAATTCTGTGACCTTGTCGTCCAGGCAGTCACCATGGTTGCCGATGATGATGGAACGGTTGACACTGAAAATATCAAGATTGAGAAGAAAGTCGGTGGTTCAATCGAAGATTCAGAGATCGTCCTCGGAATGGTCATTGACAAGGAACGTGTCCACCCCGGCATGCCAGAAAAGGTCACCAAGGCAAAGATCATGCTCCTGAACGCTGCAGTCGAGTTCAAGAAGACTGAAGTTGACGCAGAGATCAGCATCACCAGCCCTGACCAGCTTCAGGCATTCCTTGATGAAGAAGAGCGGATGATCAAGTCCATCACCGACAAGATCATCAAGAGCGGTGCAAAAGTCCTCTTCTGTCAGAAGGGTATTGATGACATTGCCCAGCACTACCTTGCAAAAGCAGGTATCCTTGCAGTCCGCCGTGTCAAGAAGTCTGACATGGAGAAACTCAACCGTGCAACCGGTGCATCCATCATCTCCAGCATTGATGCAATCCAGGGATCTGAACTCGGATATGCAGGCTTGGTCGAGGAACGCAAGATCTCAGGCGAAGAGATGATCTTTGTCGAGGAATGCAAGAACCCCAAGGCTGTCTCCATTATCATTCACGGTGGAACTGAACATGTCGTTGCAGAACTTGACCGTGCTTTTGAAGATGCAATCCGTGTCGTCGGTGTTGTTCTTGAGGACAAGAAGTGTGTAGCCGGTGGCGGAGCTCCGGAGACTGAACTTTCGTTACGTCTTCGCGAGTATGCAGCAAGTGTAGGTGGCCGTGCTCAGCTCGCCATCGAAGCATTTGCAGCAGCCCTTGAGATCATCCCCCGCACTCTTGCAGAAAATGCCGGACTTGACCCGATTGATATGCTTGTCGAGCTCCGTGCAGCACATGAGAAGGGTCAGAAGACGGTCGGTCTCAATGTATTCGATGCAAAGCCATCAGATATGTACAAGGAAGGTGTTGTCGAGCCGCTCCGTGTCAAGACTCAGGCTATTGCAAGTGCAGCAGAAGCTGCAGTAATGATCCTGCGGATCGATGACATCATCGCTTCAGCAAAATCAGCAGCACCAGACATGCCACCAGGCGGAATGGGAGGCATGGGCGGCGGTATGGGTGGAATGGGCGATATGGGCATGGGTATGTAAATACCCCCATACCAACAAAACACTCACCCAAAAAAATTAAAATAATTACTCATGAAGGGATGACGACGTTTCTGTCGTCCCCGTCAGAATTTTTTTCACGTCTACCCAGATAATCAGTCTTTTTTCTGATTCATGTTCTTCTGAAGAACTTTCAGCCCTGATCCCTTCTTCTTCATCGAGTTTGATAATACCCTGAATATAATCGGTCAGGTGTTCATCTACTCCCTTAATATTGGTATCAATGGAATTCTCATCAATAGTGAGGACACTGTGAACCTCATCGACGATTACACCGACACTGGTATTTTCAAAGGCATCCGGAATAAGTACCATAATCTTCTGCTCTTCCCGCTTCTTAGCCGGTGTGATGCCAAGAAGATAATGCAGGTTTATAATGGTGGTAATCTCTCCCCGGAGGTTTAAGAGACCAGTAACATGGGAGGGAGCACGGGGTATTGGTGTTATTGGCAGCATCTCCACGATTTCACGTGCTATGCCGATATCCATGGCATATAATTCTCCCCCTAACTCAAATTCCAAAATATCTACAACCATACCTGAAGATTGATCTATTCTTCAGGGGTTTGAACTTTTGGGAATGCAAAATAATGACAATACGTGAACCCGAAAACAGTGATGAATGCTGACAGTAATTAATCAGGGAATGTGTAAATGCAGGAGAATAACACCTGCCTGTATGTGCTGAACCAAACCCCCCGGATATCTCATGCCTGATATGTTCACACAAGTTCCCTGACAATATTTCATTCTTTTATGGCCAATATATAAACCTTCGTTACTATTTTTTAAAAATACAGACCAGACATCGGATAATTGATCTTCCCCTATCAGATATGAAAACACAGAAAGGGGGTATTATTAGACTTAAAATTGCATTTAAATAATAAATTGAAATTTTTATGATGAAAGCATCTTTTTCAGAATATATAAGAATAGTATTATAAGTAACTTACAGATGATTCAAAACCTGACAATTTCCCTGATAACTGATAATACGCGCAGATAAACATAATAATTCAGATACACATAATGACTCTTACGGCACTAGATTCATACCATCTGAAAAGTTCAAAAAGGAACACTTTTCATCTTCACAGAGAAAGGAGTATTATTCATAATGATGACAGGGGCTATCTCAAAAGGGATGGATTATGGCTGGAAATCCAATTAAGGTATTATTTGTTGAGGACAATGAGGATCATGCCTTCCTAATTATTCATGAACTGAAAAAGGGAGGATATGATCCTACATTAAAACGGGTTGATACCATAGAAGATGTCAGGTCTTCTCTGGATTCAAATGAGTGGGATGTCGTTCTCTGTGATTACAGTCTGCCAGGGTTTAATGGTGTGGATGTTATTGAGGAGTACCGGAAAAGAAACCTTGATTACCCCTTTATTATCGTCTCAGGAGAGATTGGTGAAGATACTGCGGTCACCCTGATGAAACGCGGAGCACATGATTATGTGTTCAAAGGCAATCTCTCCCCGCTTGTTCCAGTCATCGAACGTGAAATCAGAGAGGCTGAAAACCGCCATAAAAGACGGGAGATTGAAGAACTGCAGCGTGCAGAGGCGATAAAATTCAGGGCTATGATCGACTCCTCGTATGATGCCATCACCCTCTTTGATAACGATACCCTTATTGAGTGCAATGCAACAACCCCGAAGATATTCAGGGTTCCTGACTCACAATCCATACTGGGAGCCTCAATATACTCACTCGCCCCTGAAAACCAGGCAGATGGTTCATCATCGAGAATCTTTTTTAACAAGGCTTTTACCGCTGCAAAACAGGGCATCCCCCAGGATCTTGAATGCATCCTGAACCGGTTTGATGGTACATCCTTTGATGTCGAACTTACCCTCACATTACTTACCCTCCCCGAAGGCCCGAGAATCCAGGCAACCTTCCGTGATATCAGCGAACGGAAAAGAGCAGAACGTGAGATGCATGACCAGATGGAGACTATCAAAGAACTCCAGCAGCAGGAGATGACCATGATCAATCAAAACCCGCTCCCCCTTCTGCTCATGGACCTGCAATTGCACATTCTGAAGGTGAACGCATCCTTCATTGAGATGAGCGGGTACACCGAACAGCAGCTCCTTTCCATGCGTGCCAATGATTTCAAGGTACTTGAAAAAACCGGTCAGGGGCTTCGTGATGCATTGAAGTCAAAAAAAGCAGTAACCGGCCAACTCATCGTGGAATTTCCGGCAGGCATTCACCATATTGAACAAGATATCATCCCACTTCTTGACAAGCACCACGAAGTTGTCAGTATCATGTCCACATACAAGGACAAGACAAACGAGATCAAAAAGGAACAGGAGATTCAGCGTATGATTAAGGAGGCAGAAGAGCATGCCAACCTCCTTGATCTTGCTGCAAAAGATATCGGTGAAGCGTTTGCCCTTGTTTCAAAGGGAGACATGACAACTGAAATATTAAAACGTGAGAATGATCCGCTCATTGCCGTAAAAGAGAACGCAAATAAGACCATTGCAGCCCTTCGGAAGGCATTGCAGGAGGTCAGCAGAGTTTCAACCAGTGTTTCGGAGAACATGGGGGAGATTAGTAAAGGATCATCTGACATCGCGAGGGCAACCCAGGCAGTTGCCAAAACAACCATGGAGTCTTCAGAAATTGGTAAGAACCTCATCGCCCACATGGAAGATATCACCAACAAAATCTCAAACCTCTCCGCCTCGAATGAAGAGATCACAAGTACTAGCCAGGAGGTTCTCCGTCATGCCAGAGATGTCGCAACACGGGGAAATGAGGCACAGACTCTTGGTAATGAAGCAAACAACAAGATGAGTCTGGTGATGAAGATAGCACAGGAGAGTGTTGAGGATATTGATGAACTCAACTCGCAGATTCGGGAGATCAATAAGATCGTCAAGATGATCAATGACATTGCCGGACAGATCAATCTGCTTGCCCTGAATGCTGCAATCGAAGCTGCACGGGCAGGAGATGCGGGAAGAGGGTTTGCGGTTGTTGCCGGTGAAGTCAAGAACCTGGCCGCTGATGCACGGAAAGCAACCGACCATATCGGCGATGTTATAACCGCCATTCAGAGAAGCAGTGAGAAGACATCAACGGCGATCCGATCTTCCCACTCCGAGATTGCTGTCGGCGTGGAAAGTGTGAACAAGACCATAGAGTCACTCAATATTATGGTCAGCGGGGCATCAGAAGTGACCAGGGACATGGGAGAGATTGTCAGAGCGATAGAAGATCAGGCAAATATTGCCACAGCCATCGTTAACACTGCCCAGGAAGGGATCAGTCTGACAAGTGAGAACCTTACCCAGATAGAAGAACTCTCCGCTCTTGCAGAATCAGTCAGTGCCTCAGTCCAGGAGATCAACAGTGCTATTATTGAAGTCGAAGGATTGTCCGGAGAACTCCGGACCCAGATTCAGGCCTTTAAAATATAATTAAAAAAAGTTCTGGGTGGCATAATAATATTCACCATCAAATGCCACCCCAATTCCGATTTTTTCGTGAGCGGGGAGGAGAAGTGCCTCTTTATGCGGCGGGCTGTCCATAAAGGATTCAATGGCCACCTGTGCAATCTCATAGGGGTCATCATTTCTGATCTCCCCAAATCCGTACACATCCTTCTCAACCGGGATCTTCACAATATTCTCTCCAATTCCGTAAAACGATGTCCCGTCCGGCAGCGTCCGGGACTGATCATAATGATGGCGATCTGCACGATCTGCAGGGTCCTCACCATCCGGATTGGTATGATCAAAAAAGCCCCTGTGAGCCATATCTTTGCTGTGCTCGAGAGCGATCACATCCAGAGCGGTGTCACGGGTAAGTGAAGGCAGGTCCCGGAGGGCCCGTTCATCATTCGAGAGAACAAGAATAATCTCTGCAATCTTTTCATTGAACCAGTCCTGTGGCCGGGTATATGTCTTCCCAATGGTAACGGTCCCCTGTGAAATGACATCATTCTCAGGATGGGGATCAGGAGTAAGGGAAAAACCCGGTCCCAGAATTGCCCCTGCGATATACTCCCCCGGAGGAATGGTATCTGGCACAGTTGCCAGGAGTTCACGATGGGCAGTCTCTCCAGGCCTGAGGAATGAGAAATGCACCGATCCCAACTCATAATCAGCCGGTGTAATTTTTTCATCGGAAGAGAGATAAAAAGTCACTTTTCTGCTCATCGAGATCATCTGACCATAATTGACTGCTGTCACACTTCCAAAAACGGAAGAGCCTGGAGCAGCAGAGGGTTGAACATCGATTGAAAGCAGTCCGATATCTGCTGCTTTTTCTTCTCCGGCCACAAAACACGGGATAGTAAGAAGCAGAACACAGATGAGGAAAAAACGAAATATCAGTATGAAATCACCCATAAAAACCTGAAGAGTTTGCTGAAATATTGTCTGATCTCACCATCATTAGTGTTTCTGGTCTCTTAAAACCGAAACCACCGCATCATCACAATGGCATCTTCTGTGTCGGCATAATACCCGCAGATCTGAAACACCGGTTCGTACCCGAGTTTTGTGTAAAACTGGATGGCAGAGGTGTTTGAGACTCTGACTTCGAGCTGCATGGCTGTTGCTTTCTGAATCATTGCAGCCTGCTCAGCTCTCCTTACCAACGTCTTGCCAATACCCCGATTTCTCATATCAGGACTGACAGCAAGACTACAGATATGCCCATACCGCTCCTCACCGGTGTCCTCAACACCACAAATGATATATCCACATATTGTGCCTTCCAATTCGGCAATGAAAACCGTATCTGAAAAGGTTGTGATGGCTTCCTCAAGTGTCTCACGCGCCCAGGGGTCAGGAAAAGAATTCCGTTCTATCCCCTGTACTGCTGTAATATCCGCCAAAGCCATCTTTCGTATCCGGAGACCTCTTTCCTGCATCAAAGCCTGTACTTATCTGTCAGTGTTATCATATAGAAACAAGGGAATATAGGTAAGAACACCTGGTGTCTTATGGTTCATGTATATCCATTTCAAGCAGTGCGGCCTGCTCCTGGAAAGGCAGAAGAGATTGCTGCCGTCCCGTATGACGTCGTGAGTGCCGAAGAAGCACGGGAGATAATTGAGAAGAATCCACTCAGTTTTCTGCGGATAAGCAGAGCAGATGCACTTCTCCCTGACAAAGACCCGTATTCAGCGGAAGTATATAAACTTTCACGGGATATATTTGATGAATACTGCAATTCCGGCCTGTTTGTCCAGGATGAGACGGCTGCAATGTATGTGTACCGGGTTCATGACGCCGGCAGAACATATACCGGCATTGCCTGCTGTGCTGATACCAGGGAGTATGAGAGTGGTGAGATCCGCCGGCATGAACTGACCAGATATGACAAGGAGGAAGATCGGACCAGGCATATTGATGCCATGAATGCCAACACCGGTCCGGTTGTCCTTCTTCACGGCTCTCATGCTGAGATAAAAGCGATCCTGAAGAAGTCCACTGAAAACCGTGAACCAGATATGGTGGCACATGCCGCTAACGGAAGTGTCCATGAAATTTTTGCTATAAGGGATGAAGCCGTTCTTACCCGGCTTCATGAGATTTTTGTCTCAATCCCGGCACTCTATATTGCTGACGGGCATCACCGGTGTAAATCAGCAGTCAATATTGTTGAGAAGAGATCAGAGGGAGGTGTAAAGGTCCCTGAGGAGACCCATCACGTTTTGTCTGTTATCTTTGCCGAGGATGAGGTAAAAGTTCACGGGTACAGCAGATTACTTACTGATCTTGCACCCCTGACACCAGATAATTTTCTTAAAAAAATATCCGATATTGCACATGTCACCCCCTATGGTGATGCAGACCGGTCCCAGTTTACCCTGACACCAAAGATTGGCGGAGAAGGCGATCATGTATTCCACCTGTACCTCAAGGGAAAATGGTATGAATGTGTGATCCCCCGCAACCCGAAGATTACCGATATCAGGGCGCTGGATGTGAGTGTGCTTCAGGAACAGATCCTGATCCCATTCCTTGGCATCACGGATCCGAGAGGGGATCCACGGCTTCAGTACCTTGGTGGTGCCCGCCCGGTTCGTGACCTGATGATAAAAGTAGACAGCGGTGAGTATGCAGCGGCAATCGCGATGCAACCGGTCGATGTAAGAACCGTCTTTTCTATCGCCGATGCAGGGGGAATCATGCCACCAAAATCGACATGGTTTGAACCAAAACTCCTAAGCGGACTACTTGTCCACTTACTTGAATAAAAATTTAGAAGTTTTATCAGATTTCCGCTGCCTTGATGGTATAGGCGGTTGGCGGAACCGGGATTGTGATGTTCAGGTCATCCGGAGCCGTGACATCGGTTGCAGATGCGATAAATCCATCATATTCTGAGGTTTTTATACCTGCAATTACCATATCCTGACCGGTATATGATCGTGCAGTCAAATGATAATTCCCACTGCCCCGCTTCCCATAAATCTTTACATAGTAGAGTTTCTGTTCATCCGGATGTGATATTCCGACATATGCATTACTTCCAAGCCCAGTATCTGCAGTGATTGCAACACAGGGTTTGTATTTCGGATTGCATGCTTCATAGACATACAGATCAAGATCCGGACCACAGTTCCTGGTTGTGAACATATCAACATCAGACCTGCTCTGCATCAGGGGAGCACTGTCATCACAGGGGCCGGAAAGCACCCATTCAACAAATGAACGGTTACCGGTGAGCCGGTATGCAAATGTCTTTGATTCGCCTGCATTTAAAAATCCGGTCTGCAGGTTATCCCGGTACACCATGGCCGGAGCACAATCAGCCATATTATAGCAGGGTCCGCCATAACAGGAGGTCGTTATCGGACATTCCTTGTCTATCGCAAGAGTATATTCTGCAAACCCTTTCATTGATTCGACAACGACAAACCACTCCCCGGACTCAAGATGTATCTTCTGTGATGATGCTGGTGACAGGGTACTCACATCTGCATTCCTGGTCACATGAATCGCAGAAGGTACCCAGGTACTTGAGGCTTTTTTGGCATACATGGAAAATTCACTCCCCTGGTCCCCGGATAGCGTGAGGGTTGCGGTGCAGGGAACATTGATGGTATACATCTTATTCTGTCCTGCATACAGGGCATTGGAAAATGATTCGGATGACGCCCCACTTACCAGACAGGGCAGAGAGATTAAGGCAAAAACGAAAAGTAAAATGTACCAATTTTTCTGATATTTCATAGATGACCCATCCAGCTCTTCCTGTGTGATCTTGAGCATGATGGTAATGAATCTTACCAATTAAAGATCAGAAAAAAGGAAATTTATTGATCTGAAACCTGCACAAATTCAGCCGTGGGAGCCTGAACTGACGAAGATACTGCTGTATCTAATCCGGATCCGCTCCCGGCACTCGAATATGCAACGGTAGATGATGTTGCCACAACCGGTGCTGATGCCACAATAATCGGCGTATCTCCAAAGCACTTGTAACTGTTCATCCGTAAATTATAGGTTCCACTGCCGCTGCGTGCATATACCATCACATAGTAGGTTGAACCACGTTGCGGGTTTGAGATGGACACATAGGCATTCGGACCGTTTGCGTAGTAATTGGTATTACAATACGAGTACTGTGGATTACAGTCCTTAAATACATAGATGTCAAAGTTCGGGTTGAAACCGCTACCGCTGAAGACCTGTCCGGCCATGGAAGAGACGATGATCGGGGTCGGACCGCTGCCTGATCCGGTCAGGATCCATTCGATCTGTGACCGCCCATCGGTCGGGATGTAGTATCCATAGACTGCTGCTTGTCCCGGATACAGGAATCCTGAACGATCAACGGTCTTATAGGGACTGCATGGTCCGGGAACCGGAACCGGTACTGGTGGAGATGGCGGAATAGGTCCTGGCGGGAAGCAGTTGCTGTCTGCTGTCACATATGCTGTTCCACTGCCAGACCGTGCATACACCACAACGCACCAGAGTCCCTGATCCAGGTACACGGTTGCACTGCCACCAAGGCCGCTGCTGTAGGCATACGTGTCATAATGACTCATGATGTAATTATTCGAGGGGCAGGTTCCGGGAGAACCATAGTTCTTCATTGCATAAATGTCAAATGCTGCACCATAGGGTGACTGAACCGTTACCTGGGTCCCGCAATATCCGGATACCCCGATCTCATGCATTGCTGCAGAGCCCTGCCAGAGCCGGTATGACTTTGGAAAGTCGGTCGTATATGCACTTGCAGATGATACAATCAGGGCACAGGCGATGAGTATCAATAGGGCTGCTCCGGTATACCAAATTTTTTTCATAATAACACACTCCTCAAGGTAGTTACCTTGCTTTGTTTTCTACTAGCGTGCAGGATATGATAATCCTTTTGAGTTGAGAGATGTTCCGATAATTCCGGAACAAAAAAAAGAATTCCGGAAGTTAATCCAGCTCTATCATTCTGAAATTACAATCTCTGCTGAAGGTGCTGATACTTCTGAACCTGAACCAGTGTCATCTGATGCTGCAGAGGCGGTAGACATGGTTGCATCCATTCCCGCAGATGCCACAATGATGGGTGTTGAGCCACTGCACTTGTAGCTGTTCATCTTGAGGTTATAGGTTCCACTGCCGCTGCGGGCATAGACCATCACATAGTAGGTTGAGCCACTGGAGGGTGGAGCGACCGATACATAGGCGTTCGGGCCATAGGAGTAGTACCTGGTATTACAGTATGAGTTCTTTGGATTGCAGTCCTTGAAGACATACAGGTCAAAGGTGCTGCCTCCATAGGAGCTGCTCTCAACAGACTGTCCTGCAGATGCCACAATAATCGGGGTGCTGCCACCACCTGAAGAGGTCATGGACCACTCGATCTTGGATCTTCCGTCAGTCGGGATGTAATATCCATACACTGCTGCCTGACCCTGGTTTAAGAATCCTGTTCTGGTATCTGACTTATAGATCCCACAGGGGGTCGGGTAAGGAGTCGGATACGGGGTCGGATATGGACAGTTTGATGTAACCCGCAGGGAATACGAACCACTGCCAGAGTAGCCATACACAACCAGGCACCAGGTTCCAGCCTCAAGGGTCATGGTTGCAGTCCCGCTGTAACCGTATGCAACCTTGTCATAGTTATACAGGATTGAACTTGGTGAGGGGCAGGATCCATATCCCCACTTCTTCTTTGCATAGAGATCAAACCGGGCACCATAGCTGGAGACCACGGTTGCCGTTCCCGGGCAGTTTAAGGTGACTTCGTATACCTGTGACGTCTGGCCCTGCCAGAGTGAGGCCTGCTGTTCACTCAGAACACTCATTTCTTCCGCTGAGGCTGGTACTGCCACCAGAGCACATATGATAAGCATCAGACAGGTGATGCCAATTTTCCAGAAGGTTCTCATCATTCCACTCCTCAAGGCGTATTGCCTTGTGATGAAACATACTCTCATATGTGACCTTATAAGGCTTGTTGTCAGGAAATATCCGGAGTACAGTGTTTTTTACAAAAAGGAAAATGCCCTATGAATGCTTCCATTACCGGCGCCAGAGACATGAATTCTGATAATCGGAAAAAAGAGGTTACCGGGAGATGACATGCTCACCGGTGTAGAGTGAGACCACGCCACCGATTATAATAACCGCTGGAGGCTTGACGTTACGTTCCTGCGCACGTTCCGCGATTGTTTCAAGGGTCCCAATGGTCTCACGCTGATCTGGTCTGAGCCCGCGCTCAATCACGGCAACTGGCGTTGCAGCGTCCATACCGTGATTCACGAGAAATTTTGCTATCTTCCCAAGGTTTTTCACACCCATCAGGATGACGATGGTGCCCCGTGATCTGGCAAGCCACTCCCAGTCGATTGCAGACTCTTCTTTTGTCGGATCCTCATTGCCGGTCAGGATGGTTACCTGTGATGCATATTTCCGGTGCGTTACGGGGATTCCAACCGATGCAGGAACGGCGATGGCACTTGTCACGCCGGGAACAACCTCCACTGAAATGTTATGCGCCCTTAAGGTCTCCAGTTCCTCACCGCCCCGTCCGAACAGGAACGGATCTCCTCCTTTTAATCTGACAACATTCCGGCCCTGCTCTGCGTAGGAGACCATAAGCTGCTCAATCTCATCCTGCTCACGGGTGTGGTGATCCCCGTACTTGCCGACATCTATCTTCTCAGCATGGGCCGGAAGACTTGCCAGAATCTCTTCACCGGGGAGCTGGTCATAGAGGATGACCTCTGCCATGTCCAGAACTTCCCGTGCCCGCTTTGTCATAAGGCTCAGTCCACCCGGACCTGATCCCACCAGATATACTGTACCTTTTTTATCCATGTGTAATTCCCAGCCGCTCGTATGCTTCCCTGATCAGATCTCCTGCCCTTTCCCTGACTTCAAGACCAAACCGGTCCGCATCGTCAATATCTGATACCAGTCGTTCAAGCCTGAAGTGGCGGTCACCTTCAAGAGAGAGAACTTCTGCAATCATCAGACGGTCCTTGCAATAGATCCCGAGCGGCGTGAAGCATCCGCCCCCGATCATCTCCATGACCCGCCGTTCAAGCAGGGTGTCCATCCTGGTTTTGGGGTCATCGATCTTCGATATGATATCGGTAACATCCGGGTCGGTCCGTGATACTACCGCAATGGTCCCCTGGTTTGGAGAGGGGACATGTACACGGGGATCCAATTGGTATCCGTCCAGTGTCATGGAGAGCCGTTCAAGACCGGCCTTTGCAAGCATGATGGCATCATACTCACCACTCTGTAATTTGGAGAGCCGGGTGTTTACATTCCCCCGGAGTGGTCTGATATCAGCCCAGGGCAGATTGCGACGACACTGGGCGGTCCGCCGGGTGCTTGATGTGCCAAGTGTTGTGATCTCATCCAGCTCATGGTCAGTGACAATATAATCACATGGAGAGTCCCGGGCAAGAATGGCGGAGGTTACCAGACCGTATGGCCGCTCTGCAGGGATGTCCTTCATCGAGTGAACGGCCAGATCGATTTTATTCTGCACGAGTGCATCATCAAGTGCCCGGACAAATACTCCCTGCCCGCCGATCTCATGCAGGGGGACTCCGGTCTGTTCGTCCCCGGCGGTAGAGATGAATACCAGCTCCGTATCCACCCCGAGATCTTCAAGCATCGTGCAGACCTTAACCGCCTGGGCTTTGGCAAGTTCTGATGCCCTGGTTCCTACGCGGAGAGGCATGATGCATACGCCGAAGAGAGGTATTCAACATCCGAATCAGAATGAGCAGCTGACAGGAAATTAGTCTCAAATTGTGACGGGGGTAAAAAGATCCCCTTTTCCAGCATCTTCTCCCAGAATGCCCGGAATTTTGTCGTGTCTGATTCTTTTGCCTGAGCATAATTTTCAGGAACCGATGAACGGAAGAAAAACTTGAACATGGACCCAAGTTTCACAAACGAGCCTCCTTTCCCCTGACAGGCTTCCCCGATCACCGTCGTCGCCGTATCGAGGAGCGTATACATCCCCTTTCGTGCATGAATCTCCCGAAGTGCTGCAACACCTGCTGCAAGACTGAGCGGGTTTCCGGAGAAGGTTCCTGCCTGGTACACCGGCCCGGCGGGCGCGATAAGTTCCATGATCTTTCTTTTCCCGCCAAATGCTGATAGAGGGAGTCCTCCGCCTATGATCTTACCCAGGGTGGTGATATCCGGCGTTACCCCGAAGAGCTTTTGTGCTCCGCCAATCCCAACCCGGTATCCGGTGATGACCTCGTCAAAGATGAGCAGGATATCATGTTCAGCGGTGATCTTGCGGACCTCCTGAAGGTACCCTGGCTTTGGGAGGACCGGGCCGATATTTCCCATCACGGGTTCCAGAATCATGGCTGCGATCTCGTCACCACTTTTATCCACCAGAGAGATCAGTGACTCGGTGTCATTGTACGGAACCTGCCTCGTGTGCCGCACGATATCTGACAAAACCCCTGCAGAATCAGGCTGACCAAGGGTGGTACACCCGGACCCTGCCTGCACAAGGACCCCGTCATGAGCCCCGTGAAATCCGCCCTCGGTCTTGATGATGTCACTCTTTCCGGTATACCCCCGTGCAAGCCTGATAGCTGCCATGGTCGCTTCCGAACCGGTAGTAACAAACCTGACCATCTCTATGGATGGATGATCAGCTATCAGTATCTGTGCCAGATCTATCTCTGCCGGAGTCGGGGTGCCATACAGCCAGCCATCATCCAGTGCAGAAGAGATTGCATCGCCAACCGGTTTACAGGCATGACCCAGAATGAGCGGTCCGTATGCCCCACAACAGTCGATCAGTTCAGTCCCGTCTACAGTATATATGCGGGAGCCGGATCCCCGTACCGTGTAAAAGGGGTATGGCTGTATTGCCCGGACCGGACTTGAAACACCACCAGGCATCAGATCCCTGGCAATGGTATAATATTCCCTGCTCTTTTCACTCATGTTCGCTTAGCCACCTGCATACATCTTCAGCAAAATAGGTAATGATAAGGTCAGCACCCGCCCGCTTGAGCGAGACCAGGCTTTCCATGACGACCCGTCGTTCATCAAGCCAGCCCATCTCTGTCGCAGCCCGGATCATGGAGTACTCTCCTGATACCTGGTACGCTGCAACCGGCAGACCAAGTTGTTTAATGTCAGTGATGACATCTCCAAACCATCCGGCCGGTTTGACCATCAGGATGTCAGCCCCTTCTGCTGCATCCTGCTCAGACTCCCGGTACGCTTCCCGGCGGTTTGAGACCGGGGCCTGGTACCCGGTCCGATCCCCGAACGAAAAGCCTGAGCCCGCCGCTTCACGGAACGGACCATAAAGGGCAGAGGCAAACTTCGAGGAGTATGACATGATGAGGACTTCCTGATGTCCATAATCATCAAGAGCCTCCCGGATGGCAGCAACCATGCCGTCCAGCATACAGGAGGGAGCAACAATATCTGCACCCGCTTCTGCCTGTGAGACTGCTATCCGCTGCATCATCTCAAGCGATGCATCATTCAGCAAATTTGGCCCGTCACAGCATTCACCCACATAGCCGCAATGCCCATGGTCAGTATATTCACAGGCACACAGGTCGGTGATGATGACCATGTCCGGACAGGTCTTTTTCATCGCCCGGATCACCTGCTGAATGACCCCCTCCGGTGCATATGCTCCTGAGGCTTCAGCATCCTTGACAGACGGGATACCAAACAGGAGAACGGCACGGATACCGGCAGTCCTCATCCGGGTTACGACCTCTGCAGCCATAGAAACCGGCCAGCGGTTTTGTCCGGGCATTGCCAGTATCGGAACCGGTTCTGCTATGTTCTCATCAAAAAAGAGCGGTGCAATCAGGTCATCTTTCCCAATATGGGTCTCTGCAAGCAGCGGGATAATCTTTTGTCTGCGAAGTCTTCTCAATCGTACGTGCGGGAACATATGTTCTCTCCTCTGGTAATGGCACCAACCAGGTCCTCTGCAATCTTCATCTCTCCCCGTTCAGCACAGGTCCGGATGGTAAGGGTAACGTCAGTGAGCAGTTTTCTGGTCAGCACCCGGGTCAGATCATCGGTCACATCGCGGACCCGGTCATCACATCCTGACAACCTGCTGAGAGCCCGATCCCGCTCCCTGATCCGTATCTGCTCAGCCCAGCTGTGCAACGTTGCCAGGAGTTCATCTGCTGCCTTCCGGTTAAAGAGTCGGATAAACTGAACCAGTTCCTGGTCAAGAAATTCCCGAACCTTCTCTGCAGCTTCCTTTCTGAACTGTGCGGTATCATCATTGACTTTTCGGAGGTCATCTATCGTGTATAGACAGACGCCAGGTATCTTGCCGACATCCTCTTCAACATCCCGCGGCTGGGCAATATCAACGATGATGAGCGGTCGCCGGGAATGATCAAGCGGCCATGATCTCCCTTTCAATGCCTCCATCACTTCCTGTACTTTAATCACCGGATGGGGAGCAGCGGTGCAACAGATGATGACATCAGACATGGTCAGATACCGGTACAGGTCTGCCATCGGAACGGCGGTCCCGTGAACCTTCTCAGCAAGACATTGGGCCCGGTCAAATGTCCGGTTGGCAACATAAATTGCAGACAGCTGTTTCGCCGCAAGTGCCTGGGTGACCAGAACCCCCATCTCACCTGTCCCCAGGACAAGGATGTGCCGGCCGGCCAGAGATCCGAGCTGCTCTTCTGCAAGGAGAACCGCCGCAGACCCGATCGATACTGCACCCCGGTTAATGCCACTGATTCTCCGGGCCTCGGACCCGGCATGGATTGCCTTGTTGATACAGAGGGTGATCAGAGGATCTGCAACCGACATCGATTCAGACAGGCTCAGGGATTTTCTGAGCTGTCCCAGGATCTGGTCTTCACCGATGACCATCGAGTCAAGACCTGCTGCAAGGTCGAGAAGATGGGATAAGGCATCTGCATCCTTCCACATCTGCCATCCGGCCCGTCCCTCGCTCTCCAGAAAGGTGCCAAGGAGATCTGCATTCCCATGTACCATGATCTCAATCCGGTTACAGGTCTGTAGCAGGATAACCCCCTTAAACCAGTCACCGGCACGGGTAAGGAAAGCCTCTTCATCAGGAAACCGGACCGATTCCATATCTGCCACCGATGCAGTATGATGGGATATTCCTGCAATGGTGAATGGTGAAAAGAGCGCATGTGTCATAGTGCAAATCTCCTCTGCACATATTCCCGGGCTGCATTCATCCCATTCGTGAGGGCTTTTCTTGTTTCAGGGTCACGAAGAACAGTATACAGGACGGTATCATATGATTCGGTACCGGCCCGATCCCCCCGGTAGATGTCCCGGATCCATTCGCCCAGGAGGATGAGATCGTCAAGATCAGGAAACGTTTTCTCGATTTCTTCACGGACCAGTCGTGATACAGCCGGGACCGAGCCGGAGGTGCTGACTGCGATGACATACCGGTTCCCTGATATCTTTGCGGGAAGGACGACATCACCCCGTTTCCCTGCCGCTACATTGCACCAGATATGTTCACGGGCGCAGGCGCTTTCAATCAGCTCGTTTAATTCAGGATCTGATGTGGCAGCGATGACCAGCGACGCATCGTGTATCATATTTCGCAGGATTTCAAGGTCTCCAGTCAGATTGCAGACCTCAGTTCTGACCGGGATCTCCTGAAACTCCGGGTGAAAAGAACGACTGTATACGAGGACGTCTGCTTCATATGCGAAGTACCGTGCCTTTCTGGCTCCGATAACCCCTCCCCCGAAAATGATTACTTTCTTGCCGGTAAAGTCAATCATCAGGGGGATCATTCGTATGAGGTTTGCAGGTAGAAAATATCAATCTGTCCAATTATTCCTGACATTGTTCATACGAACAGATCCAGGAAAGATTTCGGCAGATTTATTACCTCACAGAGCTGACGATGTAGAGCAACTGCGTTGATAGTGTAGTGGTTATCACTAGGCGTTGCCAACGCCTAAACCCGGGTTCGAATCCCGGTCAGCGCACTCAATTCGTATACCGTCCCCTTTTTTGCATGTTTGTTTCTATGTTGTTTTTTATAGAAGGCGTTTTTTTGTAATTAGGGCTTGTTTTCAGGGTATTTTTTTATTGATACGAGTTTTGATTATTTGAGAGAGAGATATTGTAGACTCTCTTTAGGCGTGTACCGGGGTGCTTCTAGCCTTGTGTTTATAAATGATCTCGATTTTTCTTGTCTTTGGGTCGTCGGATTTACGGGGCGGTATATAAACTCCTCCCTTCACGAGGTGGGCGGATGTGGTCTTGGACAGGGAGTTGTAAGGGGAGGGATCAGGGTTTGGATAGCGAGAGGATATGAGGGGGGAGAGTTTTTATGGGTTTTCGGGAAAATTTGAGGGGTTTTCGATGTCGGAGTTGCTAGGGGGTGCGAGGGAGCCGCGAAGCGGCGACCGAGTAGGATGGAGGAGAAGGAGGAGAGACAGGGTTCTGTTTGAGATAATTAGTTGAAGGTGTGGTGGAATCGCTATTAGATCCTCCTTGAATTGTTCGGGATTTTTTGTGGGAGAGAATATGTGGAAAGGGTGAGAATAAACAGACCCGATGATTCCTGACGGTGTGCCTGGTGAATCGCATATGAGGGGAGGGTCCTGGGCTGACCGGGAGAGGCATCTGATGATTACCGGCTATGTAGATGATAGCCAGGAACAGAATGATAAAGTTCCGAATCGTGATCTGGCTCCATAGACATTGAGAGGGTTTTATATTAGGAGAAAGAATGATTGTAATTGTCAGAGTACAAAATCCAAATGCCAAATTCTGGGATGAAATTTATGCATATGAGTTGAAGAAATGAAGTGCATTCAATGTAATGAAGGTGTAACGGTTGATAGTTCTACCATCGTCGCATTTGAAAAGAATGGGGCGGCTTTCCTTTTCAGGCATGTGCCGGCAATGATCTGTCCGGTATGTGGTGAAGAATATTTATCAGAAGAGATACAGGACAGGATATCTGAAATCAAAAACCGGTGCCTGGAACCCGGTCTTTCGGTTCAGGTGTACGATTTTCGGTCGTGATCTTATTATGTAAAATATTCAATAAATTTAATAATATATTCCAATTATAATAACACAATGGCATCTAAACCTTTTCTCAAAATAGATGACCTTCATCAATTTTGTTGTCAAAACTCAAATTGTCCGGACTATGGAAAACGAGGAATTGGAAATCTCTCGGTAAGTGGAACCTCTGGAGGTCAAGGAAACCGAATGTTGAGATGTAAGACTTGTGGATATCGGTTCTCCGAAACTAGAGGCACTGCGCTTCACAACTCGAAAATTGAGCATGAAAAAGCTGTTTCGGTCATGGAACATTTATCTGATGGATGTGGTATACGGAAGACCAGTAGGTTTACAGGTGTGAGTTTAGGGACGGTCGCTAGACTTTTAAAAAAGGCAGGGCCCCATGCTCAATTAATCCATGATGAATTGGTTTCTTTTTCCCCCTCAGACAAATGAGGTTCAATTCGATGAAAAGTGGAGTTTTGTCGGTAAAAAAGATAAGAATTGTGATCCTTTCGACCCAAATGATGAAAAATATGGAGATAACTGGGATCACATGGCTTTTGATCCAGAACATCGGTTAGTCATTTCAGTCATCCCCGGAAAACGAACTGCAGAGAACATCCACAAACTCATTGAAGACTTCATTAAAAGAACCAGGGGGAAATTAATGAGATTGATAACGACGGACAAGTATATGCCATACAAAGAGGCCATTCGTATCGGATACGGCAGACTGGTTAATCCTGAAAGAACTGGTAAACGTGGACGACCAAAGAAGCCGTATTGGGAAGTCCCTTCTGGATTGATTTATGCGATTGTTAAAAAAACTCTTTCCAGAGGAAGAATATCCAAGGTGGAGACTGAACTTGTCTTTGGAACAGAGGAAGGGCTAAAAAGAGCATTAAAACGCTCAAAAGTTAGCAAAAAGGTAAATACTTCATTTATCGAAAGGCAGAATGGAACCGACAGGAATCGGAATTCTCGAAAAATTCGGAAATCACTTTCATTTTCTAAAGAACCAGAGGAACACGAAGCTATGACGTTCTTTTGCTTATATAGTTGCAATTTTTGTTGGCCAATTCGAACTCTTCAAATTCAAGATGTTCAAGGGGGTCATTCAATAAAACGAACACCTGCAATGGCGGCAGGTTTAACAGATCACGTATGGACTATCGAAGAGTGGATTCGATTTCCCGCCGTGCAGTTATGTTAGATCACCACCGAATAATTGAAATTATCGTATTGACCACAGATTGCATGATAGGATCGGTAACATGCCCCAGAGTGTATTGAATCATCGATACATCAGCGGTAAAAAGTTTATCTGGCCTGATATAACTCATCTCTTTTAGACTCCCAGATATCAAGTCTAACGGATGGAGGGGGATACTGCTTGTATCTGAGTGATATTTTGAAGTGATTTGACACAGGATCAGATCATCCCCGGATACAGGAGCTATCACTAATGCAGGTCGTCGTTTCACAGAACTTAAATCTGAGAATGGAAAGGGGATGACGACAATGTCTCCTTTTACAAATAGTCCCACGCCTCATCCTCTTCAGATGTGAGCCAGTCACGGGCAAGGACTCGTTCACTCATACAGGCGGTTTCACAGATGTGGAATGTATCTGAAGAACTTTCCCTTTGAGGTTTATCAGGCGGAATATCCTCAATGATGAGATGATACTTCTTTCCAGCCTGAAGATTTACTGGCTGATCCGGCACTAGGGCTTTTCCATCATATACCGCTGAAACGGAAGATTCGATAATCATGATAGTACCTTTTGCTTATACGTTGATAAAGGTTTAATCGTACCTAAAAGAATATAAAAATCGTGAAATGGTAAAGAAATATTCAATAAATTTTAATTTTTCCCATCTCCCAGGTAAAATAGGGAGTAAATACTCAACTTTAAGAAGTTAAACAAGTTATTTTTGTTTTATGAAAGGAGTGGAGTTATTCATGAATGATCCGGTCATTGAGGTATTCCGGTCAGAAATACTCCCAAAAATTATCGAGTTTTTTCAGCCTGATGATACTATCCTGTTGATTCACGGGTGCATGGAACTGTCCATGATGAATCAGATCTTGATGTGATTCTGGTTTCAGAGACTTTCAGAGATACACCCAGGCATGAGCGATTTCCTCTTGTCAGAAAAAGGATTCAAACAGAACTATGAAACGAAGGAGGAAAAATAGGGTTATACTTGGGGCGTTGTCACCAGCCAGGTGGTACTGTTCGAATAACTGTACCGCTCAATCTTATACTCGGGACAAATCTCGGACAATAAGGCCATAATGGTCCCTACCTCTTTTGAAGATAATCCGGTATCCTTGGCAATATACTTTGACTTAAAGAAGTTTGATCCTGGCTTCAATTGGCTTTTCAGATAATCTATTAAGCAGATCTGATTTTCATTGTATTTTGTGGTAAATTTACTTTGTAAAAGCATGTCTATCTCCATAAGTACTGATTTTTGCTGAATGAATTGTAGGAGGAAATCCGGTCTTTTATAGACCGGGTGAAGTTCGTTCTGGTCAGGAGAAGAGAATCGGAGGACATGAAACTCTCTCCTGACCGGGGGAGTTTCCTTTTCGGGATGAGTTGGATCCAACAGTTGTAGGAGGACATGTTGAACACTACTCACCGACAGAGATCCTGTCAGACATCCAGGAGTTACTTCCTGGATTTTTTGCAGGTCTCTGTGTGACATACAAATGTTGTTCGAAACAGGTTAAAAGACAAATAGACAAAACTGATGGAAAATAGTCTGAAATAATTTTAGAGTGCATTGATACTTTTTTTATTGAATAACTTCTGCAGATCATTATGAGCGGAAAATGAGAGGTCAATTATCGGTTGCACCTGGTTCTGAGAACAACTCAGGTTTTGGAAAAAATCAGATAGGACTGAATAAAAAATTGAAATCTACATGGTTTCAGGAGTTGCAACCAGTATCAAGATCTCTAATAAGAAGAAAATTTATGAGGAGTTGCTTGGGGGATGACGTGTATTGATGGTATCTCTCGCGGGAGGAGGGAGCGGTGTTATCCCTCCACTTGTGCCACCCTTACTTTACTCAGGTGCCGTGAAGCTGTCTGCCTCGTTACACCAAAGCTGCGGGCAATGTCAGCAGCTGTTACATCCGGATGCAGCTCAATGAAACTCCGGATCCGTTCACTCCGATCCCCGTTGTCACTCAGCTGCGGTGAAGCTGTCACACCCGCTGTCAGGTCTGACCGGATGATGTTCATGAGCAATTCAACGGAAATGCAGAGCGAAAATGGTGGGATAGCATGAGAAGCCTGATGCAAATACCCACCCGGAGAGTAAGCGATATTAAACCAAGGTAGCGATCCCGGTAAAGGTGATGAGGTCTCCCCACCTGAACGCCGAGGATGACCCCTGGACTATTTCCCCGGAGGACCAAAGGGCCCGGAGATGAGGGGGGCATCAATACAGATCGGCCAGCTACCCGAGCGGGAATAGGATCAAATCGGCGAGGGCTGCTTATGAACGGAGGCTCTCAAAGGAGAGGACGTAGGAGCAGAGGGCGACGACAAGGGTGAGAACTCCGGTTCAAGGTATGGAATATTCAATATTTTTTCTGGTAAGCGGGGAGATAACTCAGTATTCTTCAACATTAGTATTTCGGGATGTCAAAAAAAGGGTGTTTTTTTATGACTTAGCGGACTATTGATAAATATTATATGGCTGAAGTCACATCGGAGAATAACGAAGTTCTATTTCTACTCCAAAAAATCGAGAGCATCATTGATACCCGGCTCATTGGAGAGGTTGAACCTCTTGATGATGAAATCGAATTAATTGGTGAATATCAGAAAAGAAAAAGCGAAGGTACTCTAGAGCTTCATGAGATATAGAATACTCCTTGATACACATGCCTTGCGGGATTTTCAAGATATTCCCGAACCATATCATACATCAATAAAGGAAAAGTTTGAGCGATTAAAAGAAGGATTTCTCCCAGATTTAGATATTCGCAAGTTAAAGGGATTTAAAAATACGTACCGATTGAGAGTCGGTGATTATCGGATAATTTTTGAATTAAATCCAGATTATGAGATCATCGTGATAGGTATTAGACCTCGGAAAACAGCTTATCGTTGATAAGTCTCTGATGATGTTACATTTCATAAAATAATTAACATTGAATTTTAATTTTTTTTTGAGAGAGTTAAGGGATTAGTTCTTTGAATGATTGTCAACGTATCCCCCTCACTTTACTTAGAACTTTCGAAGCTGATTGCCTCATTACACCAAAGCTGCAGGCTATATCAGCAGCCGCTCTCCGGATGCAGCTCAATGTAACTCCGAATCCGTTCACTCCTATCCGCGTTGTCACTGAGCTGCGGTAAAGCTGTCACACCCGTTGTCGCCTCATTTGTCAGGTCTGACCGAATGAGATTCATCGTTACTTCCACACTAATGCACAGCGAAAAGGGTGGGATAGCATGGGAAACCTGACACAAAACCCCATCAGGAGAGTGGACGGTATTAAACCTAACTTTGCCACTTTGACTTCATACAGTCAATGAGATCGTTCACTATCATGATCAAAATTTTTCAGAATTTCATCGGGAAATGATATTTAATCAACTTCATTATTGCAAATTATGTGATTTTGTGAGAGGACACAACATATATGTAAATATCTCATAAATCTACATACACATATGGGCACTGTTACCATATCCCTTTCAGATGAGGTCGAAAAACGGTTCCGGGAAGTCATTACTCGTGAATGTGGAACGAATAAAGGAGCAATAAGCAATGCAATTACTGAAGCAATTGAGCTTTGGATAAATGAAACCAGACAACGCTCACTTGCTGAAGCTGGAAGAAAGATTCTAGCGAAAGAACATGATATAGGTGAATGGCATTATTCACATAGAAAGGAGCTTTATGATCGAACCTGATGCGTTAATTGATTCCAATATTTTTGTTTACGCATGGGTTTCCCAGGAGAAAGAAAAACATGATATTGCTCTCCGTTTATTTGAAAAGGTTTGAAGCAGGGAAATTATCTATGCGGTTTCAGTCCAAAACTTAGCAGAATTCTCTTCAGTTCTTCTTACTAAAGGCGAAAGAAAGGAAGAACCTGATGAGATATCTGCATTTATTCAGATCATTCATGAATTTTCTCATTGGAAAGTTCTGACATATGATTCGGCAATCATAATCCGTGCCCTGAATATACATAAAGAATATGGGCTTCATTTTTGGGACTCACTTCTCGTTGCCACCATGGAAAAGAATGAAATCCGACGGATTATTACAGAGGATATCCATCTTAAAAAAATACCATGGATTGAAGTAATAAACCCTTTCAATGAGATTTACCATGAAGAAAAAATCGTAAGTTATAATACACGAACTCATATCTGACACCTTCCCATTTTATAATCATAGTTCCATTTGTAAACTCCTGTAACCAGAATCACCCAATATCACCATTTTCAGGTAGAGAAAACCAAATTACCCTCTCACAAAATCAGGATGGAAAAAACTCACACCCCTGCCTGAACATTCCGTAAATTAAAAACCAGAAAAAAATAAATTTTTATTAATACGCACACTCAACTTTTCCTTCACTAACTTTACCTTTACAACAGGACTCGGTCTTCGGATTGTAACAGGTATCGCCACACTTGGTGTATCCCTTCCCATCATACACAACACCAAGACAGCAGCTCTGGTTGTTCTTATTGTAACAGGTATCGCCACACTTCTGCCATCCGGTCCCCGGGTAAATCTGGTTATTACAACAGGTTTCATTGGTCAGATCATAGCACTTCCCGCCACAGATTCCCCACAGGAGTCCGTCTTTCGGTTCTCCCTGGCAGCAGGACTGGGTGATCGGATTATAGAATGAATCACCACAGGTCGGGAGACACCGTGTCCCGTTCACAGGCTTTCCATTACAGCAGACCTGTTTTTCAATATTATAGCAGGCGTCCTTACAGACCCCCCAATGGAGCCCGTCATATACCTGACCCTGGCAGCAGGACTGCTTACTTGGGTCATAACAGCTGTCACCGCAGGGGATACAACTCTGATTTGCAGCGATGACCGAAACGGATAAGGCAATTGTGACAAAAAGGACCGCTCCGGCGATCCATATATGGAATCGATTCATGCAGCAATGTACATCTCCACCAGCTCAAGAAGTTTCTTTATCAGTCATGTGATCCCAGAATATTTTTCATCATATCAGAACCTGACATCCTCATTCATACCCCATGACGTACATAATACACTGTATCTATGCCTGAAGAACCAACACAGAGAGTTGCTGTTCTGGTAATGGGCTGTCCGAAGGTCCCGGTACAGACCAGTCTTGTTCTTTATCTTTCAAACCGGATGAAAAAGGCAGGGATCAGAACCATCATTGCCGGAACTCCTTCAGCCAGGCAACTGATACGGGTTGCAGACCCGGACGGCCATTACACCATGGAGATGAAAGACCTGGATGCAACCATAGCAGCTCTGGCAAAAGGCGATCTCACCGTCACAGAGAGTTATGTCTTTGTTCATAATGACGCAGGGGTAAGCTATGCCGCGACCATGCAGTCCCTGACGAACCAACCCGTGATGGCTATCATATTTGGTGAGGAAGCAGAGCAGATCGCTCAGGAAATTACCTTTCCATGCACCGTCATTGCCGAGCCTGCAACACACAACCCGATGTCACTAAAAAACAGACTTGAGGAGGCTGCCCCATGGGATGCTTAGAATCTCTGCCATATGAAGTACTGATGTCGAAAATTTCATTCAAGGAAGCCAGGGAATTTCTCTCCAGGTACCCTGAGAAATATGATGTGGCACCGGGATACCGTATGTTTGATCTCAATATCATCGGAGTCCCACCGATCAGGGTTGCAGTTGATGGTGATTCACTCATCTTCCCCTATACAAAACCATGCCATGGAACATTTCTCATCAGGGTCCCGAATGCAACCGACGAAATCGCCCGGCTTCGGGGACGTGCCTAGGAAGAGTTCATGCGCCCATATGTGATCGTCAATGTGGCCGTCAGTGCAGACGGGAAACTCTCCACCAGGGAACGCAGGCAGGTGAAGATATCAGGAAAAGAGGATTTTGACCGGGTGGATGAGATAAAAGCCGGCTGTGATGCGATAATGGTCGGGATTGGAACCGTTCTTGCCGATGATCCTTCACTCACCATCAAGTCTGCCGACCGTATTGCTGAACGGGTCAGAAATGGAAAACCAGAGCACCCGGTTCGGATCGTTGTCGACAGCCAGGCACGGACACCGCCGGATGCGAAAATCCTGCACAAAGGCCCTGGCCTTCGGATCATTGCCGTGTCACTCGCAGCACCAGAGGAGAATATTTCTGCCCTGAAAAACCACGCAGAAATCATTCAGGCTGGAGAAGTGACCGTTGATTTACCCGTTCTTCTCACGAAACTAGCAGAAAAGGGGATAAAGCGGCTGATGGTGGAAGGGGGAGGGACGCTCATCTGGGGAATGCTGTCCGCAGGTCTGGTTGATGAACTGACAATGTTTGTCGGGAATATCATTATTGGCGGAAAGGATGCCCCAACCCTTGCCGATGGGACCGGATATGTATTAGAATCAGATTTTCCGGTTCTTGAACGGATGGACGTCATCCCCATGGAAGAAGGGGTATTGATCCACTGGAAAGTTAGAAAATAGTGGAGAAAATACATGATAAGAGGCTACACCGCATTCATTACACAGGCGAATGGCAATGCTGTGCAAATGCGATACCTTATAATATCTGAGATGTGACGTTCACGAGGTTGTAGTGTCTGATCAAACAATCTTTATCGTCGAAGATAACCCGGTTATTGCAGATCTCATATCATGGCGACTGACTGAAATGGGATACCATGTCGCGGGAACTGCCGAAGATAGTACGCAGGCTCTCATCAGGATCGGTGAGATTCATCCCGCTCTTGTCCTGATGGATATCAATCTTCCCGGTGAGATGGATGGAATTGATGCTGCATCCGAGATCATAGAGAAATTCAAAATCCCCATTGTATATATCAGCTCCATACTTGATGCAGACATTATGGAACGGGCAAAAAAAACAAAACCCAGAGGGTATATTGTAAAACCCTTTACCGATAACCAGCTTCGTGCCACCATCGAGATGGCATTACAGGGATGAAGGTCATACCAGCCCGATAAAATTCCGAAGTATTGCAAGGCCGCATTCCCCGCTTTTTTCCGGATGAAATTGAACTCCCACTGCGGTCCCGTTTCGTATTGATGAAGCAAATGTATTGATATAATCAGTTGATGTAATGCAATATTCAGCCGGAGTATCTGCCCAGTAGGAATGGACAAAATATACATACGAATGATTTGGAATACCCTCAAAGAGAGGATCATCCTGCTTTTCAATAGTTATCTGGTTCCATCCCATGTGGGGGATCTTATACCCGGGCATGTCAGAAAAACGCCGTACTGTGCCGGGGATAAGGCCAAGACCCTGATGTAATCCGTGCTCTTCAGAGAACTCCATCATCATCTGCATACCAAGGCATATCCCAAGGATCGGAACATGGCCTTCGGATTCAATTAAAGCCTGCGACAGGTCTGCAAGCTGGGTCATCCCTTCATGAAAGGCACCGACGCCGGGGAGGATGATCCCATCTGCGGAACGAATCTCCTCAAGGTCATGCGAGATAAGAACCTCTGCTCCGGCCTTTTGAACCGCCTTGCTGACACTGCGCATATTTCCAAGACCATAATCGACGATAACAATGGAATTCATATTGCCTTATCTCCCTGAGTTCTCCATTGCCCACTCTCAAACCAGGATTGTGATATACCCTTCCTATTCATCCACAATGATACTGCCTGCTCCCATTCCTCCCAGAGTTCGGGATGAGTAGCCTGAATCTTCTCCAGTACTCCAAGGTCGCTGGCAGGGCACATATAACACCCCATCCGGTCAACCCCATGCCGGTACATCTCATTAAAAGGAGCCTTCTCCCGGAAGATATACAGCCATACATGGAGAGCCGTCCACGTATGTATCGGGGCTAGACATATCTGATTATTCACATAGGAGTTCCTCCAGACCCTGGGGTTTTTCATCCGTGAAAAGGACTCATACTTGCGTTGACCAATGAAAGATACTATCTCACCATCCTCACCATAGGTTTTGACGATGTACTGGCGCAGGGGCTCCAGTTTGGAGGTTCGGCAACACCACCGGTTATCCCTGGACGGAGGACCGGAGACTTCAAAGTCCCGCCAGAACTCATTGATAGATTCGATCCTAACGCACTCAAGCCCATATCGGTCCTGCACATCGCAGACATTCTCTTCGGTTGATGGAAACTCAAGGCCGGTATCGATATAGAGAATTGGCATCTTGCGATAGGTGTTCATCACGACAAGTAATGTTGCAAGACTGTCTTTCCCACCCGAATATGAGACAGACATAGGGAGATGCTCATACGGGCCGATGCTGTCCGCGATGAATTTTCCAGATGCTGCTTCAACTTTTTTGAGCACGTCAGCATTTGCCTGTACGACATCATCCCAGGTTGCCTCACCGGGTGTATAAACGGAGGGGATATTTTTTCTTGTCTTCACCACCTGTCCCCGCTCCATCCGATTTGCTTCTTCAGCATCCACCCGTGCCCTGCCAACACCGGCACAGATACCAGACGGGGTCATTATAAAGACCTCATCCCCCTCTCTGATCGAGGAGTCACAGGAGATAAGACCGGGAGCCAGCAGACTTCTGCCTTCCCTGATAGAAGAAAGCGCCCCTTCATCAATAACCATAAACCGCTTTTTTGGTTGAGCAATCAACGCCGCATCAGGACGGGGAAGAGCCTCCCAGCGACGTTCTCCGGGAAGATATCGGATAGCCCCTACTATCGCTCCACCTACGATTATCTCTTCCATCCGGTCATGATCCGGAACTTTATTCATAAGTGCGATCTGGCCTTCCGGAATGATCGACATTCCAAACTGTTCTTCATATATCGAATTTACAAAGGCAATATCTTCGGGAAATGCGGGTCGTGCATCACCAGGAGGAGTTACCGGGACTGCTCTGGTAGCTGCCCCGCATGCACAATGCTCAGCAAGAACCGGCGTATGACACGAATCACACCAGTGAAGGAGAATTCTGCCGTGGTATAATCCACCCATATCTCCCCAATTGTATGATCTAACCCTACATACTGGTTTGTACGGACCATTCCTTCAAACATCAGAAAATGCCTTTTTTCAATAAAATAAAAAAGCTGATCGAATAAAAAATATTATATGATGCGGATAACCACCTCAGTTGATCACGATCTATCATGACATATCGAGAGGGTTTGGCATGGGTATGCCATTATGATGACCGGGTACAGGTGATACAATGATCCCGTTTATCGTTACTGCCTTTGTGGCTTTTCTGTTTTATCTGGTGTTGGTTTTTGGTTCCGGCTCTGTTCTCTTCTGGTCATGGGAGGAAATTATTGCAGGTGTCATCATCGGACTTGTGACCGGTGTTATCGCTCGGAAGATCTTCTGCAGGAGTGAGAATTACCGGATGTTACATCCGGTACGGCTCATCAGCATCCTGATATACATCTGTGGTCCCTTCCTTGTGGAACTGACCAAGGCAAATCTGGATGTTGCATACCGGGTTATTACCGGAAATGTCAGGCCAGGGATTATCAGGCTCCATTCAGGGATGAAATCTGATCTGGCAATAACGATGCTTGCCCATTCTATTACACTCACACCAGGAACGCTAAGTGTTGATGTCGATGAAAAGAACCATGATCTCTTCATTCATATTATTCATCTGAACGAAGGTGATGAGAAAAAAGAGGCATTTGAGGCGAGAGAGATCTTTTCATACATGAATATTCCAGCCTGGATCCGGAGGATTGCTGAATGACAGATATCTTTATGATTGCTGCTCTGGTTACGGCAGTGATCATCTTTGGTGCCCTGGTAAGACTGATCCTTGGCCCGACAAACCCGGACCGGGTGGTTGCGGTGGATACTATTAACACGCTCACGGTGGCGGTTATGATTCTCCTCGGAGTGGTGTATCAGCAGTACATCTTCATCGATGTTGCCATCGTCTACGCCTTACTCTCCTTTGTCTCCACCCTCTACATCGCAAAACATATCGGTGGTGAGCTCTGATGGTTGCAGATACAATTATTTTTATCTTTCTGATCATCGGCCTCTTATTCAATGCCCTGGGAGTATTAGGGCTTCTTAGGTTCCCGGATGTGTACACACGGCTTCATGCTTCCACAAAAGCGACAACCTTTGGAAGTATCTTCCTCTGCCTTGGGGTGGTCGTGTTTGCAATATCCCAATATCTGGGAACCAGCGATTCCCAGTACCTCATGGTCATCACCCATACCATCATTGCAGTCTTCGCTCTTGCAATAACGAACGCCGCAGGATCTCATGCAATCGCCCGAGCAGCACACCGGAGCGGACAGAAACCAGACCCGGCTATTGTTGATAAACTGACGGAGGCAGGCCTGTGATAGAAATTATTCACATTTTGATCTTAATTGGGATCCTCATTACTGCAGCACTGATAGTTTGGCAGAAAAATCTCGTTGCCGCCGCAGTCACCTTTGCAGCCTTCAGTTTTCTCCTCTCGATTGAATTTTATATCCTCCAGGCTCCTGATGTGGCCATTGCCGAGGCAGCGGTTGGAGCCGGAATCTCTACTGCAATATATCTCATTGCTATCAGGGCCACCCATGACCAGGAGGTGACATGATGAGAACCAAGGTGGCATGGTTTACTCTTGTGGTTCTGGCAGGCAGTCTCCTGTTTGCTGCATTATCAATACCCTTCGGAGACCCTGCGATCTCAGACATGGATGATTACTTTATCGCCCATGGTCAGGAACAGACCGGAGCAAATAACATTGTAACATCTATTGTGTTCGATTTCCGTGCCTTTGATACCCTTGGTGAGGCATGTGTCCTGTTTACCGCAGTCTTTGGAGTCTCGGTCCTTTTTAGACTTCGGAAAAAAGGAGAGGATTACGAATATGAGTAATAGTCTGAGTAAAATCATCCGGACAACGGCGGATGTGATGTTCTTATTTATCACGGTGTTTGGTTTTTACATCGTGCTTCACGGTCATTTAACACCAGGCGGAGGATTCCAGGGTGGTGCTGTTATCGCAACCGGATTTATCCTGTTGATAGTAGCCTATAAACTGGATGACTTTCTGGGGTGGTTCCAGAAGAGAACATTTCAGAACTGTGAGATGTCGGGTCTTGTCCTCTTTATCGGGACTGCTCTCGCCGCTATACCACTCGGGTATCTCTTTTTCATGAACTTCTTAAACGGAACCGGAGGTCTCTTTGGCCAGACAGTAAACTTTGGGATAAATCCCGGTTTTCTGAATACCGCGGGGACGATTCCCATCATGAATGTAGCCGTTGGGATTGAAGTACTCGGGGGTCTCAGCATCATCATTTTGTATATGACAAGCGGAATTCGATCACATGAGGAGGGAGAATGATAGATAATCTTCCATTTCTGGTCGTTGCAATAACCATCCTGCTCGGCCTGTATACTCTCCTTCTGAAAAAGGACCTCATTAAAATTATCATGGGAATATCACTCATTGAATCAGGAGTAAACCTCTTCCTTATCGCTCTCGGGTACCGGTGGGACAGTATTGCACCCATCTTTACCGGTGCACCGTCCCTTGCCATGGTCATGCCCACGGTCCAGGCCCTGACACTGACGAGCATTGTCATCGGTGTTGCAACCCTTGCCCTGCTGCTCTCCATGGTGATGATAATTTACCGGTATTATCGGACAACCGACGTCCGTGAAGTCTCAAAACTCCAGGGGTAGAACATGGATATACTACTTGATAATCTGCCAGGACTTCTCATCGCAATCCCTCTGCTGGGAGCATTTTTAACCCCGTTTCTTTCAAGAGCAGGCGATTCTGTCCGAAATGCCTGGATACTGCTCATTGCCGCTCTTTCATCGCTCTGTGGCCTTCTGGTTGCATCACGGGTTTTAGAGAGCGGGACGATTGTGTATGCATTCGGAGTTGATGCGATATCTCATGTTATCCCGCCGGATTCCGGAGGCATCCCCATCAGGATCATCTTTACGATAGACCCGATGAACGCCTTCATGCTCATAATCGCCGCAATTGTAAGCTTTTGTATCACCCTCTACTCCCTCTCCAGCATGGAGAAGTTATCAGGGAAGGACGGGTTCTTTACCCTCCTCCTGCTTCTCATTGCCGGTGTATACGGAATGATAACAACCGGCGACCTCTTCAACTTCTTTGTCTTCCTTGAGATCAGTTCCCTTGCCGGTGCTGCTCTTGTTGCATACCGGATAGATAAGGGAGTTGCCGCTGAAGCCGGACTGAAATATGCAGCACTCTCAACCCTTGGGGGCATGCTCTTTCTGGTGGGGGTCGGCCTACTCTTTGCCCAGTATAACTCCCTGAATATGGCGGTTATTGCAGACCGGATGCAGATGACCGGACTTGATATAATCGCATTTGTCCTGTTCTTTACTGCCCTTGCCATGAAGTGTGGAGCGGTTCCGATGCACTTCTGGACACCGGACAGTTATGCAATGGCACCGTCCGCAATCACGGCATTCCTGGTCGTCTCATCACAGGCAAGCCTCTATGCTCTCTTCAGAGTCTGTTTCACCCTCTACGGTGGTCAGATAAACCCTCTGACCGTCGGATGGGTCATCATCATCCTTGGAGTGCTCTCGATGTTCGTCGGTGTCACGATGGCAATCCCGCAAAAGGATGTAAAAAGGCTGATGGCATACCACGCCGTCTCCCAGACCGGATACATGCTGCTTGGTGTCGGGGTAGGGCTTGCTGCTCTTTCCAGCACCTGCCTTTCCCAGAGTGTCGGTATGATGGCACTGAAAGGAGGGCTCTTTCATATCATGAATCATGCCCTGTACAAAGGTCTCCTGTTCCTGACCGCCGGGGTCATCATGTACCGGTGTGGAACACGAAACCTCAACCAACTCGGCGGGCTTGGCCACAACATGAAATGGACCATGATCTTTTTCATGATCGGAGCGCTGGCAATCGCGGGGATTCCCCCATTCAACGGATTTGCATCCAAACTGCTCATCTATGAATCGACATTCCTTTTTAACCCCCTCCTTGCCGTCATCGCGATGGTCGTCAGTATCCTGACCCTGGCTTCGTTCGTCAAGGTCTTCCATTCCATGTTCATGGGACCAAAACTCCCTGAATACCAGGATGTTGAGGAAGCACCAAAACCAATGCTCATTGCCATGGGAATACTGGCTATTCTGGTCATCCTCTTTGGGATCTTCCCCCAGCAGGTTGTCGACACTCTGGTTGCCCCGGCAGCATCCGCCCTTGTGGATTATAACGGATACATTGCCTCAGTTCTCGGAGGTGTATAAATGATCGAATCATTCACGCTTTCCACCGGTTTTGGTGCTTGGAATGCCGTATTCTGGGTGATTGCCTTTGTTATTGCCTTCATCATCGGCTGGATAATCTGGTCACGGGGTGAGAAGACCTATGACACCAGCCCTGGAGCAACGGCTCCATTCCTCTCGGGAAATGCAGAACCTGAAAAAGAGGCGGTACATATACGGGCCGGGAACCTGTACTGGGGATATACCGATGCCCTGGCAGGATACTATAAATTTGTTAAACCTTTCCATACCGGTAATCTTTCAGATTACTTCCTGGCATACCTGTTTGTTACTGCTCTTGTCCTCATCGTGGTGGTGATCCTGAAATGAAACTCTCTCCATCATTTAACCGGTCGCTCTGGGTATTTCATGTGAATTCAGGGTCCTGTAACGGATGTGATATCGAGATCGTCGCAGCACTCTGCCCCCGGTATGACCCTGAACGGTTTGGAATCAAACTTGTCGGATCACCACGGCATGCAGATGTTCTGCTTGTCACCGGTCCGGTCACCCACCAGATGAGAGACCGGGTAAAACGGGTATATGAGCAGATGGCTGCTCCGAAGGTGGTCATGTGTGTGGGAACCTGTGGTCAGTCCGGAGGAGTGTTTTATGACTCCTATAATCTTGACGGACCAATCGACCAGGTGATTCCGGTGGATGTGTATGTTCCAGGCTGTGCACCCCGGCCCGAAGCAATAATATATGGTGTGGTGCAGGCGATTGCAAAACTTGAACGACTAGAAAAGGAGGTGAGTTCATGAGAGCAACCATGACACCACAGGAACTGGCAGATCGGTTTATCCGGAAATTCGGCAGCCGGGTGAGTAATATCCAGGTAAAGGAGCGGCGTGAAGGAGTAAAAAAACTCCCCCAAAAGACCGTGTGGATGACGGTTTCCCGTGAGGACCTCAATGATGCGGTTGCAGAGCTCATCTCCATAGATTATCCGCATCTCGGGGTTATCGCAGCATCAGATAATGGTGACATGATTGACCTTCTCTACCATCTTCAGGTCTTCTTTGGTGGAAAACACGAGGAGATCTGTGTGGTGTTCACCGTCCAGGTCCCAAAATCAGATCCCCATGTGCCAACAATATCAGGCCTCATTCCCGGTGCTGTCTATTCAGAGCGTGAGAAGCAGGATATGATCGGTGTGACGGTAGATGGCATTCCGGACTCACGGCGTATCTTTCTGCCTGACGACTTCCCTGAGGAGATATACCCCTGGAGAAAGGATGAGAAGGGCATTCCCCCGTCCATGGTAAAGGAACTCTGGAAGGTTGATCGCCCCACCGACCGGCCGGTCCCCCCGGTAGCAGAACCTGAACCGGTTGAGAAGAAGGAACCAGAACCTGCCAAAGAGGCTCCATCAGGAGGTGCAGCAGAATGAGTCAGAAAAAAGCACCCTATGAACTTCCCATCGGGCCTATACACCCGGCATTAAAAGAACCAATAAATTTCACCTTTCAGATGAATGGGGAGGTTATTGAAAAGGTTGACTTTGCACCCGGACGGGCACACCGGGGGATTGAATGGATGGGGATGCGGAGAAACCCGGTTCAAATCCTGCATCTCTGTGACCGGATATGCGGTATTTGTGGAGTTCACCATGCACTTGTCTTTGCACAGGCGGTTGAGCAGATCGCAGATATTGAGGTTCCTGACCGGGCATATTATGTCCGGACCATTATTGCAGAATTTGAGCGGATACAGTCTCACATCCTCTGGGCAGGAGTCGCAGCCCATGAACTCGGATTTGATACCCTCTTCTACCTTGCCTGGCAGATACGGGAAGAGTCAGTCGATGTGATTGAGTATATAACCGGGAACCGGGTCAATTACGGCATCATGATGCTTGGCGGAACCCGCCGGGACATTACCGCAGATATGTTCCCCCGTCTGGAACAGGCACTCCAGTACTATGAAGGACTCCTTGAAAAGATGGTCAATCTCTTCCTCAACGACAAGACCATTGCCATGCGGTGCAAAGATACCGGAATCCTGACAAAACGCCGGGCATTGGAGCTTGCAACCGTGGGACCCACCTCACGGGCATCAGGACTTGCCATGGATGTCAGGATTGATTCTCCCTATGCAGCATATGGCGACCTTGATTTTGACATCGTGCTTCCTGATGTGTATAACAGCGAAGGTAACGGGGATGTCTATGACCGGATCATCGTCCGTATCTTTGAGATAAAACAGTCGATTGACATCATCAGACAATGCATGAAACAGATGCCTGAAGGTCCAGTTCTTGCTGAAGAGAAGTATGCAAAGTTGCTCATGAATCTGAAGAAGGCATCCGGCGAGGCATTTGCCAGGGTTGAAGCTCCCCGTGGTGAAGATATGCACTATGTCAGGATGAATGGAAAGCAGGAAGCTCCCGAGATGTGGAAGGTCAAGGCATCCACCTACTCAAACCAGATGGCATGGGTGGAGATACTTCAGGGAGAACAGATTGCTGACATCCCGATCATTGTTGCATCCATCGATCCCTGCATGTCATGCACCGACCGGGTGGCTGTTGTCGGGCAGGATGGGAATGCCGGTATCATGACAAAAGAGCATCTCCACCGATTGTCTGTTGAGAAGACACGGAGGCTTCAGTCATGATCGGAGAACTTCTCGCCACAGGTGTGGGCGCTGTCCTTATCACCCTTTTTGGTATCATCGCCGGTCTGTTCCTCATGGGTATTGATCGTATCTGTGCTGCACGGATGCAGATGCGGCAGGGACCTCCCCTGACCCAGCCCTTCACCGATATCAGAAAACTCCTCTGCAAAGATTCAGTCGTGCCCGCAAATGCAATCCCGTCACTTTTTAATGCAGCTCCCATCGTTGCATTTGCATCAGCGGTGACGGTGCTCTTTTACCTTCCCCTGGGCAGCATTCTCCCGGTCGGGACACCCCTGCCGATAATTGGAGAGTATGGAGATCTCATCCTGATCATGTATCTGTTGACTGTTCCCGCCCTTGCCATGGTTGCCGGTGGATTTGCATCAGGATCTCCGTATGCAAGTGTTGGTGCCCAGCGTGAGATGGTGACCATGATCGCCTATGAGTTCCCGCTTGCGATTGCTATTGTCGCAATTGCCTGGAGACTTGCCGTTGCAGGACTGGTCATGCCATTCTCTGTGAACACGATCGCAGCACATCCCATATGGACGGAAGTCGGACCTGCGGGGATCATTGGCTGTATCCTCCTGCTTATCGTGCTTGCATGGGTCACCCCTGCCGAACTCTCCCGGATCCCCTGTGATACTCCTGAAGCAGAGACTGAACTCTGCGGTGGGCTTCTGGTCGAATACTCGGGACGAAACCTTGCACTCTTTTCCCTCTCCATGGCGGCAAAACTGGTGGCGATGGCAGGACTTGCCGTACTCCTTTTCTTCCCGTGGAACCTCTCTCCGGTTCTCGGATTGTCTGGAATCATGGGAGCCGGGGTAGATTTGCTTTTCTTCCTCCTGAAGGTGATAGTGGTGATGTTTTTCTCCGTATCACTCGTCCGGGTTGTTATGGCACGGTTCAGGATCAATACCGTGGTATCCCTGTACTGGGGATGGCTCACGACCATCGGACTCATCGGGATGTTTCTCATCATCCTTGACGGGAGCTTCCTCTTCGGGGGGTGCTTATCATGATTAAACTCCCCTCAGTTCCGATGGTGCTTCGCCAGATCCTGAAAAAGCCGGCGACCAACTTCTTCCCGGCAAAAAATCTCCCCCCGACAATCACCGGATTTCTGGAGTCCGTCGCTGCAGAAAAGGCAACAATACATCCACCGATTCCAACACCAGTTAAATACCGGGGGAAGATCCTCTATGACCGGAACACCTGTATCGGGTGTAAAATGTGTATCAGGGTTTGTCCGGCAAATGCGATTGAGTTTATACCTGATACCAAGAGAATCAGGATCTGGGTAACCCAGTGTGTCTTCTGCAGCCAGTGTAATGACATCTGTCCAAAAGACTGCCTGCACATGTCTTCAGACTTCCTTTTAGCGACTGAAGACCGGTTTAACGAAGATATGATTGTAGAATAATATGAGGAGATCCGATATCAACCGGATAACTCATGCATCATTTTTTTCCTGGTTTCAGTAAGGGCAGGACCGATAGATACCGGATATCTGGATGGATGCATTAGTCTGACCACGTCAGCCGGTATCGACTGCACCGAAGCAATAACATACTTTCTGATATCAGGTAGTGCACGTTCCGGCCGGACAATGGCGCCACCATATAAAGCCGGGGTTAGCAGGGGGACAGAACCAGGAGTATCAAATCCGGCAGACTCTAGTTCGATACAGTCACCGGCCATCATACCCTGAGTATCAAATGAGCGGTATACCTGCTTGATACCAGGAAGCGAGGTCTTGTCAGTGTGATCAGTTACCTTCATCCGCATCTCATAGGTGCCGGTTGTGTGCTCTATTGCTGACATTTTATATACGCCGGCAATGGCAGGTGACTCATGACCGGTGACAAGCCTGGTCCCGACCCCGTAGATATCGATCGGTGCTCCCTGCTCTTTTAGTGCGTAAATGCTATACTCATCAAGATCTCCAGATGCGACTATCTTTGTCTCAAAAAGCCCTGCCTCATCAAGCATCCTCCGTGCCTCTTTTGAGAGAGAGAGCAGATCACCGCTGTCAAGTCGGACACCCGCCAGGGTATTCCCCTGTTTTTTCATCTCGTGACCCACCTTTATAGCATGAACCATCCCGCTTCTGATCGTATCATAGGTATCGACGAGCAGGATTGTGGCGTTAGGAAAAACCTCTGCATACCGTCTGAATGATTCAAGTTCAGAAGGATATGACATGACATAGGAATGGGCATGGGTTCCTTTCACCGGGATGCCAAACATCTTCCCCGCTTCCATATTAGATGTCCCCATGCATCCACCGATGTATGCAGCACGTGAAGCAGACAGTGCTCCGTCCGGCCCCTGGGCTCTTCTTGCCCCAAATTCCATGACCGCGTCAAACCCGGCAATCATGCAGATCCGTGCCGCTTTCGTTGCGATGAGCGAAGAAAAATTAATACAGTTTAATAGAGCGGTCTCGACCAGCTGACAGGAACCCAAGGGGCCGCGTACCCTGAACACCGGCCCGCCAGGAAAAACAACCGTCCCTTCATCGACTGCATGGACTGAACCGTCAAATCTCCAGTCTGATAGCCAGGCAAGAAAGGCGTCATCAAAGATATGAAGAGACCGGATATACGCAATATCTTCCTTTGAAAACCGGGCATCCCGAAGAAATAAGAGCGCATCGTCTATTCCGGCCGCTATAATGTATTCACCCTGAAATGGACAGGATCTGAAAAAAAGATCAAAGCAAGACTGATTATTTATGGTGCCCGATAAAAACCAGACATACATCATGGTCAGTTCATACAAATCGGTTAGGATTGGAGATTTCAGATTACTCATATATTCATATACCTTTCTGGTATCAGGTATGTCATCTCTCAATAAAATAGACCATTAGTCTGATTCTGACGGGATCTGTGCAGAGAAACAGAAAACTGACAGATCGAAATATTGATGCGATAAGCACTTGAGATGATCAGCTTGGTGATACAAGATGCACCTCCCCCCACTCATACCTCCCGCATCTATCACTCCTTATCTATCCTGTTCAGGAGTGATCAACTGCACAAATGCAGAGATACGGACTTTGGCACGCACATTAACCAGCTCTGAAACTGATGACATTGAACGGACCAGAACCCTGTACACATGGGTACGGGATTCAATAACTCATTCAGTTGATGCCGGACACAAAGATCTGATGTGGAATGCGACCGATGTCCTGACCGCCGGACACGGACTTTGTTTTGGGAAGTCTCACCTGTTTGTTGCCTTATGCAGGGCACTTGGGATCCCTGCCGGTCTGTGTTATCAACGGGTGCGACGTGAGGATGGGAGCTGGGTGCTCCATGGTCTTGCTGCAGTATACCTCGAACAACTGGACAAGTGGATCCGACTTGATCCCAGGGGTAATAAACCGGGAGTATCTGCAGATTTCTCACTTGACATGGAAAAAATTGCATATGAACCATCATATGACGGGGAATGGCTGGATCAGCATGTCTATCCGGAACCCTGGCAGGAGATTACCCATCTGATTGATCTCTCGCCCGGTGTTTCAGAGTTTATTGAAAATTCCGGGAGCATCAGATTTCCACCAGTCAATCAGGTCAGAATGCAAGGAATATCTATCTGTTCTACCTGATTCTCCGGCTACCGGTGATAGGGAAGACCTCTGATAATGGTAAATGCCCGGTACAGTTGCTCATACAACAAAAGCCGTGCAATTTGATGAGGAAAGGTCATAGCAGATAGCGAAAGGATGATATTCCCTTTCTGAAGGCAATCCTTTGATAATCCATGAGGGCCACCTATGATAAAAACCAATTGATATGGCCCTTCTATCTCGCAGCGTCTTATTACCTCTGCCAGCCCCTCACTGGAGACCTGCTTCCCGGTCCGGTCCAGAATAATAACATAATCAAGCGAGTCTATTCCGGAGCAGAGTTTCTCTCCTTCTGAAACACATGCCATTTCAATGGTTGAGGGATGAGTATCAGGCACAGGCGCTTCAGGATATTCTATACATTCCACCTGACAGAATGAACACATCCGTTTCGCATAGTCAGCGATAGCATCTCGGATGAATGACTCTTTGATCTTTCCAATCGCACGTATTCTTATCCGGACCATCAGAAAACGGTATCCTCAAATTTTTCATGCTTCTTATGCAGGTATTGCCATACCTTTTCTGACGAAATAAACCCGTCATCAAGGCGATCAATGAGCTTATCAATCCTATCAACCTCATAGAGGATACGATCCTTTTCAGGAGACTCATTTTCATCAACCAACGTGGAGATGATGGTCAATGGATTTCTGATCTGATCATTTAAGGCGCCCATATGAACCAGGTTCTCTTCAAGTTGTTGGTAAAGCCGCTCCTGGTTCTGCTGAAACTCTACCTGGCGGGTGATATCACGGGCAATAATAAAAACTAGACTATTCTCATGATATCTGATATCCCGGATGATAATATCGAAAACGACCTGATCTGAGCTGGCATCAGATATCTGCCCTGAAGAAACCGGAAATGACCATTCAAACCTGGTACCCGATCCTGCAGGGTGATCCAAAATCCGCTGACAGAATCCATGAAGCGATGATGAATACCGGTTGTCTATATGCACGGAAAGTTGACACAAATCCTGACCGATGAATGTTCCACGTTCTTTCTGAAAAATAGCAGAAAAGGCCTGGTTGCAATCTACGATTTTTGTCCCGTCTAATACACAGATGGCATCCTGCGCTTGTTCAAACAGAATTCTTATTCGCTCTTCTGCTTCAGCCAGTTCTTCCTGGGTCCGGGCAAGTTCATCCTGATGTTTCCGAAGTGAGGAGGCGGTGTTATCAACTGCCTTTACCAGCGGAGTCAGCTCTACCGGGGCATTTGGGAGAATGCAGGGTTGACAATCAGGACTCTGTGATGAATCCAGGATATTCGCAATTCCTTGGAGATGAAAAAGCAGATATCTGCGGTAATACAGAATGAGGCCGGCGAAAAAAAGGCCGCACAGAATGGCGGATGTGAGGATCAAATATAGTATCAATGAGGATGTATAGGGAGTTCTGAATGGTATTTCAGTTTTCACAAGGTATGCAGGATTGTCCCGAATGTCTGAAATAACGCTGTATATGATGAACTTCTGACCTGATGGATCCAGTTCTGCATACGGGAGAGAAGCTTTGACATACTGTTCCCGATCTGCATAAGTTCCAACAATCTGAAATGGAAATACCGAATTATCAGATATCTCCATAATCCGGTCTTCATCAAGATATCTTCCAAAAATGAGATATCCTTCCTGCGGGCCGGTCTCATCACTCCGGTAGATCCCTTGAACCGCGATAAGGACCGGACCGGATTTCAGAGGGATGATACCAGTAATCGGATCAACCAGATCAGGATCGGTGAGAAGCTGATATCGCGATATCAAATCAAATACATCATCAGGTATGGGAACTGCCGATTGCTTTTGAGAATCATACCCCTTCTGGAAGACAACTCCCCCGGTTTTATTTAAATAAATTGCAAGATCAAGTTGTGATGCTGAAAAAGTTCCATCCTGAAGATTTGACTGGATATACTGATAGTTCCCATCCTGGACAAACTGGTAGGTATCATCCCATACCCCCCAGTCATGGGTAAATAATGACAGGCTCTTCTCTTCCATCTTCAGGATTTGAACGACCTTTTCTGCGACTTCCGGAGCAGTTGCACGTTCTGCATCAGTAATTCCCTGCATGACCGTGAAATGCGATACCAATAATACTCCGGAGATAAGCAGAGTAGAGAATATAAGAGTTGCCAGAATAAGGTGCCCGAATACAGACTGTCGCATGGAGATCTCCAGAATGAGTAACAATTGCGATTACATATTTCTATTATCAGCCGTTAAGGTTATGCTGCACCACCAGATAATGAAAGCATGAGTTCAATGACAGAAAAAGAGATGAACACTGGCGATCCGGCTCCGGATTTTTCACTCCCGGATCATACCGGAACCATGCATACAGCTGCTTCATACCGGGGATCATGGTACATCCTCTACTTTTATCCGAAAGATAATACAACGGCCTGCACCGCAGAAGCTCTGGCTTTCTCAGCAGTCTATGAAGAACTGGCAGAACTTGAAATTCCAGTTATCGGAGTAAGCCCTGACACCATGGAAAGTCACCGGAAATTTATCGAAAAGCATGATCTCATGATAACATTACTTGCGGACGTAAACCATGAGGTCATCGGGGCATATGGAGCATGGAAACGAAAGAAGATGTACGGAAAGGAATATATGGGTGTCGAGCGTTCCACCTTTCTTATCGATCCGAATGGAATCATCCGGGAGATATGGAGAAATGTGAAGGTGAAAGGTCATGTCGAGGCGGTGACCAGCAGACTTCGTGAACTAAAAGCTGTCATACCCTAAAAGACTTCAACCCCGTCGTCAAGTGGTTCAATAAGACGCTCCCCGGTGAAGGCATTAATCTCGACTATCTTTTTCCCCTTGATTTGCCACACCGGAACATAGAGCTCACGAAGCTCCAGCGAGATGTTTTCCGGTTCAGGGGCCAGATTCTTCTCTTCATAGAAGATGGCATCACCTTTCACCTGTCTTATCCGGACTCGTTTTGTCATAGAACTAATGAGATGACTGGTAATCTTCTTCTCTGCTTCCGCGTGGGATATCGAGGGTTTGGAGATCTCACTCCCCTCCGGGATCTCCCGCCGGGTTATGGTATCTCCGTCAATATCAATAAGCGCGCCATTGATGGCATTCATCGCCCCTGAACCGCTCCCGTCAAACTGGATATTCTGATCCTTATAACCGGCACTCCCTCTGCAGGTATACTTAAACATCCAGCACGGAAGGAACCGGAGGGTAGCCACTCCGGGGATACCGGCCTTCTCCTCAGCCTCGTCACGGTGGATACGGACCGGGAGATGAGGGATCCTGACGCCGCCTTCTGACTCGTGATGAGTCCGCGCTTTGTATGAACCAGTCTCTTCACTGCCATCCAGTGGAAGAACCAGTGTCTTTCCCAGGACACGGGCGAGCACTGCTTCACCGGCATACATCGCAAACTCCTCCGGGTACCAGACAATACAATTATCTGCCGTAATTGAAGGATTAAACGTCACTAGAATCTTTTCGCAGATCTTCTCTTCCTGCCCGACGCGGATAGTATACTCGGTTTCAGAGTATGAATCTGCCGCACCCGGATCATCTGAACACATGACCAGAAGATAGGTATTATTCCTGATTGCAGACAGATCCAAGGGTGCTGGTGCAGTATGGACGTCAAATCCCGCTGCCTTTAGGATATCTGAAACTGCACGTGATGCCTTTTCCCTGGTTCGCTGCTCCATACCGTACTGTATACCGTCCAAAAAAAGAATATTTTTCTATCTCCGGGCTCGTACAATGAGTCATGAGTGAATTCCTCAGGTTTGTCAGTCACCAGATTGAGGATTTTGCTATGCAGGTCACATTCAACCCTGTTGAGGGTACCGGGACTGTTGTGTATAATCTCTCACTCGTGCGTGTCGAAGACCTTGAGCAGACAATATCAGTGTTTCGCGCAACCTGTGAAGCCGGAGTGTCACCAAGCAGCCTTATCCGGATTCTCTATGCGGGCGAAGAACTGGATGGATTTGTGATACCACAAAATTTCTGCGGCATCCTCACCCTGTGTAGTACAACCCTTGACGGCCTTCTCCTCCAGCGGGGGATACCCTCCAATCCAATCGGTGGTGGTGTTATAGAAGTTGCAGAGAACATTCCCAAGCGGTTTACCCATCTGATAAAATACGAATATACCACGATAGATCCGCTTCAGGTGCTGGTGTCCCAGGAGATAACATCAGTCCACCAGGTCATGAAACACGGCAACGGGAGTATTCTTGGGAATATTCGTGAATGCCACATGGAAGCGGAGGATGATGTGGAAGAGGTTCTTGATGAACTGACTGAGGGTTATTTTACCGGCATACTGGACCTGGGTCTGCCAAATACTCCCTGCCTTGGAGTGGCTGTTGATCCCCAGTACATGGGACTTGCCGCCCTTGGTGGTACCAACTGGATGGCTGCACTCAGGGAGGAGGGTATATCGGTGACCATGCAGGCAATGAAGGGTCTGTGTGACATCTCAACCATGGAATTTGTTTCACAACTCTAGAGAACTAAGTCGTAATGCGTATATTTTTATTTATGAGGAGTCGATGAAATTACATGCAGCCAATCCCACTCGTAAACCCGGATGTCAGGGACTGCTCTGAACTTCTCACGGTAATGGCAGACCCAGACTGTAGAACCGGGGGGCCGGCATATGAGATGTTCAGGGGGCTTTATCTAAATGATCCGGATAAAAAGTGGCTGGAGGAGCACAAGATCAGATATGATATAACCAGGATTCCCGGACAGGTGATCTGTGGAGAGTGGATAAAAACCAAGGGCCATTATCACCAGTCTGCTCCGGACGGGTATGCATTTCCGGAGATATATGAAGTGCTGGAAGGGGAGGCATTGTACCTGCTTCAAAAGATTGACCTCTCAGATATCATCCTGGTGAACGCACGAAAAGGAGACCTTGTCCTGATTCCTCCCGGGTATGGACATGTCACCATCAATCCGTCAGAGGATACCCTTCTTATGGCAAACCTGGTTTCTTCCGCTTTTACAAGCGAATATCTTCCATTTGAAAAGATGCAGGGAGCAGCATATTATCTGTTCGCCGATGGAAGAAGAGAGAGAAACCCACGGTATCCGGAAACAATCCCGGAATTGCGTGAGGTAACCTGCTATGGAAAACCGCTCCCCGAACCTTTTCCACAACAGGCACTCTACTCCTGTGTGGGAGATGAAAAGAGCCTGGCCTTTTTGAATAATCCCGGCTCGTTTTTAAAAGAGTATCAGGAACTTTATCTTTTTATGTGAGGTGCGGGTCGCTGTTTATGGCCTGCCCGATGAATTTTTTCCATTACTCTCTGTTCAGCAGGGCTCTTCGGTTTCCATCCCTGTTTTTCAAGGTTGGTGATGGCCTCATCAATAACCGCATAGGGCATACCCAGTTCATCTTCATCAGTCTGATTATGCCATAGTCCTGCGGACGGGGTTTTTTCTATTACCTTTTGAGGGAGTCCAAGATATCGTGCAAGATCCCAGACCTGAGTCTTAAGGAGGTGCATGATCGGCTGAACATCTGCTGCGTTATCACCAAACTTTGTGCAATACCCGAGGAGATATTCAGTATAATTAGAGGTCCCGCAGACCAGCCGGTTCATCTGGTTTGCATAATAATACAGCATCGTCATTCTGGTTCTGGCCATAAGATTCCCGACCAGGTATGAATTCTCAGTAAAGTCCGGCATCCTTCTGTATTGATCAATGACCGGCCCGATAGGTATCGTCATTACCGGGATATGAAGAGACTCGGCGAGGAGGCGCACATCGGCAGCATCTTCTGAAGGAGTAACTGCGGATGGGAGAAAAAACCCCTGCACCATATCAGACCCTGCGGCACGAACACACAGGGCTGCAGCGACCGCTGAATCTATACCACCTGAAAGTCCGATAACAAAGCCCTTTGAAGAGCCTGATATGAGTACATCCTGAAGAAGCGTTATGATGGAATCCGGATCCGGAGAGGTGCCTGTCATACCTGCTCAGTAGATTATCAGAGGAAGAAAAAAGAGTGCCTGATCAGCCGGTCCTATGCAAATGATTTTTCTCAAGATCACACAGGCGATCCTGGTACCTGATAAGAGAGAACGGAACGGAGGGGTGATTTCGGGTAAGAGAAGACAGGAAGGTATGAACATCAGGATCAGGATAAGCCTCGTTTTCGATAGGGATGTTCATCTCAGGTGCAATACGTCGCAGTTCGTCAAGAGGGATCTCGCGAAAGGGCCTCAGACAGAGAACCGGGGAGAGGTCAGGATCATGAAGGATTGAAGTCCAACTCCCCGAGAGCAAAGAGCCCAGTACCTGTTCCGCCTCTTCATCAAGCGTAGTGCATCTGATCATACGATCTGCCCCGGTCATCAGTACACTATCCCTGATACTTCGGCCCTGAATTTCTTCTGTTCTGATAATGATGGTTGAGGGGAGATGAGGTAAGATCTTAGAAACCTCAGGGCTATCGCACCCATTATGCAAAAGAACGAGCTCCATCCCAGGTCGTGTTCCAATTACCTGCACCAGAATAGAGAGGAGAGAGAGACATGCCTGCCCCTCCCATACGATAGCAAGAACTGGTCTTTTCCCCAGTCCTCCATCAAGCCGGATACTTCGCTTTACTCTGACCAGAACATCTGCAGCAAGATGGACTGCGCACAGATACCGGCCTGAATAACGCTGATGGATGACGGACGGTGCCCTGCATCTGACACAGGGTTCACGGGTATGGATCACGCTCATAAAATGGTATCCAAAATGTCTGATAGTCCTTTACAGGTTTTCCTGCGATCGGCATGAACTCTTGGACAAATCTTTCGAATCTGGGAATAAATTATGATCTGATACGATGCACTATAACATACCCGGATTATAAAATATACGTAAATGGACCTTTCTGCAGACCATATCAAATCCCTTCATAAATATGAACTCCGCATTCTCCAGTCAATTGAATACCTCATGAGCAGGTATTCCTGGGTACCGGAAGAGGAACTGGTCCACAACTCCCGCCTTTCTGCCAATGAAGTCCACTTCAGACTTTCAAAACTGATGGAGAAAGGAATGGTTAAGTATTCACAGGTCCCGTATCCCGGGTACTGCCTTATTTTTAACGGATATGATACCCTGGCAATATCTCATCTGGTAAAAAAGGGGATTATCAGTTCACTTGGATCCTGTATCGGTGAGGGCAAGGAGTCACGAGTCTATGAAGCACTCGGAACCGGCCCGGTTATCCTCAAACTGCACCGGATAGGACAGCGATCATTTCAGACAGTTCGGCGGGGAAGAAACTACCTTCCTGAAAAGCAGCATTGTCCCTGGGTGCTTGCATCACATTTCTCTGCCGAACAGGAATACCTCGCCTTGTGCACGCTTCAGAACCATGTCAGGGTCCCAACGCCCCTCCTGATGAACAGAAATGTTATCGCGATGACATATATCGCAGGTGACCGGTTATCTGACTGCACGCTGGAAAATCCGCGGGAAGTTTTGGATGAGATAATTGCCCAGGTCAGGGCAGCATACTCGCGTGGCTACATCCATGGTGACCTGTCAGAGTATAATGTCATGTTTGACGGCGAAGAGATCTGGATCATCGACTGGCCACAATGGGTCTCGCCACATCATGAAAATGCATCCGAAATCCTGGACCATGATCTTGAGACCATCACAAAGTTCTTTCACCGGCGGTACCGGATCTCTTCTGATATGAATGAAGTCAGGAGTCTGGTGACCGGGTGCTGATATTCGGAATCGATCTCATAACCGGATCTGTAAGATCCCGGACCGTCCAGCCAAAATATGCATTGGTACTACTCAAGGACGGCGATATTCAAAAAGAACTCTCAGTCTCGCTGCACCGGCTGGTACGGCTGGTTCATCGGTATCAGCCAGAGATCCTTGCGGTTGATTCGGTCCAGGAGATTGCACCCCACACACAGGATCTCTACCGTTTTCTTGAACAGCTTCCGTCAAAGACAAAACTGGTTGTAGTCACCGGAGGAGATCGTCAGGTCGGACTCATCCAGGTAGCTGCACGATATAATATCACCTTTGACCGGTTTGATCCCTTTGCAGAAGCCCGTGCCGCAGCCCAGGTCGCCTTTCACGGGGCTGGTGTGGAAGTTGTTGCATTTGAAAAAGAGACCGAGATTACCATAACCAGAAACAGATCTCCAGGGAAAGGTGGGTGGAGTCAGAACCGGTATGCACGAAAGATTCATGGGAATGTACTCCGGTATGCCCGTGAAGTGGAACAGGACCTGCAGAACCGGGGGCTCTCCTATTGGAAAAAGGAGTATAAAGCCTTTGGCGGTGTGTCCAGGGTAACCTTTCATGTCAGGGAGGACCGTGACCAGATCCCGGTCTCATCCTCGCGGGGCGGTGACGTTCAGATCCGCCTGTCTGGAAAACACCTTGACAGGATCCAATACCGGCCCCTTACCGCACGGCCGAAATATCTCATCGTGGGGATTGATCCCGGTACCACCATCGGGATTGCAGCTCTTGATCTGAACGGAGAACTGGTCAAAGTCCAGAGCTCACGCCAGATGACCATGGCCGATGTCATCGAGCTGATCTGGTCCCTGGGAAAACCGATTGTTGTTGCTTCAGACGTTGTTCCCATGCCCTTTACCGTTGAAAAGATCCGTCGTGCATTCCAGGCTGTCCCCTATACCCCACGTCAGGATATTTCTGTTGAGACAAAGTATGAGCTCGCCGGCAAATACGGATATGGGAATGATCATGAACGTGATGCCCTTACCGCAGCTGCTGAAGCCTACAAGTACTGGCGACATAAATTTTCAGGAATATTAAAACGAGTGCCGCCAGGTGTTGATCTCGATGAGGTTCGTGCCGGTATTATCCGTGGGCAGTCGTTAGAGAGAATCCTCAGTGAAAGAAAAGTGCCGGTTCGGACTGCACTGGAGAAGAAACCGGAAATCAGTCTTGATACAACAGACGAACGGGTCAGGATACTGGACGGGACGGTGAAAGATCTGAGAGTCCTGGTATCGGATCTGCAACAGGAGATCTTATCACTGAAGCGCCAAAACCAGGTATTATCAAAGAAAATAGCCGAAATGAAGATAGAACGGCAAAAGGGAGTCAACGCTGAACCGGAGATCATAAAACGGGATCAGATCATCCAAAACCTCAAGCACCGGCTCAGGCAGGAAGAACGTAACAATAAAAAACTGCAGAGAAGGCTCAAAAGGATGAAAGAGACGACGGATGAACTCCGGCCACAAGGTACCAGGGCGATAAAAGTGCTTCCAGACCTGTCACGTGAGAGTGTGCGTCTGCTTATCGAACGGGTCGGCATCCAGCCAGGAGATATCCTTTATGTCAAGACTCTCGCCTCCTGGGGAAAGGGGATTGTTCATGATATTGCACGAAATGGTGTTGAAGCGGTCATTGTAAACGAAAAAGCAGCGGATACTTTAAGCCATGAACTCCGTGATGTGTTCCTGCATGAGAACCTGCCTGTTGTAGTTTCAAAAGATATGCAGATCCAGGTCAAAGGAGACATGGGAACCTGTGACGAAGAAAAATACTCCGAGGCACTTGATGACTGGGTCTGTGAACATGACAAGTTCCTGAAGGGGAAGAGCGAGGAGATGCTTGAGTCTTTGATGAAGGAATACCTGGCAGAACGTGAACGAAAGGTCAAGTAACCATGGACGATCGTGACCTTCTGGAGATTATAAGACCAGTGTGCGGGAGTGATACCTGTTCTGATGATTGTGCCATACTTACCCTTCCCTGCGGAGCATTGGTCACATCCACGGACATGCTTCACGAACGCTCTGACTTCCCTGCCGGGATGACCGGGTGGCAGATCGGATGGATGTCGGTTGCGGTAACCATATCTGATATCGCCGCAATGGGAGCGGAACCCCTGCAGATCGTGCTCGCCATTGGTCTGGATACAGAGGAGCGTCTGGCAGAGATTGTTCTTGGTGCACAGGCCTGCTGTGATACATATGGGGCTGTGTATGCAGGGGGAGATCTTGACGCACACTCAGAACTTACCATTGTCTCAACCGGAGTCGGGATCATCAGAGATGGAGAGCCGGTCAGGAGGGGTGGTGCAAAACCGGGAGATATCATCTGTGTAACCGGTACCCTTGGAAGAGCCATTTTGGGCCTTACGGGGGACAGCCGGTTCTGGAAAGATCTCTGTGAGCCACAGCCACGAGTCAGAGAGGGGACTGTTGCCCGACTGGCGGGTGCACATGCGATGATGGATATCAGTGACGGACTTGCCATATCTCTCTATGATATCGCAGCAGAATCACATGTGGGAATGGAGATATCATCCGGACGAATCCCACTCCCACCAGAAGCAGATGTACAGGTGGCATTAGAAGCTGCATTATATGGGGGAGGGGACTTTGAACTGCTCTTTTTCATTTCAGAAGAAAAAATGAAGAACCTGACCATTCCTGTAACACAGATCGGCCGGGTATCAGAAGGCCTTAAAATTACAATGGATGGGATGGAACTCCCGAAAAAAGGGTACCTTCACCATTGGTAGGAATACCGCCAGTAGTTCCAGTTATTGGAGAAATATGTCACTCCCTGATAGAGGGAATCATAGACCCTGGCTATATAGAGATTCTCTCCAATCTTCTTGAAATAGGGGAATGCCTCCTGGACTTTTCCCATTTTGTACAGGGTCTTTCCCATTCCATAGAGTGCATCCCGGTTATCAGGGTTCAATTCAAGGGCTTTTGAAAAGTCTTTATATGCATTATCCAGGAGATCGATCTTCTGATATGCAGCACCCCGGTTCACATAATACACCGACTGATTTGGATCAATCTTCAAAGACTCATTAAAGGCATCGATAGCCCCATAATAATTACCCTGCTGAAATCGTGCAAATCCGAGATTTGTCCATCCTTCAGTACTTTGTGGAGAGATCCTGACAACCTGGGCGTATGCATCCTCACTGATCCCATATTCACTTGCAAGATCAGCGGCATACCCTTTTCTCATCCATGCAATCGGAATATCGGGATTTTCTGCGATTGCCCGATCATAGTAATGAATGGTATCATATGCCTGGTTTAATTGACGCATGACTTCTACCAGATACTTGAATGCGTCTTCTTTCATCGGATTAATCTGAAGAGCCGTCTCGAATGCTTCCTTTGCAACATCATACTGCTTATTCACTGCTGCTACATCACCGAGAAGGTACCAGGCATCATACGAATACGGAGCGAGTTTGGTTGCACGGGTAGCAGACCGCTGTGCATCATCCCGTTTCCCAAGTGCAAGTTCAGCACGTGCTTTCTGCATCCAGGTTGCCGGATCATCAGGATCAATCATGGTTGCGTTCTCAAACCGGTACAGAGCATCCTGATACCGTCCGGACTGCATCAGTAAAAATCCGACATTCGTGATAGTAATAGGATCATTCGGCTGAATTTTCAATGATTGATTAAACGCATCAAAAGATGCATCAAATTTCTTCAGGTTGGCATATGAAAAACCAAGATTTGCCCATACATCGGCATTACTCTGGTTTACCATGAGGGCGCTGCGTGAAATGGCTGCTGATTCATCAAACTCCCCTAGAACATTCTGAACCCTGGCTAAAGCCACGAGGAGATCAACATTCTTTGGATCATCCTTGACCAGCTGTGCATAAATTTCCCTCGACTCTTTGTATTTTCCAGTTTTCTCAAGGAGTTCGGCCTCAATAAACAGATTATCAGGATTATCAGGAATCAGGGTATTGAGTTGTTTATAAGCAACCGCTGCCTCTTCCAGACGGTTTGACAACCGGAGCATCTCACCAAGACGCTTCCATGATCTGGCATCTTTCAAATTGAGCTTTAAGGCATTGTCATACTCTTTAGCGGCTTCATTATATCGACCCGAGTCATACAACAGTTCTGCCTTTTTCACATGAAACTCGTAATTTTTCGGACTCAGGTTAATGGCAATCCCATATTCCCGGAGTGCCTGTTCTGTTTCATTCAGTGCAGAGTAAATATCTCCAAGACCTGCATGAGCCTGTGCATTCCGGGGATGAAAAGCCGTTGCATTCTTTAAATCAGCCAGGGCACTCATCAGATCTCCATTCCTGGCATAGACTGCACCTCTCCCGATGAGTGCCGAGCTGTTTTCAGAGTCTAGGGTCAGAACATGAGAATAGCCGATAATTGCCTCGGTGTTCATTGATTCATTGAATAAAAGATCTGCGGTCTTCAGCCAGAGACCTGCATCAGATGAATTCAGCCTGATTGCCGCATCATAGAGGGACAAAGCCTCCATTGCACTACCATTCTGTTCTTTATCCTCTGCCTGGATCGTAAGATTTGTAGAGATATTCGTAACATCAATTGGTTTATCATCTACACATCCAGCAAACAGAAGATATCCAGTAATAAGTGTAGTAAAAAGTATACACTTCAGAAATTTCAGAGTATAATAATTCGACATTCAAATCAGATAAAAAAAGTTAAAATCCGGTATTATAGGGGACACTTTTTACCAGATAATATGCCCCGTTAATATCAAGGGTTTCTTTATATCCACGCTCGGTCAGATACCCCTGAGAACTGTTATACAGGGTAATTTCATTTGCTTTAAATGAGGCACTCCCGATCGCACCATCTGCTCCTGAGGGCATCTCCACCCGATTTCGGGGCTCCGGGTACCATCCTTCAGGAACTTCCTGCCTGACGCCGGATCCCCGTTCATGGACGGTGATGTAATCCAGTTCACGATCAGTACTTCCCCACATGAAATCGGTCAGCTGGCCCCTGCTGGTATTCAGATACTCATCCATCGGGGTTTCATATGAGTAATTAGAATACACGGTCAGCGAGACGTCATATTTCCCTGGTTCACGATAGGTATGGACGGGGTTTTTCTCAGTTGACGTATTCCCGTCACCAAAGTCCCAGAGTCGGGCATCTGCAAATCCATAACTGATATCATAAAACCGTACTCTGAGTGGCGCATCCCCTTCTGTCCGGTCTGAGGTAAAATCAGCAGCAAGCGTTGAGACAACAAACTCATCATATGACGGGTGACAACCACGGGTAAAACCGGGTGGAGAAGGAAGCATGGATGGTTTTAATGTGTATGCTGCCTGCACCATCGTGCACAGTATTATCATAATAATAAAAAATCCAAGAAGGTATCTCCACCTGGCTGATGTCATAGTTTTATTCCTGAGGTATAGGTAAAGGACTTCATAAAGTTTACAATTGCCCCACTCACCATGGCATGATCACGCCATTCATTTGTTGCCGATGCATTCACGTTTGTTCCCCGCCCTTCAAGGATTGAACCTCTGAAATCGGTGATCACCGTACCGATTGCAGCATCAGTGCCATTGATAGGAGCTATACTTACCATATATTCAACACCGGCCGGAACGCCATCTTCGCCGACCGCACGAATCTTCAGTTTTGATTCCATCGCAAATGACTGCATGTTTACCAGTCTCGTCGATCCACTCACATGGTCATCAAAAGCAGGTGATACATCATACGAATCTGCAGTTATCAGAACCGGAGTGGTGAAAATGAAAAGTATGAGGAAGATGAAAACGCGAATCTGCGTCATAATATTCACGCCCACACGTTTGTCAGCGTGTTCTAATATGTTTCCTGCCAGAGGGATTTATGTCGGGGAGAGACCCGACGTAACGGTAAAGGATTTTCCAAAGGTGAATATCTGACCATCAACCGTTGTTTTGTCATTCATCTTCTTGGTGGATGCAAGGTCGGTCGTATTTGTTGGTGCCCCTTCCTCATTGGTCATTACAAACTCGGTGCTTGCTGTTCCGGCTGCATAGGGGATACCAGATGACATGTCCGGATGAATGCCGATAAGATACCGAAGTTCTGCCGGGATGGTATTGTCCGTTCCAACAGAGCGGGCCCGGGCCATGGTCGCAATCTGACCGCTGGTCATGTCAACAGCAGATGCACCTTTGTAATAACTATTGAACCCTCCGACATAATCACCGATGATTTCGGCAACAAGCGGATTTCGGACAGATCTGTTTACTTTGGTGTAATTACCCGAGTTGAACATCTCAAGCGAGTCTGAGGCTGTCATCTTACTTCCAATCTCCGGATCGGTAAGATAGGTGGAGACTATCTTTGAATCAACATTAAAGGCCCCTTTCTGTTGTGGCCCCTCGTCGATCTTCAGGCCCTTGCTCTGCGCAAGATATCCCCCATTGGTTGCCATATCACTTTTATAAACCACGGATGATACCCGCTCACCATCATAGAGAAAACCACCCTCATGACCACCATGGCTGCTGGTTTCCAGCTGATACTCCTGGTGAGAGGACATTGAACCAATCACTTCAAGATAGGTCTCTGAAGGAATCTGCCTGTTCGTGGTATTGGTCCCGTTCGGAAGGATATCTGCCGATGCAGGAAATATGAATAATAACACCAGGCAGATACTGATTAACACAGGAATTTTCGTATTCATGGACGGCACCGGAATTATCTTCATAGGTATTGGAATGAATACTATAGAAGATTGCCGGAAAAAGAAGACGCCCAGATCGGAATTCGAATCCGAGTCGTCGGCGTGACAGGCCGACATGATAGGCCACTACACTATCTGGGCTGGGCATATCCCGCCTCCCGGATTTGAACCGGGGACATCGCGGTAGCTGCGCTCTTGCCTCAAACGGCAAATCAGTCTACAGCCGCGCACTCTACCAGTCTGAGTTAAGGCGGGATTGTGCTCTATAAGGTGGTAGACACAACCATATATAGATATCTATTTCGCGGGCTGATACTGGTGCAGATTCTGTCCAGTCATGGGCATGAAGAGGCATCCTTTGAAAAACCTCTATTACAAGTCAAATGGAATACGTACTCACAGGTTAGTCTTCATGACGGGAGTTCCAGATATTCTTTGGCTTGAGGAGATCCGTAAAGAGGATATTCCATCAGTTGGCGGAAAAGGTGCCTCACTTGGGGAGATGGCCTCTATCGGGCTTCCGGTTCCCCCTGCTTTTGTCGTTACCAGCCAGGCATTCAGACGATTTTTAGTCCAGACAGGGCTTGAAGAGCCACTCTATAAAATTCTGGAATCATTGAATGTGGATGATAATGATGCGCTTGAATCTGCGGCACAAAAGGCCAAGGATCTGGTCCTTCAGGCAAAGATGCCAGAAGACCTCAAGAGCGAGATAGGGATCGCATATGAAAAACTCTCCAGGACAGGTGATGTCGTAGCTGCCCGGTCGAGCGCGACTGCAGAGGATCTTCCTGATGCAAGTTTCGCCGGGCAGCAGGAGACGATCCTGAACATTAAAGGGATTGAACACCTTCTGAAAGGAATCCATGAATGCTGGGCCTCACTCTATGGTGCCCGTGCCATTTATTACCGGGCAAAGCAGGGGTTTGATCACCATTCTGTGAATATTGCGGTGGTAGTACAGCAGCTGATTCCTTCTGAAAAAGCAGGAGTAATGTTCACCTCCCATCCGGTGACCGGTGAACCATTAGCCATCATCGAGGGATCCTGGGGACTTGGAGAAGCCGTTGTATCAGGAGCAGTATCACCAGACAATTACGTCTTTGATCGGAGACTTGAGCGGACAATTGACCGGCTCATCTCTCCAAAAATGATCGAGATCGTCGCTGATGGTACGTATGGGACCATCACACGAAATGTGGAGAAGTCACGGCAGGAACAGCAGATCCTCTCTGATGATGAGGTGAAAAGACTTGCAACCTATGGTATTGTCTCTGAAGAGCATTACGGGGTTCCTCAGGACATGGAATGGGCGATTGTGGGGGATAAGATATACATCCTTCAGTCCCGCCCTATCACAACCATCAAAGGTGCAACAGGCATGAAGAAAGAAACAAAAGCAGGTTCTGCTGATACGGTTATCCTTCAGGGTCAGGGTGCATCTCCAGGGATTGCCAGCGGTCCGGTTATCATCATTGAGGATGTCAAAGATATCGGAAAGGTAAAAGAAGGTGACATCATGGTCACCCGCATGACCAATCCTGATATGGTCCCGGCGATGCGTAAAGTTGCAGCCATTGTCACTGATGAGGGAGGAATGACCTGTCATGCAGCCATCGTCTCCCGTGAACTCGGGACACCGGCAGTCGTAGGAACACGAAAAGCTACCCAAACCCTTACCGACGGACAGGTCATCACCGTTGATGGTGAGAAAGGCCTCATCTATGACGGGGTAATCGCCCAGCAGACTCCTGACGCAGGAACTGCGAAGGTCCAGATCGCCTCGGCACCCGCCAAGATTATAACAGCAACATCTGTCAAGGTCAATGTCTCAATGCCTGAGGCCGCCCAGCGTGCCGCCGCAACCGGTGCTGACGGTGTGGGGCTTCTTCGGATTGAACATCTTATCCTTGGCCTCAATAAAACCCCCAACTGGTATATCCAGAACCACCGGGAAGAGGAGTTCATCACAGAACTTATGAACGGAATCAAGGTCGTCCTTGATGCATTCCCCGGAAAACCGGTATGGGTCAGGACTCTTGACGCACCGACCGACGAGTTTAGAAACATGCAGGGCGGGGAGAACGAACCTATTGAGCACAACCCCATGCTTGGATGGCGAGGAATCCGCAGGGATCTTCAAAGCCCGGCACAGTTCAGACTTCAGATTGATACCTTCAAACGGCTGTGGGACCTTGGATATGATAACCTTGGTATCATGTTCCCGATGGTATCTCATCCCCGTGAGTTTATTCAGGCTAAGGAACTCTTCAGACAGGCCGGCGTAGATGTCGAAAATGTCGACCTTGGTATCATGATCGAGATTCCGGCTAGTGCAGTCCTTGTTGAGGATTTCATCAAGGCAGGGATCAAATTTGCATCATTCGGAACCAATGACCTGATCCAGTACACCATCGCCATTGACCGGAACAATGAGAATGTCACCGATATGTACTGGCCAAAACACCCTGCAGTCCTTGCCCTGATTGATCAGGCGATCCAGGCCTGCCGGAAAGGAGGAGTAGAAGTTTCAATCTGCGGGCAGGCAGGAAGTGAACCTGACATGGTCACCTGGCTTGTTGAACACGGCATCACAAGCGTCTCATCCAATATCGATGCAATTGCCAAGATCCGCGAGACCGTTGCACGGACCGAGCAACGGATCATCCTTGATGCGGCGAGAAGACCTTATGGATGCTGAAGGGCTCTCAACCGACGAACTTTTTTGTTTTTTACAGGCGAAGCGGAATGAGGACTTTTCCTATTCGCATATCCTCTCCTCCATGTGTACAACACCCCATCCGGTAGCGGTACAGGCACATAACCTCTTTATGGAGACAAACCTTGGAGATCCCGGGTTATTTCCGGGTACGGCCACCCTTGAGGACCGGCTGATCCGGTGGTTTGCAGATCTCTACCATGAGCCATCTGCTGGCGGATGCACAACGTCCGGGGGAACTGAGTCAAATATCCAGGTGCTGAGATTTTGTAAGAAAACAAAAAATGTGAAGGAACCAAATATCATCGTCCCCGCGTCGGCACACTTCTCATTTGAGAAGGCATGCGGGATGATGGATATTGAGATGAGGGTGGTCCCGGTAGACGAACAATACCGGATGAAGACCGATGCAGCAGGAGAACTCATCGATAAGAATACCTGCTGTATTGTTGGTGTTGCCGGAACCACGGAGTACGGGATGACCGACCCTATCCCGGCCCTTGGAAAATTGGCTGAACAGGAGGGAGTCCATCTCCATGTGGATGCGGCGTTTGGCGGATATGTCCTCCCCTTTCTTGATGATGCCCCCCCCTTTGATTTTTCAGTCCCCGGAGTTGGATCCATCGCAGTAGATCCACACAAAATGGGATTAAGCACCATACCGTCCGGAGTCCTGATGGTGCGTGATGAGCGGGTCTTTTGTAATCTCCTGGTGGAGACACCATACCTCACCACAAAGCAGGCATACAGCCTGACCGGAACACGACCTGGTGCATCGGTGGCTGCAGCATATGCCGTTATGGCCTATCTTGGACGAAAAGGGATGAAGGCTCTTGTCACCGGCTGTATGGAGAATACCAGGCGGATGATTGAAGGCATGGAGGCATTTGGTGTTCACAGAAAGGTTACCCCGGATGTCAATGTTGCAACTTTTGAGCATGTCAGTGTTCCCTCCCCTTGGGTGGTCTCATACACACGGAAAGGCGACCTTCGTATCGTCTGTATGCCTCATGTCACCCGCGATGTTGTGGAAGCATTCCTGTCAGATTTTGGAGAATCATATGTATCCCATATTAGTTAATTCACTTCTTACCTGCCCGATTGTTAAAAAGGGCGAATATAACTATTTTGTCCATCCCATCACTGATGGAATACCAGATATCGATCCTGGCCTGCTTCGGGAGATTGCCGTTGGTATGATCCGTCTTCTGGATCTTACTGATGTGAAATATATCGTGACCGCAGAGGCCATGGGAATACCGATTGCAACTGCTATCTCCCTCATGACCGATATACCGGTGAACATCATCAGGAAACGGAAATACGGCCTTCCTGGTGAGTGTGATGTCTGCCAGGTCACCGGGTACTCGAAGGGTGAGATGTATATCAACGGGATCTGTACAGGGGATCGTATCGTCATCGTTGATGATGTCATCAGCACCGGGGGGACCATGAACGGGATTATCAAATCTCTCCAGAGTATTGGTGCAGAGATCGCAGATATCGGCTTTGTGATTAAGAAAGGAAATCCCAGTCTGAAGCTCCCCTACTCCTATCTGGTCTCCATAGAAGTGACCGACCGGGTGAGGATCATTGATCAGTCTTTCTGACCTGCATGAGCGGCTGAAAACCAGGGGATGTCATACTGTGGCACTCCAGGCACCGGAGGGGTTAAAACGATTTCTCCCCCGGCTTGCCCATGACCTGCGCCATCTCGGGTATGAGGTCATCATCAGCGGGGATCCCTGTTATGGTGCCTGTGATCTTGACCTTCGTGCACGGGATCGGGCAGATGTGCTGGTTCATATCGGGCATACACCGGTTGATAACACGAAACAGGTTATCTATGAACTTTGGCCGGTTGACGGTGACCTCACGGTAATCAGTGACGTTATCCCGCGGCTGAATGGGAGAAGGGTCGGACTGGTAACAACCATCCAGCACATCCATCTTCTTCCAAGGGTTGCTGAACTCATCAGAAATGCCGGGATTGAGCCGGTTATCGCCGAGCCATCACCACGGACCCCCTGTCCTGGCCAGGTGCTCGGATGTTCGTTTAATGCTGCACGAAAGACAGGGACTGATGAGATCATCTTTCTCGGAACCGGCCTTTTCCATCCCATCGGCATCCAACTTGCAACCAGGGCACGGGTATTTGCCTGTGATCCCATAACCGGGAGGATTGAAGAGCCGGATGCAGACCGGCTGCTCAGGGTTCGGTTTGGCCTTATCCAGAAAGCACAAAATGCTGAATCCTTTGGCATCATCGTCTCATCAAAGACCGGCCAGTGCAGATCTGAACTGGCAGATTATCTCTGTACTCTTTCAGATAAGGCATACCGGATCATGCTCGGAGAGGTATCGCCAGACCAGCTCCTGAACCTTGGATTTCCCTGTTATGTGAATACCGCATGTCCCAGACTTGCATACGATGACCAGGTCAGGTTCTCTGTGCCGGTTCTGACTCCCTGTGAGTTTGAGATACTCTGCGGGGTCAGGAAATTTGAAACGTACGAAGTGGACGAGATATCATGAAACTCAGGCAGCTTGAGATGCTGCTCCAACGGGTCTCTGGCTTTGATAATCCTTCAGCAGAACGGGAACAATATCAGACACCGGCACCACTTGCTGCACGACTCATCCATATGGCCATGCTTGCAGGAGACATCACTGACCGCACGGTACTGGACCTTGGATGTGGGACCGGCATTCTGGCGATTGGTGCTGCACTTCTCGGAGCCGAAGTCGTAGCGGTTGAGGATGATGTGGAAGCTATCAGGATAGCCGAAGCCAACGCCAGAGACCTTGGATGCAGCATCAGATTTATCAAAACCGATGTAGCCGGTGAGGAGGCCCTAGCCCTTATTCCTGATTGTGACACGGTTATCATGAACCCCCCGTTCGGGGCACAGACCGAACATGCTGACCGGCCGTTCCTTGACATGGCTCTTTTGAAGGCACATGTCATCTATGGGATCTTTAATGCAGGATCCGGCCCTTTTATCACCGAATATATCCGGGGTAGGGGCGAGATAACCACTTCAGTGCTTGCAGGCCTTACGATACCCCGGACCTTCTGGTTTCATACCCGTGACCGGTATGAGATACCGGTTGAGATACACGTAATCAGACGAAACTAAAAGAGAATATCTGTGCAGAGACTCCTCTGCATCTTTTTTTAATCCTTGACGAGGATAAAACCGATTCCGGCGAGCATGATACCAATGAGCAGGGCAACAATCCCGATTGCACCCTTGACGACATTGATGACATCAGGAAGGAAAAACCAGATACCATAGGCACCACCAATGACAAGCAGGATGCCGACAATTAACATTCCAAGTCCCATTTTATCCATATAGATTATCCTCCAGTCTTGAATTACAATACACGTTTGTTTCAAGGATAGTAATAAACCATTCCCAAATATCGGATTTTTACCTTGACTTTGACCACATCAGTCTTCAGGGGAGAAATATTCTGCCACCAGCAGAACGCACACATCTGCACCACCGGCGAGAAGGGTTATCATCTCCCTGGGCAAATCACGGGCAGTACGGTCAGCATAGATACCAATGGTCCGCCCGCAGGTGAAGGATGAACGTCTCCAGACCAGGTCAGTCGGATGAGTAAGTGAAAGACCGGGATCTCCCCGTGAAGTTATCTGCACTTCATACGGGCCGCAACTCAGTGTGGTGGTAAGCCGACAATCCGGATGGTGCAATGCATCACGAAATCTACGGCTGAGATCCAGCGCTCCTTTGTCAGCTCCCACCGCGATAATACAACTGCCTGCCAGGGAAAGTTCATCCTCTTTCGTTATCTCAAAGGTTGTGCGATGAGTTGCAGTTACATTCGGATGCCCGTGAGCAGTAAGATACTCCTCTTCCCTGACCATGTATTTACACACTCTCTTCCATGTGTAATCAATGGATCTGGTAGATGCCTATTGTGCAACTTGTAAAGAAGAGACAGAACAGGAGGTTCTGAGTGAATCACGCGATCTCATCATCCGCTGCACCGTCTGCGGACTGACATCCCGAAGACCCCTGCCGCCTGAACCTGAACCGGTGTATATCAAAACCATCGTCAGCAGAGAAGCCGAATCATTCGTCGCGAAGGCTGAACTGATGAAAGGAGAGGTTGTCGAAGTCGGTGACTACATCGTTGCCGAACGGGATGACGGAGAGGGCGCCGGTGTCGAGATCATGTCACTGGAAGTTGGTAATAAGCGGGTACAGAAAGCCGTTGCCGAGGAGATAAACACCATCTGGTCACGGGCAATCGACGAGGTCATTGTCAGAATCTCTGTTCATGACGGAAAAAAGACAATCCCGATGTACGTTGCCTGTGACGGGGATGACCGGTTTACGATAGATGAGATTGTATCCATTGACCGGGTCAGGGCAAGAATCGATCATATCTGCCTCAGGAACGGCATGATTCAAAGAAGAAAAGGAAAATATGAAGTGGCAAACCGCATCAAACGGATTTATGCCTACCGGCTATAGCCGGTTTTATGATGTTGTCAGTTTGGTCAGTGTGATCTCTACCGTTGGATATCCGTAATTTAACGTGATATTTGCTGCATCCCGGTCAATAACGGTTGCAGTCCTGATATATGACGTCGGGGTTGCATTATCCAGGGGGATCTGTGGCTGGTCAATGAATGCCAGTGGAACCTGATCTCCTTTCTTGACATTTGCAAAACTCTCTCCGGTGATATTGACAAACTGTTCAATGCTCATCTGCCTGGACATCTGTCCTGCATACGGGTAGGTCAGAACCTTTGAATCACCAACACCCATGCCGGCAATCGAGTTACTGATCATATCAACCTCAGGGCCGAAGAGACCAAACTCCATGACTCCGTATTCATTATACGGGTTTACGACCTGAATCGGAATAAGATCCTCGCCTGATGAGACATTGACTCTGACCGGAAGTGAATTTGCCTTAAAGGTCATGACCGACGGGTCCTGTGCCTTGGTGATTACAGAAAGGACACTGGTTACGACCGGACGGTCCTGCGCGTCACGGAAGGTAAAATCAACGAGTGCAGTGTTTCCCGGCTTTGCCTGAGTAAAGATGTTCAGCCATGACATACCGAACATTGATACAACCATAAAGACAGCCATCAGAACACAGACTGCGACGATTCCAATTTTCGTCCAGTTTGTCTCTTCTTTCTTTTCTGAAGGCTGGTGGCGGAATCCTTTCATTCCTATTACGTAAACCCTGCCGGAAGATAAAGGATGCAACTTGATATTGACCGGTCAGGTATCAGGATATTTCCCAGGTTTTGAAACGATGGATTCATACCTGCAAACGGTGAGTAGATTCGTATGGAAAAAAAGAGGGTCCGTGATTACATGACCACCGACGTGGATACCGTCGCTCTGACGGGGACCGCGCGAGAGGTAATCCATGCAATCAGGGTCACCTCTCATGACGGGTTCCCGGTTGTTGACGGGAATGTTGTAGTGGGATATATTGCTGCACGGGATCTCCTGTTTGTGCACCCGGATACTCCGGTCAGAGAGATCATGAGCCATCATCTCATCGTTGCAGATCCCGAGATGGCTATCAGCGATGTTGCCAGGGTTATCATCCGCTCAGGTATTCAGAAACTGCCGGTTGTAAATGAGAAGAATGAACTGCTTGGCATCATCTCCAATACTGACGTCGTGCGATCCCAGATAGAACATGTCTCTCCAGAGAAGGTCTACAAACTGATGGATACCATCGAACGGCTCCATGAGATAAAACCACACCTGTCAAAAGGACCGGTCCAGGTCCATATGCTCCTTCCCACCCAGTCTCGGATCTACATGGACGAACTCGAAGGCAGGATTTATGAGATTAAAAAAGGACTTGCTGAACCGGTCATCGTGATAAAAAAGCCGGGCCGTCTTATCCTGGTCGACGGGCATCACCGGGCGGTCGCTGCAAGAAGACTCGGGATCAAGATTCTTGAGGCATATATCATCGAGATCCTGGAAAATCTGGAACTTGGTCTTGAGCGGACGGCAAAAGCGATGAACCTCAAAACCATCGATGACATCCAGATCATGGACTATGCCCGCCATCCTCTTGTTGCCGGAACACACCGGTTTGGAGGGGTGGGGACCGTAGTCCCTGAATCTCAGGATCCCTCACACCGCGTATCATAGGAATCATTGAGCATATGTTCGGTCACGGTCGTTCCATCAGGGATCACCATATCCGGCCAGATGCGGGTATTTGAGTGAACAGTCACCCGGTTTCTGATAACCGTCCGGGGACCGATGACAGACCCATGCTCAATGCTGCATGAGTCACCGATCATCGCCTCATTATCGATAATCGCACCTGACACCGACGTTCCCTGCCCGATGACCACCCGGTTATAGAAGGAAGAGGAGAGGACGCGGACATTGTTCCGGATAATGCAGTTCTTCCCTATTGATGTGTATGGCCCGATGAGGACATTGTCCCCAATAGATGTCCCGCTCCCGATAGCAACCGGTCCGATGATCCGACTGTTATGCCCGACATAGATGGATCCGCCAAAGTCTACCGGACCCTGAATGTGGGCGTTTTTGATATCCATATCACCGGAGATGTTTGCATAGCTCATCTCCTGGAGTTTCCATTTTTCTGCAAGCCGGAGGGATGCCGGGCTTCCGACATCAGACCAGTTCCCCCGTGCAAGCCATCCGTCAAGGATCATGCCCTTTTCCATGAGCAGTGGGAAGAGGTTTTTTGCAAAGTCGAACTTGGTCCCATCAGGAATGTAATCAAAGATATCAGGAGAACAGACATACATCCCGGTTGAGGCAAGGTTTGAGAAGATCTCACCCGGACCAGGCTTTTCCCTGAACCGTCGGATTCTGTTATCCACATCAATCTCGGCTATGCCATACTCGGAGGGATCATCAACACTGATAAGCCCAATGGTGATAATAGGTGAGTGTTTGAGATGTTCGCGGTAAAATTCCAGGAGATTGATATCGGTTAAGTGGTCACCGCCGACGACCAGGAATGGCTTTTCACCAAGGAGATGACGGGCATTTTTCACACTCCCGGCCGTTCCGAGCTTTGTCTCCTCATACACGTAATTGATGGTAGCACCGAACAGGGCTCCATCTCCCAGCGCCTGCTCTATTGCATCGCTCTTGTACCCGACGGTGATGATGATATCATGAAATCCAAGGTTTGAGAGATGGGATACCAGATGCTCTATTGAAGGTTTGTTAACGATTGAGATGCATGGTTTCGGGCGTTCAAACGTAAGCGGACGGAGGCGTGTTCCCTCGCCACCGCACATGATACAGACCTTCATATCGAGTATGTAGGATCTGCGGACATTTAAGGATATGACAAATGCAGGGTTTCAAAACCCAAAAATGATTACAGACTGTCCAGACTGACCGAGTCAAAGTCCTGGACAACCTCAGAGATATCCTTAACGCCGAACGCGGTTTTCACGGCGGTAATCTCGAGCTCTGATGCGATGCCACACATATAATCAAGCACGTCAATTGAGAGTTCCTTCTTTACTTTACTCTGTTTTAACTGCTCGACCAGGTGACCGATCATCTCCACGTCTTCACCACGAAGCTTGGCAAGGCTGATGACACACATGTATATCCGGGTCAGATTCCTGTCGGTACCCGTGATCGTGTCAAAGAAGTTCTTTAAAACCTGGGCCTGATACACCTCGCCGCCCATATGTAATCCATTATATTAGTTCATTAGTATAAAAAGATGCGGATTTATTTTGCGGTACTGACGATCTTGATGATATCGCCATCTTTTAAGACTGCACTCTCTTTAATCCGCATCTTTGTCTTTGCATCGATTGCATACAAAAATCCCTTTCCAATATCGGTATGCACCTGGTAGGCAAGATCATGCGGGGTTGATCCCTTCTTCATCAGGAAGGCATCAGGAAGAACCCTGCCCTGACCGTCTGTCAGATGCGTCTCATCCTCAACCGGATACAGGACGATCATATCCAACAGCTCAAAGACCGCCCGGTTGATGATCTCCTGCACTCCCGTACCGCCATGTGCATCCATATAGGCCTTCATCTTCATAAGACCTGCTTTCTGGGCATCGCTCAGTTTTCCCTTGTCAGGAATGGAGAAGGATGCATCACCCGGATGATAGATGATCATATGCGATGCGGCAGCGGTCCGGAGAGCGAGTTCTGCTGCGCCCGATGTCAGGATGGCACCTGAATCCTTCACCTTTGTGAGTAGTTCTGGAGAGGCAAGATCTGCCTTATTACCGGCGATAATCATCGGTTTTGCTTTTCGCATCAGGATTTTTGAAAATTCAATCAGATCACCGGATGCTGTCAGCCTGAGCTCTATCCCTGCCTCACGCTCTGCCTCCATCACATGTTCCTCCTGAATGGAGAGGCCGGCAAGGATATCGGCAAGTCCTGCATAGATGGAGAATGAGCGAGACTGGGCCTGTCTCTGCATCTTTGGCCAATGCTTTTCGATGATCCCAAAAAGCCACATCGCCATCTCGGTCTTGAGCATGGGGATCTCTTCAAGGGGATCATGACTCCCCGGATTATCCGGATTTCCTTCAATGTCCGTACTACCGCTAGCATCGATGACCTGAATGATGGCATCGGCCTGACGAAGGTGGTCAAGGAACTGGTTTCCAAGACCCTTCCCGGTATGTGCCTCGGGCACCAGGCCTGCAACATCAATCAGGTGGACGGCAATATATCTGATCCCATCTGCGCAAACGCCACACCGGTGCGCAAGACTGGTACAGGGGCAGGGAACCCGTACATAGGCAACCCCCCGGTTTGCATCAATTGTCGTGAACGGATAATTGGCAATCTCGGCCGGTGCCATGGTTGCTGCCCGATATAATGTCGATTTGCCACAGTTTGGTTTTCCAGCAAGTGCGAGGGTGATCATAGATGGTCCTCAAATCCCAGTGCGAACTAACAGGTATGTATGGGATACTGCACCAAAAAAGTGTATTATTTTGATAAACCAGGTGAAGCCAACACCAGGGATGCGATCAGGATTGGTGCTGAACGTGCACAGGAACTTGGAATTTCCACGATACTCGTGCCAAGCACGAGTGGTGAGACCGCACGGGTGGCATATGAAGAACTGAAAGGAACACCCCTTCATCTTGTGATTGTAACCCATGTTGTCGGTTTTTCAAACCCCGGAGTTTGGGAGTTTGATGCAGACCTAGCAGCAGACCTCAGAAAAGCCGGAGTGACGATAATTACCGGCACTCATGTCCTGTCAGGCCTGGAGCGCGCATTTTCGTCCTCACCCAAAGTCAGCGGGGGATCGCGAAGTGAAGCGGTTGCAGAAGCACTTCGCAGGATCATCGCGGTTGGACTGAAGGTGGCCGTTGAGTGCACCCTTATTGCGGCAGACCAGGGTGCTATCGGCGTATCGGATGAGGTCATTGCCCTTGGAGGGACCGCGAGCGGAGTCGATACCGTCTGTGTTATCAAACCGTCTCACACCCAGAGATTTTTCGATCTCCAGGTCAGGGAGATCGTCGCAATGCCACGGGACAGATAAATTATGTTATCAGTATTACCCCTGACCATCAAGAATACGATGCGCCATCTCTTCAGAAGGCCGATCGTCTGGATACCGGGAATATACGCGGGGTGTATTGCAGCCCTTGTCATCTGGCTTGAGTTCACCGGCGGGATGTTTCTTGCCGGAAAGATTGCCATGCTGGGCGCAATTGCATTCCCGTTCTTTCTTAGTGTGCTCAATTATCATTTAGAAACCGATGAGAAGAACATGAAGATCCTGGTCACGGTCGCCCTTCGGGGTTATTTTCCGATTGTTCTTCCGGTCATAGTCCTTGCTGGTTTCGTTGTCGTGCTAGCACTCCTGCTAAGCGTTCCTCTGTCTATCATGGGATATGGGAGTGATCCCTTTGCTCTGACCGGGCTCATGCTGGGGATTGGCATTCCGGCTCTGCTCTTCTCACTCTATATTGACAACGTCGCGGTATGTGAGCGGACAAAGATATTTGGCACCCTGAAACGGAGCATGGAACTTGTCACAGTTAAAATTATCACCGCCATCTGGTTTTTTGTTGTCAGCGGGATTATTGCAGTAATCGTATCCGTCTTCGGAGCATTCCTGTGGGGAGCGATTCTTGGGAGCCGGTTTACCCAGTTCATTGAGATGAATCTGACCCAGCAGCAGGAGGTATTTTCACAGTATACCCTGACCGACTGGCAGGCTCTCATCGGGCCGGAAGGGATAATTGTTACCGCACTGGTCTTTGGATTTGTTACGTTTCTTCTCGTACCAAGCCTGTTTATCTTCAAATACGAGTGTTATCTGGATGCAACTGATGTTGTCTGGGATTTATCAGGGGAAAGGGATGAAAAGGGAAGACATTTCAGGCTTTAACCGGTTTACCCGGTAAAAAAGGATAGTATTGCCCAGAGAACGGCAGTAATTATCGCTCCCCCCAAAGTTGCAAGGAAATTGGTTCCTGCATTCCCCCACATATGCTTATTTTCAAAGAGTTCTCCAAGCAGACTGTCAAGATTCGTACCGATAAATCCGCCGATCATTGCTGCGACAAATAGTGAAAAGTCAGCGACTCCGAGCAGCACACCACAGGCTGATATAAAGATCGCGCCAAAAAGTCCTGCTACCTCTCCTAAAAAGGAGACGCCACCATTTGTTCCTTCAGGGACCGGCTGGAGTGTAGTAATAAGGCGGGGTTTGCCTGAACATACACCGATCTCACCTGCAACGGTGTCTGCTGCAGCAGTTGCAACACTCCCGAGATATGCCGCAATGAAAACCGGGTGCTGGGTGACACCATAACCAATAGCAGCGCAGACAGATACCAGGCCATTCGCAAACACATTGACATATCCCCTGGCACCTCCTTTCGCCTCTTCCACATGGAGCGACCTTTTATAATCCATCTGGTACCGGGTAGCAACCGCCCCAAGAATGAAAAACGCGAGCATAATCAGGAACCACGATATCCCTGCAAAAACGATGAGAATGACCCCGACAAGGGCAGCTGAGAAGAGCCCGGGGATGTCAGCGGTCTTCAGCCGGTAGGCAAAATAACTAAACCCGAAGGCAATCACAACGGCGGTTCCGACTAGAGGAAATGCAGCCTCATACTCAAGATCTTCAATAAGAAGCATAACCAGTGCCACCACCACCAGTTCAATGGCGGTTGCATTTCTCTGTGAACCCAGGATTGAATGAAGGAGGACACAAACCGTTGCACCGACAACGGCGGAAAGCCAGGATTGCTCTCCCAGATACTCCATCACAAATGCCGTGATAAGAAGAGCACAGATAAACGACAGGGCATATTCAATAGTTTTCCCACCCGTCAGGGAGAAGACCAGCTCCTTGGTTGTAACAATGAGGATCGCAGCATATAAAACAAAAACCGGGAGGATTCCAATAAGACCAAGCACCCCGATGAACCCGAGTGCTATCGAGAGCCATTTTTCAGCTGTTCTAAACCATATAGACAGGGCGGCAATGATAACCAGGAGTCCCGGAACCCCGGTCGGGAGATAGGGTGATATTATCAGGAGAAGAACCGCCAGAATAAATGCAATCCATCTCACTGTGTGCAACATAGGGTACGTATTTAGCTAGTCACTCAATATAATCTATCCAGAGCCCTTCCGAAACCCTATAACCTCCGGCATCGATGGGTACGAAGGAGTCACTTTCCTATGCAGGATTTCAATACTGGTTACATTTTACGAAGATTTACATTCATAATTGCACTTATTTTTAGTCTTACATTCATGGTATCAGCAGGACCTACCTACGCACCAACCGAGGGAAAAAATCCTCTGAAAGTATATTTTACCTTCCCCGGCGGAGAAGAGTGTGATTCAGTCAAATGGAACTTCGGAGATGGAAATACATCAAAAGCAATCACCACGGATCATACCTATTACTCTCTTGGCATGTACTATCCGACCTGCTGGTGTGAACTCCCTGGTGCCAATACCTCCTATACGTATGACTATGTATATGTTATCCCCTGGTCATCCAGTATCAGGGACAGCATCACCGGTGGAAGACCAAAACAGACCGTGGTAAACAGGACATCAGTGGGGCTTGACTTTACCTCCTTGAAAAAACAAGCCCAAGGACTTGCTGCCATCGGTGAGATGAGGTACGCAGCCGATGCATATGCAGATCTGAAATCCCTTGGAACACTTGATTCAGAAACTCTCAGCTCCTACGGAGATGTCCTTACAGGTCTTGGACGGCTGACCGAAGCAGAAGTGATATATAATGAAGCCCTTGCTGAAAAGGATTCAGCCCCTATCCTCAAGAAACTTGCAGATGTCCTCTTCTCTCTTGGAAAGACGAAAGAGGCCATCGATGTGATGAACCGGACTCTGGTCCTTGCACCGGATGATGCCGGGGCATATGCTTCATATGCGTCATTTCTTCAGAAGGCAGGAAAAACCCCGGAAGCGCTTGATGCGTTTAATCAGTCTTTCAAACTTCTCGATGCGCAGCCTGAAATCTGGTCGGAGTATGCGGATCTTCTTTCATCCCTTGGCAGGTACAACGAAGCAGCTGATGCCTATGACCATGCAATAAAACTGGGTATGTTTGGCTCAGATATCTGGAACAACTATTCCCGGGTCCTGCAGAAACTGGGAAGAAAGGAGGAAGCTCAACGTGCGAAAGAGCAGGCGATGAATACCTACGCTCCGATAGCTCTATCCAGGTACAGTTCCAGTGACAGTATTCCCACGTGCGGTATCGGCTCACTCTGTTAACTCTTCTCCTTTTTCATACGCCCTAAACACCAGACATCAGGGACTGACATTCCATCATCTACATTACCCTTTACCTTCAAACGTATGGGCAATGTCTCGGGTCTTGCGGGAACTTCCCAAAACCTATGATTATCGTGAGGTGGAAGCACGATGGCAGCAGACGTGGAAGGATGAAGACGTCTACTTTAAAGAAGGTTCTGAAAAACCACAATTTGTCATTGATACGCCACCACCATACCCAACCGGGGAATTTCATATCGGAAATGCATTCAACTGGTGTTATATCGACTTTTTAGCCAGATACAAGCGAATGAAGGGGTACAATGTCATGTTCCCGCAGGGGTGGGACTGCCATGGCCTTCCAACCGAAGTGAAGGTTGAAGAGATCCACAAGATCACCAAAAATGATGTTGACCGGCAGAAGTTCCGTGAGATGTGTCGTGAACTGACGATTGGCAATATCAGGAAGATGCGGGCATCCATGCGCAGGATGGCTTTTTCAATCGACTGGAGCCACGAATACATCACCATGATGCCGGAGTACTTCGGCAAGACCCAGCTCTCATTTCTGCGGATGTACCACGCAGGGCAGATATACCAGTCTGACCATCCGGTTAACTTCTGTCCACGGTGTGAGACCGCCATCGCATTTGCCGAGGTCAATTACAGCGACCGTACAACAAAACTCAACTACTTCAACTTCTCCGGACTGGAGATCGCAACATCACGGCCGGAACTTCTGGCAGCCTGTGTGGCAGTTGCCGTCCATCCTGATGACGACCGGTATAAAGATCGAAAAGGCGAACACCTGAAAGTGCCCCTGTTCGGTCATGAGGTCCCCATCATCTGTGACGAAGCGGTAGACCCGTCCTTTGGTTCAGGGGCCGTTATGATCTGTACCTTTGGTGACAAGCAGGATGTCATCTGGTGGAAGGTCCATAATCTCCCGCTCAGAAAAGCAATAGACAAGACCGGTCATATGACCCAGATTGCCGGGAAGTATGAGGGGATGGATACCACCAGCTGCCGGGAAGCTATTCTTGCCGATATGAAGTCCGAAGGGATTCTGCTCCGTCAGGAACCACTCGAGCAGCGTGTCGGGACCTGCTGGCGGTGTAAGACACCTATTGAGATTCTCTCCGAGCATCAGTGGTTTGTCAGGATCCCGCATGAAGCCGCATTAAAAGCCGCAAAAGAGGTCAAATGGTACCCCGAGCATATGTTTCTCCGGATGGAGAACTGGATCTCCCAGATGGAGTGGGACTGGTGTATCTCACGGCAGCGGATCTTTGCTTCACCCATCCCGGTCTGGTTCTGTAAGGACTGTGGTGAGATCATCCTCCCGGAGGAGAGCGAACTGCCCGTTGATCCGACGGTTGATGCACCAAAGCGGCCATGCCCGAAATGTGGCAGCTCGAACTATATCCCTGAGACTGATGTCCTTGATACCTGGATGGACTCTTCCATCTCGGTGATGCACGTAACCGGCTGGGATGGAACACAAAAAGTGCCTCCCCTGTTCCCCGCACAGATTCGTCCACAGGGCCATGATATCATTCGGACTTGGGCATTTTACACGATACTTCGTGCAGTATCCCTCACCGGTGGCAAACCTTGGGAGCAGATCCTGGTAAACGGGATGGTTCTCGGAGAAGACGGATTTAAGATGAGTAAGAGCAGGGGCAATGTTACCGTCCCTGAAGAGATTCTAGAGCAGTACGGTGCTGACTCACTCCGTCAATGGGCTGCTCTTGGTGCTGCCACCGGCTCAGATATCCAGTTTAACTGGAATGACGTGGTCGCGGCAAACCGGTTCCTTACCAAGATGTGGAATATCTCACGCTTCGCCCTGATGCAGCTTGACCGGGCCCAATACAAGGCTGATGCACAGGTAACCGCTCTCGCAGACCGATGGCTTTTAACAAAATTAAGCCAGACCGTCCGGGATGTATCAGAATCCCTTGAAACCTACCAGTTTGACAAGGCTCTGAAAGCGATACGGGAGTTTGCATGGGATGTTCTAGCAGACAATTATATCGAGATCGTAAAGGGCAGGCTGTACTCGGATTCTGATACGCGTGACGGGGCCTGTGTTGCAATCCGGACATCCATGGATGCAATCTGCCGGATGCTTGCACCCTTTACCCCGTATTTTGCAGAAGAAGTCTGGTCCTTTATGGAGGAGAGTTCTGTTCATCAGCAACCCTGGGTAACATTCTCCTATGAAGATGAAGAAGCAGTCAGATCTGGTGAGATCCTGGTTCAGGTCATCTCCGAGATAAGACGGTACAAGCATGACAAAGGCCTTGCCCTGAATGCACCGCTCGGCAATGTGACCGTATATACCACTCTTGCAGTTGATGATGCAGGAGATGCAAGCACTGCATCTAATTGTACCCTTACCTGGAAGACCGGTATGCCTGAACTGACACAGGTAGTCAGCGGGGTGAAGTTTGACATGGGTATCATCGGCCCGAAGCTCAGAGGGAAGGCAAAAGGGTTCATGCAGGCAATCGAGGCATTACCAAAAGAGAGTCTTACATCTGTTCCGGCCATGATTACCGTCGATGGAGAAGAGATTGCAGTGCCTGAAGGTTCAGTAATTCCCCAGCTCTCCTATACCGTTGCAGGAGCCAGTGTCGACCTGATCCCTGTCAGTGACAGTCTGGTAATAACGATAGAGCAGTAACCCGGCTGTCAGAAATTATCAATCAACCTTTTTTCAATCCTCAAGTGGTGGGGGAAAATCAAATATCCTTCAGTGTTAAGCATATATACCATAAGTCTTTCCTAGCAATGACACTGACATCACTCACTATCCGGAATTTCAAAAAATTCGATGATGTGACGATACCTCTTGGAGACCCGGTGGTTTTTATCGGCCCGAATAATTCAGGAAAAACCACGGCCCTTCAGGCACTTACTCTTTTTGCGATCGGCATCTCCAAAATTCTCGGAAAAAAGGAGACTGACTTCCCTGATAAAGAAACACCAGGAATCACCATAAACCGCAGGGATCTTCTCGCGGTTCCTGTTCCTGCAGCCTCATTGCTCTGGCGTGATCTTCAGATACACAGAATGGCTCTGCCAGAGAGACAGCAGGCTACACCAGACATCCCGATTGTAATT